>JBKJMN010000422.1:0-2844 GCA_046596405.1 Burkholderiales bacterium
TGCTCGACGTGCTCAAGGGCACCGAGGTCAAAAAATTCGAGATTCATTCGATGGACCGCGAAAAATATCTGCGGCCCAGGCCGACGTATTGAGCAACGCGGGCCGCGCTTAAAAAAATCCCGGGATTGCCCGGGATTTTTTCTGGCTGCGCTAGCGCATCCGCATGTCGAGGACGCCGACCGCGCGCGGATGGACTACCGGTTGCGCGGCCAGCGGGTCAGCTTGCGACGGCGCCGGCAATCGCATCCGCAAGCGGCCGCACGTCCGCCATGCCATCGATTTCCATGATGCACTGCGCGAGTTCGATCGCCTGCTTCTCCGCTACGTTCGCATAGCGAAGGTTCGCCTTGAATTTGGCCAGTAGTTCGTCGTCGGTCAGCGGATGGTCGGGATGACCTTTGGCGTTCGTCTGCCGAACTTCACGCTCGCCGAACGGGCCATAGGCGCGCAGTGTGCAGCCACCGATATCGCGCTCGCCGGCGCCCGGGTCGGCAGCGGCGCCGATTCTGTTTATGACGTCGAGGACCTTGGGCGAAGGCGGGATTTCTGCGGAAAGTTGTCGCGGCGTCAGTTCGCCATAGACGAGCGCGACCGCGACGGCCCAGTACACGCTGAACTGTGCAGCAACCCATGTTGTGGGCGTGCGGCGCGCGGGGATATCGCGACCGACGACGTCGTACGCTTGCGGTCCGATAAGCAACTCCACGCGCTCGATCTGGTCGGCATCGCCGCCGAGTTGCGTTCGCAGTTCGAGCGCAGCGCTGATCGCGGGGTGCGTCAGACGGCAAGTCGGATAGGGTTTGATCGAAAGGCGATCGAACTCGTAATGCGTGCCCAAGTCGCGGATTGCGCGCGCGGGATCGAATAATTCGTGCAGATAGACGCGGGCCAGGCCGTCCTCGCCGGTCAGCGGCTGCCTGACGCCATTAAGACCGCCGCTCGCCATGAGCGCGGCGGTGATCGCATTGGAGGCGGCAAACCCCGGCTGCACGTGCTTGGTCGGCGCGCCTTCGCGCGTCGACTGGTGATTGCCGCTCGCCAGGCAGTAGACAATGCCGAAAGCATTGCGCAGCACTTGAGGGCGGTGATCGATAATGCGCGCGGCGGCCAGCGTTGCGCCGAAGTGCCCGAAGAGTGCTGTATAAATCCAGCCCCCCTCGACGAGATTCAGCCGCGTCGCGACGCCGAGTCGACACGTGAGCTCCACACCTAGCAGCACTGCCTCGCATAACTCTTTTCCGCTCACCTCACCGCGCAGGCCCGCCGCGGCGAACGCGGCGGGTATGGCGGCCGAGCCAGCATGCAGCACCGCTTCGTCGTGAGTGTCGTCGAACTCGAGCACATGACCGAAATAGCCGTTACATAATGCGGCGACGGGTGCCGGCACGCGCGGGCCGCCGATGACGCGCGCGTCCGGTCTGCCGCCGAAGTCGATCAGAACCTTGAGCCATGCCGGCAGGCCGGCGGCCGCGCGGCCTGCAATCGCTGCGCCAAAATAATCGAGCAGTTCGCGTTTCACGCTCGCTCGCGTCGATTGCGCAACGTGATCCCAGCGCAGCAGCCGCGATTGCTCTATGAATGCGTCGAGCGTGTGCTCCCGGGTGGCGATTGCGCTTATGTTCGAGGCCATGAGTTCTCCCGGATTGCGTCGGTGATAGTGCGTGCTATTCGGTACGCAGTCCAGCCTGCCTGGCGATGCGAGCCCACTTGCCGATGTCATTGACAATCAAACTTGCGAATGCCTCCGGCGTAGCGATTACCGGCTCAGCGGCTTCGGCCACCAGCCGTTTGGCCATGTCGGGGTCGCGAAGAATGGCGCCGATCTCCGCGTTGAGCCTGGTTACTATCATCCCCGGAATGCCTGCAGGACCCAATACGCCCCACCAGATGCTGCCGTCGTAGCCCGGCACGCCGCCTTCCGCAATGGTTGCCACTTGCGGCAGCAGCGGCGAGCGCTTTGCAGACCCGACACCGAGCGGCTTCAGTTTTCCCGACCGAATGTGAGGCAGCGCCTGAATTAACGTGCCGAACAGAATCTCCACCTGCCCGCTCATGACGTCGAGCATCGCGGGACCGCCGCCCTTGTAAGGGATGTGCACCAGCTTCACGCTCGCCAGTGTGTTGAACAGCTCGCCGCCGAAATGATTGAAGCCGCCGATGCCGGATGATGCGTAGCGGACTTGTTCCGGCTTGGCCTTGGCGAGCGCGATGAGGTCCTTCACCGAATTAACCGGGAGGCTTGGATTGCTTGCCAGCACATTCCCGCCGGACGCGATCAGCGCTATCGGCGTAAGCGAATTAATGGGATCGTAGGGCAGCTTGTGTATCGCCGGGTTCATCGTATAGGTCGTCGATACAATGAGGATCGTATATCCGTCCGCTGGCGCGCGCACGGCCACTTCGGTGCCGATGATGCCGTCGGCGCCCGGGCGGTTGTCAACTATCGTCTGCTGCCCGAGCCGCTCGGTCATTTTCTGGGCGAGAAAGCGCCCCAGGATGTCGTTGCTGCCGCCCGGCGGGAACGGCACGATCATGCGGATGGGCTTCGCCGGAAACCTGGCCGCGTCGACTGTTTGAGCGGCGGCTTTTGTGGCATACAGGCCGGCATACAGGCCCAGCAGCGCAACTCCTGCCGCCAGTGCGCCGGCGATTCGCTGTTGCAAGTCAGTTTTCATGCGCTCCTTTTCAGTTCTTGCCACCTGCCCCGTTTAAGCGCGTGCGGCGATGGTGCTGGAAATCTACATCACGGCGAAATGTACATTACGGCATAGCAGGCGATTCACCAGGCTGCTTCAAGAACGTCAAGCAGTTCCGCTTCGTTCTTGACCGGCCGCACATTTTGGT
>JBKJMN010000075.1:0-8729 GCA_046596405.1 Burkholderiales bacterium
CGCATCCTTAAGGACAACCATGTGATTGCCATGGTCGGCCTGTCGGCGAACTGGTATCGGCCGAGCTTTTTCGCGGCGAAGTACATGCTCGATCACGGCTATCGCGTGATCCCGGTAAACCCGTCCTATACAGAGGTGCTTGGCCAGAAATGCTACCCGGCGCTGCGCGATATTCCGGAGCACGTCGACATGGTCGACTGCTTCCGCAAAAGCGCGGAAATCGGGCCGCTCGCCGCGGATGCGATCGCTATCGGCGCAAAGGCGCTGTGGATGCAGATCGGGGTCATCAACGAGGCAGCGGCCGACGCGGCGCGCAAGGCGGGGCTCGACGTCGTGATGGACCGCTGCGTGAAAATAGAATACGCGCGTTTGTTCGGCGGGCTGAGCTGGGCGGGCGTGAACACCGGCGTGATTTCCGGCAAACGACCGCAGTACCTGATTTATTGAGCAGCGTATATGTATAGCGCGGCGGGTTGAGGATCGCACCCGGACGTGAGCCCGCGCAAAGGGGGAGGCGATGAAAATTTTCGAATGCGGCCGATATGTGACGTGGGGACTCGTGGCGGGTCTCGTCGCCTGGGTGATTTTTATCGCGACGCTGGTCTACGCGGCTCTGTACGTGCCGGACGTCCCTGCGCATGCAAGCCAACTCTACACGCAGCGCAACGGCGTGCAGGCCGGCGGATTTATCGCCGGCTGGTGGCTCGCGATCGGCGGCCTCGCGGCATGCGTGGTCGGTTACTACGCCGACTTCAAAGGTCCGAAATGCCTGCTCGGCGTGGTGCCCGCCGCTTTGTATGTGGCCAATCCGTGGTCCGCGATGGTGTTCGTGAAATTTATCGGTTCGTGAGTAAAGCGCGGCGAGAGGAACGAACGCTTTTATTCGTGCCCAGAGTCCGCTAAGATAGCTATCCAGATTACTATCGGGAGGCAGTCGTGACGGGGAAATATTCAATCGCCGAAGCGCGGCAGAAGCTGCCAGCCATCGTTCATGAAGCGGAGCGCGCCGGCGAGGTGCGGATCACGCGGCGCGGTGAGGTAGTTGCGCGGCTGGTCGCGGAGCATGAATATCAGCGGCTCGCGGTCCGCAAGCGTTCGATCGAATGGGGCGAACAACTCGCGGACATCCGGCAGTTCAGGTTTGATCGCGACGATGCGAATGCGCGCTGACGAGGAGTAATGGCAGGCTTTTTTGTCGATACAAACGTGCTGGTCTACGCGTTTGCCGAACACGAACCGGCGAAGCGCGCTGCCGCGCGCGCACTGACCGCGGCGGACGGCGCCCTGATTAGTACGCAGGTGCTTTCGGAACTTGCCAACGTGATGACGCGGCGCTTCGGTTTCGCTCCGGACATGGCGCGCAGTCGGATCGCCAGCATCGCGGCAAGTTGCGAGGTGGTGACCGTGACGCCGGCCATCGTGCTTGACGCGTTGCGGATCATGCAAACTTATCGCTACAGCTTCTTCGACAGTCAGATCATCGCGACGGCGCTGGCGGCCGGCGCTGAAGTGCTTTATTCCGAAGACATGCATCACGGGAAGATGATCGATTCGACGCTCAATATACGTTCGCCGTTTCGCGTCCGCGCGGAGCAGGCGCGGGGCACATACCGGGTACGCCGGAAACGCCGTCCGCTTCGCAAACCTTGAGCGCCTCGCCCATGCCTGACCGTAAATTCGAAATAGAGACGCTGTGCCTGCACGCCGGGCAATTGCCCGATGCGGCGACCGGCGCGCGCGCGGTGCCGATCTACCAGACGACCTCGTACGTGTTTGACAGCGCCGATCACGCGGCGAGCCTTTTCAACCTGCAGACGTTCGGCAACGTCTACACTCGCATATCGAATCCGACGACCGCGGTGTTCGAAGAACGCGTCGCGGCGCTTGAGGGCGGGCGCGCGGGCCTCGCGCTGGCCACCGGGCAGGCCGCTGAAACGACCGCGGTGCTCACGCTCTGCAGCCAGGGTGATGAAATCGTGTCGGCGAGCACGCTTTACGGCGGCACCTACGCGCTGTTCGAAGTCAATTTGCGCAAACTTGGCATCAACACGACGTTCGTCAATCCGGACGATCCCGAGAATTTCAGGAAAGCAATCACGAAGAAGACGAAATTCCTGTACGCCGAAACCATCGGCAATCCGCAAATCAACGTGCTCGACATCGAGCCGATCGCGAAGATCGCGCACGACGCGGGTATTCCGCTGATGATCGACAACACGTTTGCATCGCCGTATCTGTGCCGACCGATCGAGTTCGGCGCCGACATCGTCGTGCATTCGGCGACCAAATACATCGGCGGTCATGGCACCACGATGGGCGGCGTCATCGTCGAATCCGGCAGGTTTCCCTGGGACAACGGAAATTTCCCCGAGATGATCGAGCCATCGCGCGGCTATCACGGCGTGCGCTTCTACGAGACGTTCGGCGACTTCGGCTACACAATGAAGGCGCGCATGGAAACGCTGCGCACGCTCGGTGCGGCGCTGTCGCCGTTCAACGCGTTCATGCTCCTGCAAGGACTCGAGACGCTGCATGTGCGCATGGACCGCCATTGCCAGAACGCACTCGCGGTCGCGCAGTTTCTCGAATCTCATCCACGCGTGTCGTGGGTCAATTATCCGGGCCTGAAAAGCAGCAAGTACTATGCACTCGCGCAGAAGTATCTGCCGAAGGGTGCGAGCGCGGTCATGACCTTCGGCATCAAGGGCGGTGCCGCGGCGGGCGTCAAATTCATCGAGGCGGCGCAGTTCATGAGCCATCTCGCGAACGTCGGTGACGCGAAGACGCTGGTGATCCATCCGGCATCGACGACGCACCGCCAGCTGTCGGAAGATGAGCAGGTCAAGGCGGGCGTCACTCCCGACATGATCCGGCTGTCGGTCGGCATCGAAAATATCGACGATATTTTGTGGGATATCAGTCAGGCGCTGGTTGCTTCGCAACGGTGAAGAGTGAAGAGTGAAGAGTGAAGGGGGCCCAAGCGCCGCTGATACGCGTGCGCTCGTCGTCGCGGTTGCGCTGACCACGCTCGTGCAGGCACTCGTCTCGGTCGCGGTGTTTTCGCCGCCTATCCTGGCGCCGGTCGCGCAGGCCGATCTCGGCGTCAGCGCCAGCGCGATCGGCATCGTGATCACGCTGATGTACGTGGCGGCGAGCCTGTCGGCGCCGCGCGGCGGCGCGCTGGTGGCGCGGCACGGCCCGCTGCGCGTGAGCCAGCAGGCGTTGATGTGGAGCGCCGGCGGCATCGCGCTGTTTGCGGTCGCTTCACCGGTGGTGTGCGTGATCGGCGCGTTCATGCTCGGGATCGGGTACGGGCCGGTCACACCGGCGAGCTCGACCATCCTGGCGACGCGCGCGCCGGACCGCCTGCGCAATATCATCATGTCGATCCGCCAGACCGGCGTGCCGCTCGGCGGCGCGATTGCGGGCGCGCTCGTGCCCGCGTTGATCATCTCCTTTGGCTGGCGGGCCGCGGCGCTCACGGTCGCCGGCCTGTGCGTGCTGACTTCGCTGGCGGTGCAGCCGCGGCGCGAATATTACGACGCGGGTCGCAACCGCGCCGCCAATGCCGCCAGGGTTTCACACCTGGCATTGCTGCGCCTCGTGTTCGCGGCACCCGCGTTGCGCGATATCGCGCTCATTTCCTTCGCGTACGCCGCAGTCCAGATGTGCTTCACGAGTTATCTGGTGGTCTTCCTGACCGAGCGCGCAGGCTTGACGCTCGTGACCGCCGGCGCGGTGTTTTCAGCGGCCATGATCGCGGGCATCGTCGGCCGCATCGTGTGGGGGGCGGTTGCCGATTACGTCGGCAACGCGCGCAAGGTGCTGGGCGCCCTCGGCGTGCTGATGGCCGCGTGCGCATTCGTAATGACCCAGGTGTCGGCGCAGTGGCCGTACGCGGGCATAGTGGGGCTCGCCGTCGTGTTCGGTGCGAGCGCGATCGGCTGGAACGGTGTGTTTGTTGCCGAGGTCGCGCGCATCGCGCCGGGGGGCGACATCGCGCAGGCCACCGGCGCGACGCTGGGCATGACGTACTTCGGCGTCGTGGTCGGCCCGTTTATTTACTGGGCGATCGTCGCGGTCAGCGCCAGTTACGCCATCGCGTTCGCCGCAATTGGCGTGTGCGCGCTCGTGGCGGGTCTCGCGTGCTTTCGCGTCCGGCGGCAGCCGTGACGGCCACGCTCACGCATGTCGTGTTCAAGGTCGGTGGCGAAAGTTCGCAGCTCGCCGCGTTCGATGCGCGTCTCAAGCTGCTGTTCGTCGAGCACGGCATCACGGACGTCGTGGACGAGCAGCATGCGCCCGGCGCGTTGCATTACGATCTCAAGGTCGCAGGCGGCATTCCTTTTCCGCCCTTCGCGCTCGCGTCCGCCGATTTTCCGGCGCTCAGCGTCGCCGTCGAATGGATCGACGCCGGCAGCGGGGTGCGCGGCACGGCGACCATCGCGCGCGGCAAGCTCGCCGATCAGAAGATCGACAATGTCGAGTCCGCGGCCGCCGGTTACCAGGTGGCCCTGCGCACGCAGCCCGACGGCTCCATCGCCCTCGCGATTGCCGTGATCCGCACCGGCCGCGACGAGTGCCGCGGCTACGTGCTCAGCGGCACGCAGGATGCGTTGTTTTGCATCACGCGTGACGCAGGGTCAGCGGCGATCGAGCTCGCGACGACCGAAGGCGCGGCGGAATGGAGCCGCGCGTGGCGCATTGCGCCGGACGGCGCGCCCGAGTACCGCGCGATCGAGCCCGCGCAGCCGATCGCCGGGGCCGACTTCCGCGAACTTGAAAAACTGGCGCAGGATTTCGTCGCGCAGTGGATCTGGTTCCGCACTGGCGCGCGCGAGGAAATCGCGATCGAAGTCGAGCGCTTCGAGCGCGCAGGCTACACGGTCAGCGACGCGAACCTGCGCTCGGCCGCACTGCATCGGATCAAAGGCAACTCGGGCAATGGCGGCGCTGCAATCCATTACAGCAAGCTCGACCCGGCAATCGCATGGATCGAAGAGGCGATCGCGCGCTGCTGGCCGGGGCATTGAGCAAACGTTGAACGGCCCCCCTCACCGGTCTCGCCGCCTTGGTTTGACCTTAAGCAATCATTCTGCGATATTCGGCGCATGCAGGCAGAGCAACCATTGAACGAATTGATATTCGTCGTCGAAAATGCCCCTGAGGGCGGCTTAATTGCGCGCGCCTTGGGGGCTTCTATCTTTACCGAGGCGGATACTGTTGAAAACCTGCACCAGCAGGTTCGTGATGCCGTACGGTGTCATTTCGAAAATGGTGTGGGTCCCAAGGTTATTCGTCTGCATTTCGTCCGGGAAGAAGTTATTGCGGCATGAGGTTGCCGCGCGACTTGTCGGGTCCCGACCTCGCTCGCGCACTCAAAATTTACGGTTATGCAGTGACGCGGCAGACGGGTAGCCATCTGCGGGCCACAACCCAACAGCGTGGCGAGCACCACATAACCATACCCAGTCACGCATCGCTGCGGATCGGTACGCTTTCGGCAATACTCGCCGACGTTGCAGCGCATCTGGAAATCGACCGCGAGGAACTCCTGAAACGACTTTTCGCCGACTAGCATTACCCGCAACGGCGGGTAATGCTAGTCGGCGTTATGCCAGCACCGGCGGCAGTTGCGGCGTGAGCGCCGCGCGCTCGGCCGTCGCCTTGCCGTTCAGCGCAAATCCCCACATTTTTCCCGCAGCGTCCTGGAATATCGATTTCACGCCGTCCGCATCGGCGGTGACGACCCATTGGCCCTCGACGCCGGCCGGCGGCGGCGAGATGATGGTCGGACATGCCGGTGTTTTCACGAGGACGGGCATGGCCGGGTAAGCGACCGGCGTAGGCTTGCCGGCAAGCGTGGCGGCGAGCGCGCGCGCGGAGTGCATGATGGGCATCACGTACGGCAGCACGAGTCCGGCGACTTCGGCGCAGTCGCCCAGGGCATAGACGTCCGGGCCGCTCGTTGCGAGATGGCGGTCGACGACGATGCCGCGATTGGTCTTGAGTCCCGCCGCTTGCGCGAGCGCGATGCGCGGCCGCAGGCCCACTGCCGACAACACCGCGTCGACCACGATGGTTGCGCCGTCCGCCAACGTGAGCTGCAGTTTGTCGCCGCTGCTGTCGATCGCAATGACGCTGGTACCCAGACGCCAGTCGACGCCCAGCGCGGCGAGTTTGCTTTGCAGCATCGTCGCGCCTTGCGGCGGCAGCAAACGCGATAGAGGCTGGGGCGCGATGTCGATCACGCTGACCTTGAAGCCGCCGCTCGTCAGGTCGTTAGCGAATTCGCAGCCGATCAGGCCGCCGCCGATCACGGCGACGCTTTCCTTGCCGGCGATCGCGGCCCGGAACTGGGTGTAATCGGTGAGGTCGTTGACCGTCATCACGCGTTCGGCGGCATCCCCGGCGATAGTCAACCGGATCTGATCGGCGCCGAGCGCCAGCACGAGCTTCGAGTACGCGAGCGTCTCCTGGTAGAGATGCACGGTATGGTGCGCGGGCTCGATCGCGGTCACGTGCACGTGCGCACGCACTGTTGCATTGAGCTGGGTTGCCATCTGCTCCGCGGTGTTCATCGCGATGGCTTCAGGCGCCTTGCCGGAACCGAGCGCGCTCGACAGCATCGGCTTGGAATAGAAGTGCGCGCTGTCGGACGCGATCACCGTGAGCGGCACTTCCTTGTCGAGCTTTCTGAGTTCGCGCGCGACGTTGTAGCCGGCTAAGCCGCTGCCGACGATGACGATGGGGTTCATGGTATTGCTTTCAATCGATTCAAAAAAAACCGCCGGTCGTGTGACCGGCGGATAGTAGCCCTATTTTATCAGGCATCGGTCTGCATAATGACTGCCTGCAGCACACGGACCTTCATTCTGAGGTCACGCAAGGTCGAAACGGTCGAGGTTCATCACTTTTGTCCATGCGGCCACGAAATCCCCGACAAACTTCTTCTCGGCGTCGGCGGTCCCATAAACTTCGGCGATCGCGCGCAACTGTGCGTTCGAGCCGAAGACCAGATCGACGCGCGTGGCGGTCCACTGCAGTTCACCCGACTTACGGTTGCGCCCTTCGAACTTGTCCGTCGCGGCCGAGACAGGCTTCCACTCCGTGCCCATGTCTAGCAGGTTGACGAAAAAGTCGTTGCTCAACATGCCTGGCTTGGTGGTAAAGACACCGTCCTGCGTCTGACCGAAATTAGTACCCAGCACCCGCAGGCCGCCCACGAGCACGGTCATCTCCGGCCCCGTCAACGTCAGCAGTTGCGCCCGATCGATCAGCAGTGCCTCTGCCGGTACGCTGTAGCGCGTCTTCTGGTAATTCCGAAAGCCGTCTGCGATCGGCTCGAGCGGAGCAAACGAGTGCACGTCGGTCTGCTCCTGCGAGGCGTCGGTACGCCCCGGAGCGAAGGGAACATTGACCTCGTGACCGGCGTTCCTGGCTGCTTGCTCCACGCCTGCGTTACCGGCCAGCACAATCAGGTCGGCCAAAGATACCTTTTTACCGCCGGACTGCGCGGTATTGAAATCTTTGCGGATGCCCTCCAGCAACTGGAGCACCTTGGCCAGTTGCGCTGGCTGATTGACGGCCCAGTCCTTTTGCGGCGAGAGGCGAATGCGCGCGCCGTTCGCGCCGCCGCGCTTGTCGCCGCCCCGGAACGTTGACGCCGACGCCCACGCCGTCGAAACGAGCTGGGGAACCGTTAAGCCCGATGCCAGCACCTTCTTCTTGAGGGCCGCAACATCCTGCTGATCGACGAGCGCGTGGTCGACTGCGGGAATCGGGTCCTGCCAGATCAGTTCCTCGGCCGGCACCTCGGGACCGAGATAGCGGGCACGCGGCCCCATGTCGCGATGGGTCAGCTTGTACCAGGCCCGCGCGAAGGCATCCGCAAACTGCTCGGGGTTCTGCAGAAAGCGCCGCGAAATCTTTTCGTAAGCAGGGTCCATCCGCAACGAGAGGTCGGTCGTCAGCATCGTCGGGCGGTGACGCTTGGAAGGGTCGTGGGCATCCGGGATCAGTCCTTCGCCGCCCTTGGCCACCCACTGCTGCGCGCCCGCGGGGCTCTTCGTCAGTTCCCACTCGAAGCCGAACAGGTTCTCGAAAAAGTTGTTGCTCCACTGCGTAGGCGTGCGGGTCCAGGTGACTTCCAGGCCGCTGGTTATGGTGTCGCCGCCTTTGCCGGTGCCGAAGCTGTTGTTCCAGCCGAAGCCCTGATTCTCGAGGCCGGCCGCCTCGGGCTCGTCGGCAACGTGCTCCGCCGGCGCCGCGCCGTGAGTCTTGCCGAAGCTATGCCCCCCGGCGATGAGCGCGACGGTCTCTTCGTCGTTCATGGCCATACGGGCAAACGTCTCGCGGATGTCGATGGCTGCAGCGAGCGGATCGGGCTTGCCCTCGGGGCCCTCGGGATTGACGTAAATCAAGCCCATCTGCACCGCGGCGAGCGGGTTCTCGAGGTCGCGCGTGTGCGTTACCTTGCTGTCGTCGTCCTTCACGAGCACGCCATGCTTCTCGTCCACTCCCGGTGAACCCTTCGAATAGCGAACGTCGCCGCCGAGCCACTTCGTTTCGCGGCCCCAATACACATCATGGTCCGGCTCCCACACATCCTGGCGGCCGCCTGCGAAGCCGAAGGTCTTGAAGCCCATGCTTTCCAGGGCAACGTTGCCGGTGAGAACGATCAAGTCTGCCCATGAAATCTTCTCGCCGTATTTCTGCTTGATCGGCCA
>JBKJMN010000082.1:0-4701 GCA_046596405.1 Burkholderiales bacterium
CGCGCGCGCCCGGCTTATCGCTATACGGTCGAGGATTCGGTGTACGTCGACGAGGCGTACGCGGGCCGCGGCGTCGGCAGCGCGCTCATGCCCGCATTGATCGAAGGTTGCGCCGCCACCGGTCGCCGCCAGATCATCGCGGTCATCGGCGACAGCGCTAACCTCGCATCGATCCGGCTGCACGAGAAATTCGGTTTTAAACACGTCGGTCTGCTGCCCGCCGTCGGCTTCAAGTTCGGCCGGTGGGTCGATTCAGTATTGATGCAGCGGGATGTGGGCGAAGGCCGCCTATCGCTGCCTTCCTGAGCGTGCTACCATGGTGTCCTCATATCGCGAAATGAGGTCACATTTATGGAAACCAATATCCGCCAGCTTAAGGCGAACCTCAGCGCCTATATCAAGAAGGCGGCGGCGGGTGAAGCCGTAACCGTGAGCGTGCACAACCGTCCGGTCGCGCGCATCGTGCCATTCAAAGTCGGCGCACCGCGCTCAAGACTTAAAGAGCTTCCAGGCGTGCAGTGGAGCGGCGGCAAGCCCGCCGGGCTGCCGAAGGGCGAGACCATGCGCAAAGGGGTGTTGCTGTCGGCGTGGATCAATGAGGACCGCCGTTGATCCTGTATCTGGACACCTCTGCCCTCGTCAAACTTTATGTGCGCGAAGCCGGTTCAATCGCGCTGCGAACGCACACGGCCAAAGCCGGCGCATTAGCAACGTCGGTCGTCGCCTATGCCGAAACCCGTGCGGCGTTTGCTCGATTAAAACATAGCGGGACCAGCAGCGACGCCGGGCACCAGCAGCGCCGGCGGCAATTTGAACGGGACTGGGAGGCATTGGTGCGAGTGGAACTGACTGCGGATGTGCTGCGTAGCGCCGGCGAGCTGGCCGAAGTTTACGGCCTGCGCGGGTTCGATTCCATCCACCTCGCCAGCGTACTGTGGCTCAAAGCACGCGTCGCGGAGCCGGTCGACTTCGCTGTCTTCGATCAACGGCTCGGCGCGGCAGCCGCCAAGACCGGCCTCTCCGTCGTGCCATGAGAGGATTCGCTGCCGTCGAATTGAACGCGCTGATGATCGAGGCCGACGGGATCACCCTGAACCGCGCGGCTAGGCCTGTTCGTCGAGTCCGACTTTATCGCGCCAGTCCCGGGTCTTGAACAACAGCGGCTTCAAACCCAACAGGATCAGCAGGCCCGCGACAACGAACATCGCGACCGCGATCGGCCGGTCGAAGAAGATCCCGTAGCTGCCACCCGACATCGCGAGCGACTGGCGCACCGACAGCTCGAGCATCGGCGACAGGATGAGCCCAAGCGCGATCGGCGCCGGCTCGAAACCGGTTTTGCGCAGCACGTAACCGAAGGCGCCCATGCCCAGCATGATATATACATCGACCACGCTGTTGCCGACTGAATACACGCCGAGGATGCAGAAGCACAGGATCGTCGGATACAGGTACGAATACGGGATGCGCAGCAGGTTTACGAACAAGCCGACGAGCGGCAGGTTAAGCACCAGCAGCACGACGTTGCCGACATACATGCTGGCGACGAAGCCCCAGAACAATTCCGGCTGTTGCGTTATGAGCATCGGTCCCGGCGAGATGCCGTGCACCATGATCGCGGCCAGCATCACCGCGGTGATGGGGCCGGTCGGGATGCCCAGTGCCAGCATCGGCACGAAGGCGCCGGTGGCCGCCGCGTTATTCGCGGATTCGGGCCCGGCCACGCCTTCGATGGCGCCGTTGCCGAAACGCTCGGGATGCTTAGACATCCGGCGCTCGATGCCATACGACACGAATGACGAAATAATGTGGGCCGAACCGGGAATGATGCCGATCAGAAACCCGATCAGGCTGCCACGGCTGATCGGGCCCACCGATAATTTCAGTTCTTCGAGCGAGGGAATCAATTGCCGCAGCGTCGGCCGCTGAATCGCCGGCGGCGTTGGCTGGCCCGCGCTCAGCAGAATTTCGGACAGGCCGAACAGCCCCACCGCGACCGGCACGATGCCGATGCCATCGGCGAGCTCGATGACGCCGTAACTGAAGCGGGTATAGCCGCTCATCGCGTCGATGCCTATCATACCCAGCAGCAGTCCCACCGCCGCCATCGCCAGCGTTTTCAACATTGAACCGCCGCTCATATACGCGAGCACGAACAATCCCATAAACAGTAATCCCGTATATTCGGGCGGGCCGAACCGCAATGCCAGCGAGGCGAGCGTCGGCGCGAGCAGCATCAGCGCGACGACCGACAGCGTGCCGGCTACGAACGAGCCGATCGCCGCGATCGCGAGCGCCGGCCCCGCCCGGCCGCGCTGGGTCATCGCATAGCCATCGATGCAGGTCATCACCGACGCCGCTTCGCCAGGGATGCGCATCAGAATGGAAGTCGTCGAGCCGCCGTACATCGCGCCGTAGTACACGCCGGCGAGCAGCACTATCGCGACGATCGGATTCAGCCCGAACGTGGCCGGCAACAGCAAACTGATGCCGGCGAGCGGCCCCAGCCCGGGCAGCATGCCGACGAGCGTGCCGATCACGCAACCCGCGAATGCATAGGCGAGCACCGACGGCTGCAGCGCCACCGAGAATCCGAGCATCAAGTTGGCGAACACGCCGTCCATCATTGAACCCCGCGCAAATGGTCAACATCCATTTGCGCCTCGAAGCTCCCCTCGCCCTCCGGGAGAGGGGTCGGGGGTGAGGGATGAGCACTAACCACCACGTTTGTCGTGCTCATCACAGGCCCCACGGACCGCGCGGCAGTTGCACCTTAAGCAACGAGGCGAACAGGTAATACGAGAGAAACGCAAAACCGACTGCAACGAGCAACGTCGGCACGACGCGCTTGCGCTCGACCACGCCGAGCATGAAGACCAGCAGTGCGATCATCGAGAGCCGGTAGCCGATGCGTTCGAGCGCGAATACCGCGGCGGCGCACGCGATGAGCATTACGATGCCGCGCTTGCCCTCGGACCAGTCCAGCGTGTTAATCAGCGGCGACGCCCCCGCGCGCAATGCGATCAGCAGGCCGAACACGCCGAGCGCGCACGCGATCATCAAAGGCATATAGCCGGGGCCGGGTTCGGCAAGATTGCCGATGGGATAGGCGCGGTTTTGCCAGCCGACCACCAAGGCGATAAGCATCAGCACCACGCCCGCAACGATATCGCTGCGCAAACCGCGCGGCGAATTGTCGGGGACAGGCTGCTCGGCGGCGTTCATCGCGAATTGCTCATTTGTGATCTTCCACGCGTCCCACTGCTTTGACCGCCTCAGCGAGCCGCCTGGCGTCCGTCGCCCAGTACTTGGCGAACTCCGGCGCGTCGAGGTATTGAATCGGCGATTCGAGTTTCGCCATCGTCGCCTTGAAGTCGGGATCATCGACCGCTCTGCGCACGGCGTCGCGCAGCGCCTTCACGACGGGTTCAGGCGTGGCGCGCGGCGCGAATATGCCGGCCCAGATGTAGTACTCGACGTCGTAGCCGATTTCCTTCAATGTCGGCACCTGTGGAAAAGCTTCGTGCCGCTTCGCACCCCAGCCGACGATAGGCCGCAGGCGTCCAGCCTTGACGTGGCTCGCGATCGCCGCCGGACCACCGACCGTCATCTCGACGTGGCCGCCAAGCAGAATCGTGATTGCCGGGCCGCCGCCGTTCGTGTGCACGGCACGCATCTTGAGATTGGCGGCATGCAGGAACATTTCCATCGGCATGTGCAGCGCGCCGTAAATACCTGAAGTCGAAAACGACATCTGGCCGGATTTCGCTTTGGCGAGCGCAATGAGTTCTTTCGGCGTCTTGACCGGCAGTGACGGATGGACGACGAGGATCGTGGGGTCCGCCGAAATCAGTGCGAGCGGAATCAGCTGGTCGAGGGTGTAAGCCGGCTTGCGATCGAAGAGCTTGTCGGCTTCCGGTATCACCGAGATGCTCGACAATGCCATCAGTAGCGTGTATCCGTCGGGCTTCGCGTTGGCCACCAGCGAATTGCCGACGGCGCCGCCCGCGCCGGGACGATTCGCGATTACCACCGGCTGCTTGAGAACTTTTTCGAGCGCGATTGCGGTCGGGCGACCGGTGATATCGGCAACACCGCCGGGTGGAAAAGGCACGATCAGCGTGATCGGCCGCGACGGATAAGCCTCCTGCGCGAAAACCGGCAGACAGGCAAGCGCGAGCAGCACGCCAGGCAGAATACGGGTCATCACTCCTCCGGACTTGTTTCGACTGCGGAAACCGACTGCGCGATTCTACCGAAATTAAGCGGCAGAACGCCGGGCGCTTATTCGACCGGGTTTTCGAGCGTGCCGATCGGCTCTATCGTGATGGCGACGCGGTCGCCTTTCTGCAGGAATTTCGGCGGATTGAAGCCGATGCCCACGCCTGCGCAAGTCCCGGTCGCGATCAGGTCGCCGGGCTCGAGCGTCATCACGCGTGACAGCGTTTCGATCAGCGTCGGAATGTCGAATATCAGCTGGCTCACCGCCGTGTCCTGGCGCACTTCGCCGTTGACGCGCGTCGTGAGTTGCAGCTTGGCGACGTCGCGCACTTCGTCGGCGGTGACGATGCACGGCCCCATCGGGCAGTAACCGTCGAGGCTTTTGCCGAGGAACCATTGCTTGTGCTGGTTCTGCAAAGTGCGCGCAGTCACGTCGTTGACTATGGTGTAGCCGTACACGTGGTCGAATGCGTTTTTCTT
>JBKJMN010000112.1:0-4918 GCA_046596405.1 Burkholderiales bacterium
TGGAAGGGTTGGCAGGATGCGCGACAGGTACCAATCAAGGCAGCGCATTTCCAAGCTCCAGCAATGAAACGCCAGGTCCCGGCATAGGACCCAGCGGTCGTTAGTAGTTGTTTTCCAGTGGTTGCTTTCGCGCGACACCAGCGTTTTGAAGCGCTTGTCGTCGCGCATTCGCCTGCGCGGTTGACAGACGTGACGACCGGATTCTAGCTACGCGCAGGCCGATCTACGCGTAGGCCGATGATGCCATCGCCCTACGCAACCCACTTGATCCGCGTCTTGATCATCTGGCCGATAATCTTGGTTGTATTCGCTGATTCGGTCACCACTGCGTAGTATCCTTGGCGAGTAGGTTGCACCAGAGCGCTCCAGCCGTTCTCCGAGATTGATGCCGCCGAACCGATTTGCCGGTTGGGAACCAGAATCAGCGTGGCAAGTCCTTGCGGTGTTTCAAACACGATGTGCCAGCCGAAATCGTCGCCGATCGGGCAAAGTTTGATATAACGCACGCGCCCGATCGGTTCCTTGATTGTAGCGCCGACACTGCGCATTGCCATATCGAGGGCATCATTGCCGGTGTTGAGCAAAGTCGTAAACGACTCCGTCGAATCGACCACGTGCTCAATTGCGTAAGTCGCGTATTTTGCGTCGGCACCGGGGCCGGTGGTTTTCAGGGTGTTCAAACCCGCCGCGATACCCAGGACGATGCTGGCGGCCAGCGCCCAGGCCCGCCACGCCGGGCGCGCGGCATTTCGACGCTGCAGCAGCACTCGCGCAGCCAGGCCCTCCGGAACGGGTACCGCAAGTACCCGTTCGATTTGAGCTTCTGACTCGTCGACGCTCCGCGCAAAGGCCATGCAACTCGCGCAACCGCATGCGTGGGCTTGTGCCGCCGCGGAAAGGCGCCGCGGATCGGCCAGTTTTTCACGATGAAAATCCAGACAGTTCATAGTGTGACTCTTCGCTTTTCGATTTCGGGGTACTGCTTGCGCAACGCCTGTCTCGCCCGCGTCAGCCGTGTCATGACTGCGCCCTCGCTGGTGCCGAGCAACTCCGCGATCTCGCCGCAGCTGTATCCGCCGAGCATCTGCAACAACAGCGGTTCGCGGTACGCCAGCGGCAACTGCCCTATGCACTGTTCTATTTCAAGATTGTCGGCAACCCGCGACGCCGTCGGAATTTCCAGCTCATACACATCGTCTTCCGTCAGGGGGACCCGCTTGCGCGCGAAGGTTCGCGCATATTCGTTCCTCAGGATCGTGATGAGCCACGGCTTGACCGAGGTTATCTCGTGGAGTTCGGACCAGCTTTTCCAGGCGCGTGTAAAAGCTTCCTGCACGAGATCCTCGGCCAAAAAGCGGTCGCGGCATAGCCAGTAAGCGTAACGGTACAGGTCCGCGCTATAAGCGCGTACCGTTTTCTCGAAATCCCGCGTCTTCTGGCCCGCTGGCAGCACGTTATCCCTTGTTCGCCGCGGAATCCATTATCCCGCGCTTCATAAGACCTGCTCGACCGCCAAATCCTTACACGCGAGGCCACTGTCCGCAAGCCCTGCCCGGCGGCACTCGATTGAAGTGGCGCCCGGCCACCCGTCCATTTTATGTGTGTGTAAGGATTTCAACGCCAGGCGGGTCTATACCAACGAGGAGCCGGGTTTGTATTTCTAGCTGAAGCACCACTGAGGAATCGACTGTGTATAAAGCGTGGATAGGTTTGGCGCTTGCCGCCGCGACGTGCGGCCTGGCAGGGTTCCCGGCGGCGGCCCAATGCGTGAAGCAAAGCCCGGCGCATGCGGTTGCGTTGATCGAGCTATATACGTCGGAGGGCTGCAGCAGCTGCCCGCCGGCGGATCGCTGGCTCAGTCGAATCGAACGCGACGGATACAACGTCGATGAAGTGATTCCGCTGTCCTTGCACGTCGATTACTGGGATCAACTGGGATGGAAGGACCGCTTTGCCAGCGCCCGCTTTACGGAGCGCCAGCGTATCCTTGCGAGCCTGTCGAGAAGCCGCGTCGTTTATACGCCGGAGATATTTCTGAATGCGCGTGAAGTGCGTAACTGGAATTCAGCGGCAGAGTTTCGTCAGGCGGTGAAGAAGATCAACGCGCTGCCGGCGCTTGCCGATATTCGTCTGGAACTGGACTTGGCGTCGCCGGCGCAATTGCCGATCAAGGCGCGCTTTACGCTCAAACCCGGCGCGGCAGGCAGGCAGCCGCAGGCGTTTATCGCGTTATACGAAAACAAGCTGGTCACCGATGTGAGGGCCGGCGAAAACCGGAACGTTTCATTGCATCACGATTATGTGGTGCGCGAATGGATCGGTCCGCTTGAACTCGGTGGCGGCGCGGCCGACTACGGAAAAACACTGGTGCTTGAGCGCGGATGGAATCCGAAAAATCTGGGCGTTGCCGCGTTCATTCAGGATCCCGGCAGCGGGGAGGTGTTGCAGGCGACTGCGTTGCCTTTCTGCGGCCGGGGAGGGTGAGTCACGGTGTTGTCGGGTGATGTCTATGCTGTTCTTATTAATTCAATCAAGGAGTATCACATGAAGCAGTTGTTCGCAATCGCATTGGCGGGAATCTTGACCACCGGGTTGGCCGCTTGCACCCATGATATGAGCAAGGACGAAATGATGAAAAAAGACGAAATGATGAAGAAAGAGGAGATGATGAAAAAAGAGGAGATGATGAGGAAGTAAGCCCGCGGACACGCGAGGCGGCGGACCCGATCGCAGTCAGTGGAGACGCGGATGAGATGCGTAGCGGGAAAATCCGTTCCCGCAATCAATGTCGTGCAGTCAGTGCGGTGGATGATGCAGCTGCGGCGCGGCGTTATGCTTGTCGCGCTTGCCGCGGTCTCGATCGGCAGTATCCCGGTCGCGGCGCAAGGCGCGGATAAAGCGGGCACCAAAGCGCCGGGGCAACCCGCGCCGATCAAGGCGGCCATTCCCCTCGCCGTGTTCCATGCATTAGCTGGCCAGGATGAAGCCGGGGCGCAGACCGCGCTCAAGCGCATCGGCGACAATTGGCAGAACGCTTACGCAGCCATGCTGCTCGAGATGGTGGGGTTTGTGCCCAGCCGCCGTGTGCAAGCCGGCGTTATCGCACAGCTTGAAAAAGCTTCCGGCGTGCGATTCGATGGTGACATCAACCGCATGTACGAATGGTTGTGGTCGAGTGAAACCGGCACGCATCCGGACTACGCGGAGTTCAAGGCCGCGATCTACGCGCCAATTGATCCGCGCTTTCGCGAATATTTTGATAAGCGCCCGCCAGCGATTATCCGGCTCGACGAGATCCGCTGGGGCGGCGTGCGGCGCGACGGCATCCCGCCGCTCGTCAACCCGAAGATGATCGCGGCACGCGAGGCGACCTACCTGCAGGACGACAACATCGTGTTCGGAGTCGCGATTGATGGGGATGTGCGCGCCTATCCGAAGCGCATTCTCGCCTGGCACGAGATGTTCAGGGACGCCATCGCCGGCCGCCAATTGAATGGCGTCTATTGCACGTTGTGCGGCTCGATGATTTTGTACGACACCACGGTCGGCGGCGTGCACCACGAGCTTGGCACCAGCGGCTTTCTCTACCGCTCGAATAAATTGATGTATGACCACGCCACGAAATCCCTGTGGTCCACGCTGACCGGCACGCCGGTGGTGGGGCCGCTGGTGGGCAAGGGCATCGAGTTGAAACCACTCTATGTCGTCACCACCACCTGGAAGGAGTGGAAAAAACGCCATCCCGAGACGCGGGTGCTGGCGCTCGACACCGGCTACCAGCGCGACTACGGCGAAGGTGTTGCCTACCAGGAATATTTTGCCACCGACCGCCTGATGTTCAACGTGCCCAAGCTCGACTCGCGCCTGCCGAACAAGACGGAGGTGCTGGCACTGCGGTTTGCCGAGTCACCGGGCGAGCAGCTTGCGATTGCGAGCGACTTTCTTTTATCCAACCGCGTCTATCACGATGGCATCGGCCGGCTGAAATTTGTCGTGCTCACCGACGCCGGCGGCGCCAATCGGGTCTACGCGGCGCGTGATGTGGTGTTCGCGAGCTGGAACGGCGACGACACGGCGCGCGACCGCGCGGGCCACGCCTGGAAAGTGACCGAGTCGCAACTGGACGGACCAGGCGGCGCGGTACTGAAGCGCCTGCCGGCGCATCGCGCATTCTGGTTCGGCTGGTACGCCGCGTATCCGGACACGCGGCTGGTGAAATAAACGGCGTCGTCAGCCGGTCTGACGATACCCATATAAGGGCGGCTGCGGTAGCACGACAGAGATACATGGCAGAAGGCGAAGCAATGACCATTGAACAAGGTGTGGCGAACTCGCTGCGGCGGGATGTAAGCCCGCCGGGCTCCCGCGCGGTTTGGCGCCGGTTGCGCGAGATGGTCTCGTGCAAGGTGTGCCTGCGGGTGGCGGGCGCCGTGTTTATGCTCATCCTCGTCGTCGAAAGTCTGATCCTGATTCCGTCGGCGCTGCGGTTTCGTGATCAGGAATGGCTCAGGTTGGCTGAACTCGCGCGCGCCACGGTCGAATTGCCGCTGGAAGAATATGGCACCGGGCCTATGCTCGGCGAACGGCTGCCGCTAACTCTGGGCCGCCACAAGCTCACCGGCGTCACGGTATTCAACGCGGCGGGCGAGACGGTCGCGCGGACCGGCGAGCAGACGAACCTCGGGCAACGCGATTCCGCGGCCGCACACGACGGATTCGCCATCCGCGGCGCGGGAATGTCCCGGATCGACGCGATTTGGAGCGCGGGCGCGGGCGCGGGCGCCGCGACGGTCGCGGTGCGGATTGATGCGGAGGAAGCCACTTCAAAGCTGATCGCTTATGTTCTGCGGATCGGCGCGCTGGTCGGTCTGATTGTCCTGTTCGTGACCGTGGGCACCATGGTGGTTCTGCATTTCAC
>JBKJMN010000190.1:0-9383 GCA_046596405.1 Burkholderiales bacterium
CGCGCGCCACTGGCGGCTCGCGGCGAACAGCGCATCCACCAGGCGCGCTTGCTGCTGTGATGCGAGCAACTCCGCGGGCATCCACAAGGAGTCATAGCCGTGCAGGAAGAATCCGACCTGGCCGTGGTCGCCGGCCCAATACACGTTGTTCACCGGCGCGCCGGGCCGGTCGTCGGCGATCACGAAATCGGGGTGATGCTTGCGCAAGTACGCGGGGTCGAAAAAATGGCGCGCCGGAATCGCAGTCAGCGTCACTGGCGCGTCGATCGTGTAATCCTGGGGCGCTGCTTTGACCCAGTCGAGAAACGGTTTCCAGGTACGCTCCGCCTGCTGCTGGTCGAGGCCCTGAAAGACCATGCTCACGTTCAGCGTGTTGTCGCGCCCGAAAGCGACCGATTCGCCCCAGTGCGGGTTGAAGAGGCTGTCGTTATAAAAGGCCATGAAGCGCGCGATCAGGCGCTTGAACGCATCATCCGAGCGCGCTTTCACGGAACCGAAAACCGTGCCGAAATACTGCGGAAGCTCGCGCGTGCGCAACGTGAGCCGGGTGACGACGCCGAAACTGCCGCCGCCGCCGCCCTTGAGCGCCCACCACAAATCCGGATTGGTGCATGCGTTGGCAATGCGCACGTCGCCGTCGGCAGTTACGATTTCCGCTTCGATCAGACCCGCGGCCGCCATGCCGTAGCGCTTCGAGAAGCTGCCGAATCCGCCGCTCTGAATCAGCCCCGCGACGCCGACGGTGCCGCAGCCGCCGCCCTGTACGTAGCGGCCCGCTCTGGTCACCGTGTGGTAGACACGCATCCACGTGGCGCCGGACTCGATCGTGACTGCATGTTGCGCGGCCTGCCTGCCGGTGCAGCCGTGCCCGACGAATGCATCGTGCATCGTGATGCGGTCCATTTTGCGCGTCCACACGAGCAGCGCATCCGCCGCGTTGGAGGTGCCCTGGTAACTATGGCCGCCGCCTTTGACGACCAGGCGCAGATTGTGGTCGCGCGCGAATTTAACGGCGGCGACAACGTCCGCGGTGTGCTTCGCCGCAACGGCATACGCGCTCGGCGCGGAGTTCCAGGCGTCGACCCAGCCCGACGTTTGCGTGAGGCCCGGGTGATCGCCGACGTAATAGGGGTTCTTGAGCGCTTTGACGAGCGTGCTGCACGCTGAATTATCGATGCCCGTGCGGCACGCGGCTAGCGGCGACTTGACGGCGCTTAGTTGGCCGCCGACTTTCTTGTTCAGCCGCGCCCAGCGCCCGGCGGGTGGCCAAGCCGCGTCGCCCGGCCGGCAGCGTGTAAATGGAGTTTCGCTCGCATTGCTGGGCGGGCTTGCCGCGCCGGCAAGTTTCCCAAAGAGGGAAATCAGCGGGAGAGCGAACGCCTGCTGCAGGATTTTTCGGCGATTCATCGGGTGCCTGTTTTTGTTGACGGGAAAGCGCCCCGCAGAATACTGGCACTCAAACAAACCCGCAACATCGCACTTCGCACGCTTCGTCAAAACGATTTAACCCGCATCGTCCATTGCCATGCGCGCGGCGCGGGCGTAACGTATGCAATGACAAGAAAATCGATTCAACCTACGGAGGATTTCATGCTCACCAGACGCGAGTTCGTCATCGGCGCCGCTGCGGCCGGCGCTTTGCTGCACACCCGTGTTGGCTTTGCGAAAGCGTCGCAACCATCGACGCCGGTGAATTTCGAGATTCCCGCCGGCGCCTGCGATTGCCATACGCATATTCATGGCGATCCGGCGCAATATCCATGGTTCCCCGGCCGCACGTACACGCCCGAGATAGCGCTGCCGGAAGAAATGTCGGCGTTGCACAAGGCATTGCGGATGCAGCGCGTGGTGATCGTCACCCCCAGCGTATACGGCGCGGACAATTCAGCCACGATTTACGGTATGCAGGCGCGCGGCGCGGATGCGCGCGGCGTGGCGGTGATCGATGACAAGACGACCGACGCCGAGCTCGACCGGCTCGCAAAACTGGGTTTCAAAGGCATCCGCCTCAATCTGTCGACCGCGGGCGTCAACGACCCCAATGTCGCGCGTCAGCGTTTCCTCGCCGCGGCCGAGCGCGTGAAAAATCGTAACTGGCACGTCCAGCTCAATACGACGCTGCCGGTCATTGCCGCGATGAAAGACGCGCTCGCCGCGTCACCGGTGCCGCTCGTATTCGATCATTACGGCAATGCCAACGAAGAGCTTGGCGTCAATCAGCCGGGTTTCTCCGATCTGGTCGACCTCGTCAAGTCGGGCAAGGCGTACGTGAAAATTTCCGTTACGGCCGGCCCGCGTCAGAACTACGCTTATTTCACGCCGCTCGCGAAAATGCTGATCGCGGCGAATGTCGACCGTTGCCTGTGGGGCACGAACTGGCCGCATCCAAATTCGGTGAACGGCAGCACGGAACGAGTCTCGCCCTTGTGGCAGGTCGACGACGGGCTCGTGCTGAACCTGCTGCCGGTGTGGGCGCCCGATGCGGGGATCCGCAAGAAAATCCTCGTCGACAATCCGGCGCGGCTCTACGAGTTCTGAGCCTGCTGCGCCCGGCGCATAAACTATAACTCACCGAAGGTCGGGAGCGGGCATGCGTAATACGCTCGTCAGGCTTCAGCAAGCGCGTGCGTGACGGTCTCGTGAAATGGGCGGTCGTCGTCAAAGAACGCCACATCAAGGTCGAGCAGTAAACGGCGAGCGGCCCGATGCTGACTGCTGCGCGCGGTGCGGTCGGTCAAAGTCCTCCGCTCGCAGCGTTAGGCGCAAGATGCTAACCTGCACCGTCGCACATCAACTTTCGGAGCGCCGTCGTGCGTAAATCCTCTTTTATTGCCGCGCTCGCGCTGCTGGCGAGTACGGCGGCAATCGCGCAAACCTATCCCACCCGCGCGCCGCGCCTGGTCGTTCCGTACGTAGCGGGCGGGATTGCGGACTTCATGGCGCGCGTCACGGCCGAGGGCGCCCAGGAGCCGTTGGGGTTTGCGATGGTGATCGACAATCGCGGCGGGGCAGGCGGCAATGTCGGCATCGAGCACGTTGCAAAAAGCGCTCCCGATGGCTACACGCTGGCGCTCGGCTGCCTGGGGTACGTGAGCAACGCCGTGCTCCAGTCCAAGATCACCTACGATCCGCTCAAGGATTTCGTGCCGATTACGATGATCGGCTTTACGCCGCAGGTGGTGGTCGTGCATCCTTCGTTGCCGGTCAAAACGCTCAAAGAGTTCATCGCGCTTGCGAAGCAGCGTCCCAGCGAGCTCGCATTCGGGTCGTCCGGCCCGGGCGGCGGCAGCCATCTTTCGGTCGAGCTGTTCAAGGCCGCCACGAATACGCAAATGACGCACATCCCCTACAAAGGTACGGCGCAGGCGATCGTCGATCTGCTGGCTGGCCGCATTCAGTTCATGTTCGATTTCCTCAATACCTCGCAGCCGCAAATCCAGGCCGGCAAGTTGAGAGCGCTGGCGATCACGTCCGCTAAGCGGTTTGAAGCGATGCCAGATGTGCCCACGGTGTCGGAAGCAGGCGTCAAGGGATTCGAATCCGGCACCTGGTGCGGCATCATTGCGCCCGCCGGCGTGCCGCAGCCGGCGATCGACAAGCTGAACGCGAGCGTAGTGAAGGCGTTGGAGTCGCCTTCGGTAAAGTCCCGGCTGGCAGCGCAGGCGATCGTGCCCATGCCGATGTCGCAGCAGCAGTTCGTGGCGTACATCCGCGCCGACTCAGAGCGCTGGAAAAAACTGCTGCGCGAAGGGCGCCTGCAGATGCTCGACTAACTGCGCTTTCACGATTCAGCCGGGCAGACCAACGGAGGTGCTATTGGCGGAGGAACCACAGGTGCGCGCGGCGGACGTCGTGCTTCACGGCGGCAAGATCATCACCGTGGATGCGTGCTTTTCGATCGTCGAAGCGGTGGCGATTACTGGCAACCGCATCGTTTATGTAGGCGCCGATGCGGGGGCGCTCGCCATGGCCGATACGCGCACGCAGGTGATCGGTCTCAAGGGGCGCACGGTGATGCCCGGACTTATCGACGGTCATGCGCACATGGATCGCGAAGGGCTCAAGCAGGTTTTTCCGTCGCTCGCCAACGCGCGCTCCGTCGCGGAGGTCAAGGCGAAGATCGCGGAACTCGCGCGGCGCACGCCCAAGGGCGAGTGGATAGTGACCATGCCGCTCGGGGACCCGCCGTACTATTTCGACGTACCCGAGTGTTACGCGGAGAAGCGCCTGCCAACGCGCCAGGATCTCGACGAGGCCGCGCCGGACCATCCGGTGTACATACGCCCGATCTGGGGTTTCTGGCGGCATACGATGCCGCTCGTCTCGGTGGCGAACAGCCGCGCGCTCGCGCTCGCCGGCATCACCAAACATACGGTCGCACCGTCGGACACTGTCGTCATCGACAAGGATGCAACGGGCGAGCCGACCGGGATTTTTTACGACAACACGATCATGTCGGTCGTGGAAATGACGCTCATGCGTGCCGCCACCGGGTTCTCGCTGGACGATCGCACGCGCACGCTGCCGGCCGCGATGCATGCCTATCACGCGTACGGTACGACGAGCATTTTCGAAGAGCACGGCGTCGCGGGCGAACTGCTGCGAGCCTACAAGATCGTGCACGAGCGCGGCGCCCAGACGATGCGCGCAACGCTGGTCATCAGCCCCAAGTGGAACGCCGCTGCCGTCGAGAAGTTCGAGCCGGTGGTCGAGGCGTGGGCGAGCTGGCTTGCCGGTCGCGGATTCGGTGACGACTGGCTGCGCGTGAGCGGCGTGTTCGTGGATATCGGTCCGTCGCGCGAGGATGAATTGCGTGCCGGCACCTGGCCGTACACGGGTTGGGCTGGATTCAATTTCGCGACCGGCCTCGCACGCGAGCGGGCGAAGGAGCTATGTGTCGCCTGCGCAAAACACAATATACGCGTCGTCGCGATCTGGCCGAATATGCTGGAGGTCTTCGACGAAGTAAATCGCGAGATTGATATCACCGGGCAGCGCTGGGTGCTTGGCCACATCAGCACGCTGACCCCCGCGCAAATCGCCAAGGTGCGCGAACTGGGCCTCGTCGTGACTTCGCATACCAATCGTTACGTCTTTAAGGAAGGGCACCTGCTCAAGCAGAAGCTGGGGCCAGAGCGCGAGAACGAAATCGCGCCACTTAAATCGTTGATCGAAGCAGGCGTGCGTGTAGCACTCGCCACCGACAATGTGCCGAACTCGATGTTCTATCCGGTCTGGCAAAGCATATATCGCAGGAATCGCTACACTGGAGAGACGGTTGCGCCGGCCCAGGCGCTGACGCGCGAGCAGGCATTGCGCGCGGCGACCATCAACGGCGCGTACGTGACGTGGGAAGAAAACCACAAGGGATCGATAGAAGTCGGCAAGCTGGCTGATTTCGCGGTGCTTTCTAACGATCCGTTGACGGCGGAGGAGGATGTCTTGAAGGATATTTGCGCCGAAATGACTATTGTCGATGGGCGTGTGGTGTATGAACGAAGCTAAAGTCAAACGCAAATGTTTTGTATTAGGGTTTAGGCATGAATTCTGATACGTACAAAGAGTTGATCGGCCGGCCGGTTGCAGACCTGCCTACGCCTGCGCTATTGATCGATGCGGCTCTGCTCGAACGCAACCTCGCTGCGATAAAAGAGTGCATGGGCGCCGGCAAAGCTGCGTATCGCCCGCATGTGGGCTGGAAGGCAGCCAGCAGCGACAGCGGACCGCCCGTGCTAAAGGACAGCGGGCTTGCAATCGAGTTTGCGGGCGACGAGCACAGCCTGGTGACTGGAGCAACTGCATCTGCATTGGAAGTCGGCGCCAAAGTCGAGTTGATCCCCAGTCACTGCGACACCACGGTCAATCTCTATGACCGCTATCACGTGATCCGCAGCGGCATGGTGGAAGCCCTCTGGCCGGTCGCGGCGCGCGGGCGTAGCGATTAGACTGCAGAGTGAAGCCGCTTATTCGCGAATCTGCACGTTGAGCATCGGCTCGCCGCGCACCATGTGCCCGAAATTAGCGATGAAGATTTCGGCGCAGCGCTGCTCGTTGCCGGTCGAGGCGGATGCGTTGTGCGGCGAGACGATCACGTTGGGCAGATCCCATAGCGGCGAATCCGCGGGTAGCGGCTCCTGAATATGCGCGTCGAGCGCGGCGCCGGCGAGTTGCTTGCTGCGGATTGCTTCGATGAACGCGGCCTCGTCCATAACTTCGCCGCGGCCGATGTTGATGACGTAAGCGCCTTTCTTCATGTGCTTGAAGGCCTCCGCATTGACGAGATTGCGCGTTTCTTTCGTCAGCGGGCACGCGATCACGACCCAATCTGCGCGCGGCCACAGTTCGGGAAGTTTCGACGGCGGATGCATTTCATCGACCGGGTCGCCGGCCTGCAGGGGGCTGCGCCGCACGCCGATCACTTTGAGACCGAACGCGCGCGCGTAGCCCGCGAATACTTTGCCGATCGCGCCGACGCCGATCAACAGCAGCGACTGGCCGCGCAGATCGGTCGGCAGTGCCTTGCCGCGCATTGGCCGCCATTCGTGCTTGTGCTGCCCCTGGGCAAAACCCCAAAACCCTCGCGCGAGCATGAGCAGTCCGGCGAATCCGGTCTGCGCGACCGGTTCGGCGTTGGAGCCGGTCGAACTGGTAATGGTCACGCCCCGGTCGGCGAGCGGATGCATGAATTTTTGCTGCCATACGCCGGAGCTCGCGGAATGCAGCCACTTGATGCTCTTCGAGGCGAGCGCGGCGTCGATGCACGCGGCATAGAGCTGCTCGTTAAAACGCAAATCGCGGTCGATGAATACGCAATCGACCCGGTCGCAGTCGGCCTGCGTCAGGCGCGCGCCCTTGTCTTCGGGCAGCGTCATGAATTCAACGGCGGCATTGCCGGTGCGGCCGGCGGCTTTGAACGCGTCGCCGAAGGCGGCGATGAATTGCTTGGAAACGAGTGCGGTCGTCATGCGGACTTTCGTGGGGAAGAGGAGGGGGAATGGAAGGATTACTGAACCAGCGCACCGCAGAGTAAAGAAGGATACTTGCCGGAGTCAATTAGCCCGCCGCCGGAAATTGCGGCGTCTATCGACGTGCAACGGTTTCGCGCCGATAATCCCACCCGGATAGCATAATAAATCAGCCCAGGAGGAAACATGCAGCGCATGAAAACGTGTTTGCCCGCCTTCCTATTGATCGCCAGCGGATTCGCCGGGGCCCAAAATCCTTCGACAGGCTCAGGACAGGCTTTCCCGGACAAACCTATCCGTGTGCTGGTGCCGTTCGCGGCGGGCAGCGGCACCGATATCCTTGCGCGCATCGTGACCGATGAAATGCGCGCGTCGATGGGGGCTAATTTCGTGATCGACAACCGCGCCGGTGCCTCGGGCCAGATCGCGGCTGAAGTGGTTGCAAGGGCGAATCCCGACGGCTACACGCTGCTCCTCTCGACCAATACGCCGCACTCGGCGAATCCGTTTCTATTCAAGAAAATCAACTACGACCCGGTCAGGGATTTCGACGCGGTCGCGCGCATGATTTATTTCGTATTCATCCTCGTCGTCAACCCGAACAGCAACATCAAGACCGTTCCCGATTTGATTGCGAACGTTAAGGCGAGCCCGGGCAAGACGTCCTATGCATTCGGCAACAGCACGGGGCAGGTCAACGGCGCGTACTTCGTCAGTGCGGCGAAGCTCGACTCGCTGGCGGTTCCTTATAAAAGCACGCCGCCCGCGATGACCGATTTGATCGCGGGGCAGGTTCAGTTCATGTTTGTCGATGCGGCGTCCAGCCAGGGCCACGTCAAATCCGGACGCCTGCGCGCGATCGCGGTGATGTCCGACAAACGCTCGTCCATATTTCCCGATCTGCCGGGCGTTGGCGAAACGGTGCCCGGTTTTGACACCGTGCCGTGGGCCGGCATGTTCGCGCCGGCGAAAACGCCGAAGGCCGTCATCAACAAGCTGAATGCCGAAATCGTCAAAGCGATCACCAAACCCGCGATCAATCAGCGTCTCGCCGACATCGGCTTGGCGCCCGGACCGAGCACGCCGGCGGAACTCGACCACTTCGTCAAAGAACAGCTCGGCGCGTGGGGGAAGAAAATCAAGGACGCGGGGATACAGCCGGAGTAGGGCGGATGTTACATTTGGGCCGATAAAATCGGGCGACAGAAATTTTGTCATTTAAATTTTGTCAACTAATTAAATGGTTATGGGACTTCCTGGGTTGGGGCTGCATCCTTTGAAGGGTAATCGTAAGGGCACGTGGGCCGTAAAAGTCAGCGGTAACTGGCGTGTCACGTTTGGGTTCGTCGGAAAGGACGCCGACAATGTTGACTATGAGGACTATCACTAAGGCTAAACCATGCGAATGCACAATCCGCCGCACCCTGGAAAGATCATCAAGTCCCTTTGTCTCGATCCGCTTGGACTCACCGTAACGGACGCAGCAAAGGGACTGGGCGTCAGCCGGAAGACGCTTTCCGGCATATTGAATGGTCGAGCTGGCATCAGTCCGGAGATGGCTGTTCGACTTTCCATTGCTTTTGAAACCTCCGCGGAGAGCTGGATCAATCAACAGACACAGTACGACTTGTGGCATGCGGAGCAAGGTCGCAAGCAGCTTCGCGTAATGAGACTTGCGGCGTGACCCGACGCCCAACTTTACGTTGTTTCAGATGGCATTAAAGACGCCGCCACACAACGCAACGGTTGTCTTGCGAACACGCGTGGCAAGACTTAAGCTACAACTCTTGTTCGGATCGCTGAGCGTATTGTCGTTTCTGGTTACGACAAATGGCTTTGATGTTTTGGCGCGGATGATGCTAGCGAACGAGTCTTTCAGTGCCGCAGTTAGGGGATCGTTTTACTACGCGGCAATTCAACCATTCGGGACATTAATGCTTGCCGGACCTTTTATTGGGGCCGGAGTTCTTGCTGCAGAATTGACGAAAGCTGCCAACCTGCTCAAGGGAGTCTTGTGTTTTATCGTTGTCGTCACTGTTCTTGGCTGGCTCTACTTCTACGGCTATTGGAGTGCGCAGCACGCCCTGCTTGAACGGAAGTGGACTGCGGCGGCACTTTCCGTTGGAATGTTGCCTTTCATGAGTATCCCGGTGCTGTTGGTGGCTGCAATCGCTGTGGGCATCCTTGTGTGGAAGCACGAGCATGCCGAGAACGAACTTTAGGTGCGGCAGACGGGTCGCCACATTTCGAGAGTTCATGTGTCGCGCTGGCCCGCCGCAGACCAAAACGTTAGGCAATACTAGAAGGCATCCTCACTGTGCGTTTTACCTATCGCGAAGATGTGATTCGAATATTCGGTGCTGGTTACTGGAGAAAAGGCAAACAAATTTATGAACGCGAAAATAAAGTACACGAACG
>JBKJMN010000292.1:0-11741 GCA_046596405.1 Burkholderiales bacterium
CGGCCGCAAATCCTGCAGAAGCGCGCGGCCGATGCGATGTTCGTCACCACCCGCGGCGCCGCGATGACGCGTCAGTCGTTCTGGCATTTGCTCAAGCGCTACTCGGCGCGGGCGGGACTCACCAAGCCGATCTCGCCGCACACGCTGCGCCACGCGTTCGCGACCCATCTGTTGAATCACGGCGCGGACCTGCGCGTCGTGCAGCTATTGCTGGGGCACTCCGATATCTCGACGACGCAAATTTATACGCACGTCGCGCGTGAGCGGTTGAAGCAGCTGCACGCGAAGCATCATCCGCGCGGCTGAGCAAGCGCGCTCAGCGCCGCAATGAAAGCAGCAACAAACAGCCGGAAATAAGCAGCAGTATAAGCACCGCGGTATCGAAGCGCCGGTCGTTGAGGCGATTGTAGAGCCGCCGTCCGAGCCAGGCGCCGGCAATCGTTCCCGGCAGCGCGACGAGAAACAAGCGTCCCAGTTCGAGCGTGATCAAACCGGCGAAACTCTGGAATATCAACGCGAGCACCAGCACGGAAAAGTTGTAGGCCTGCAGCACGCCGCGCTTGGCGTCCTTTCCCCATCCTCGCAAGCCCGTCCAGATCGTCGGCAGCGGTCCCGACAGCCCGGCGATTCCGCCCATTATTCCGCCGCCAAAACCAATCACGCCGTCAGCGAGGCGGCCACCCCACTTCAACTGAAAGCTCAGCTTGCCGATGAGCATGTAACTGCAATAGACGATGAGCACGATGCCCACACCCGCCTTGAACATCGCGGCCGACACGTACGCGAGCAACCATGCGCCTATAGGCACCCCGGCGAGTCCGCCGGCGATAAATGGTCGCACGCGCTTGAAATCGATCGCATGCCAGATAGCGGGCAGGGTCTGTACTTGCGCAACGAGCGAGCAGACTACGACGAGCGGCGCCGCCAGTTGGGGGGTGGTCGCCGCCAGCCAGAACGGGAGCGCCGTGATGCCGGTGCCGAAGCCGGTCAAGCCCGACACGAGCCCGCCGGCAAATGCACCGGCGAGAATCAGGAGCGGAATGTCCGGCAATTTACGCTGGCAAGCGCGGCCCGCGGCTAGCTGCGCGTTCCGCGCTCGATGACGACGCCGAGCTTTTTCACGTTGCGCAGGGGTGCGAGCTTCGCGATGGTGACCTTGATCCACGGCGTCTTGAATTCGCGCATGATCGTGTCGGCGATCGCTTCGCCGGCTTTTTCGAGCAGCAGGAAGTGCTCTTCCTTGAACAAGCGCTCGATGCGCGCGACGACGCGGCTGTAATCGATGGTGTCGCCGATCTTGCCGCTTTTCAATGCGTGCTCGCCGCGCAACCCGACTTCAAGGTCGAGCTGGATCGTCTGCGCGACGGTTTTTTCCCACTCGTAAATGCCGATCAGCGTCTCGATCTTCAGTTCGGCGATGAATATGATGTCCATATCACTTACGGTGAGGGGTGAGGAGAGCGGCGAGAGGCGGGCGGAAAATCTCAGTCCGCGCTGTTTTTAGTTAGAATCGGCGCTTATTCTATGTGAAATTATGCGATGACCATAGTTCTCGTACTAATCGCTTACCTGATCGGCTCGGTTTCGTTCGCGGTAGTCGTGAGCCGCGCGATGGGTTTGCCCGACCCGCGCAGCTATGGCTCAAAGAATCCCGGCGCGACCAATGTGTTGCGCACGGGCAAAAAAATCGCCGCCGTGCTGACATTGCTCGGCGATGCGGCCAAAGGCTGGCTGGCGGTTTTTCTGACCGATCATTTTTATTCCACCGAAGTGCCGGCGACGTACAAAATCGCGGCGGTCGCAGTGGCGGTCGTCGTCGGCCACATGGTTCCCGTATTTCACCGCTTTCAGGGCGGCAAGGGTGTGTCGACCGCGCTCGGCGTACTGCTCGCTTTGAACGTATGGCTCGCGGCGGGCGCCGTGTCGACCTGGATAGTCATCGCGGTGTTCTTTCGCATCTCCTCGCTCGCCGCGCTGGTCGCGGCGGTGTCGGCGCCGGTATTCTGCTATCTGCTGTACGGCATTCATCCCTACACGCTGGCGGTCGGCGTCATCGCGCTGTTGCTCGTCTGGCGCCACAAGGCCAATATCCACAAGCTGCTCGCCGGGACTGAAGGCCGGCTTGGCGAGAAGAAAACCGCTACCACGCCCGAGGGCAGTTAACGCGCCGCGAGTGTTGCAAGGTCCCAGCGGGGCCGCACCGAAAACCGGCCGTCACTCTTTATCTTTATAGTCGTTCCAATGTTGTCGCGCAGCCGAAGCGCCGCGGCAAACGCAATCATCGCGCCGTTGTCGGTGCAGAATTCGGCCGGCGGGAAATACACGGTGAAATCGCCGCGTGAGGCCGCTTTGTGCAGGCGCGCGCGCAGTTCGGCATTGGCGCCGACGCCCCCGGCCACGACCAGATGAGCGACACCGCAACGCTCGAGCGCCGAGATGGATTTTGCGATCAGCACGTCGACGATCGCGGCCTCGAATTCGGCGGCGATGTCGGCCCGCATACGCGCATCGAGCTCGCGGCCTTTGACCAGGGTCACGACGGCGGTTTTCAATCCGCTGAAGCTGAAATCGAGATCGCCGCTATGCAGCATCGGCCGCGGCAGCTTGACGCGCCCGGGCGTGCCTTGTTTGGCCAGCGCGGCGAGTTCGGGCCCCCCCGGATAGCCGAGACCGAGTAATTTCGCGGTCTTGTCGAAAGCTTCGCCCGCCGCGTCATCGAGCGTCTCGCCAAGCAAAGCGTAATCGCCGACGCCGTTGACGCGCATAAGCTGGCTGTGGCCGCCCGAGACGAGCAGCGCGACAAATGGAAATTCCGGCGCCGGCTTCGCCATCAAAGGCGACAGCAGATGGCCTTCGAGATGATGAATGCCCAGAGCGGGCACGCCTAGCGCATAGGCCAGCCCCTGCGCGATGCTAGCGCCCACCAACAACGCACCGGCAAGGCCCGGCCCCTGCGTATAGCCGATCGCGCCGACGTCGGAAAGCTCGCAGTCCGCCTGGCGCAGGATGTCCCGGGTCAGCGGCAGCACGCGCCTTATATGGTCGCGCGAGGCGAGTTCGGGCACCACGCCGCCGTATTCGGCATGCAGGGCGGCCTGCGTATATAGCGCGTGGGCGAGCAAACCGCGACCGGCGTCGTATAACGCGACGCCCGTCTCATCGCACGACGTTTCGATGCCTAAAACGAGCATGGGAGGGATAAAAAAGACGCCTAAATCAAGACTTTGACAATGGAATTCGCGCTGCTATAATACGCGCCTTTCGTAATTTCCGAGCGGGAACACCCAAGTTATGCCGACCGTACGAGTCAAAGAGAACGAACCTTTTGAAGTCGCAATGCGCCGCTTCAAGCGCACTGTGGAAAAAACCGGCCTGCTCACCGAATTGCGCGCGCGCGAGTTCTACGAGAAGCCCACGTCCGAGCGTAAGCGCAAACATGCGGCGGCGGTCAAGCGCCACTACAAGCGCCTGCGTTCGCACATGTTGCCGCCGAAACTGTTTTAAACCCAGGATTGAGGATCGAGGATTGGGGATCGAGTTAGTGCTCGGTCCCTTTTGTTTTTGAGTCCTCAATCCGCGCTCCTCACTCCTCACTCCTCACTCCTGAACTTCCATATGTCTCTTAAAGCCAAGATCAGCGACGACATGAAGACCGCGATGCGCGCGAAGGATGCGCCGCGCCTGTCGGCCATCCGCCTGCTGCTGTCGGCGATGAAGCAGAGGGAAGTCGACGAACGCATCGAGCTGTCCGACGCTGATGTCGTCGCCATCATCGACAAGATGCTCAAGCAGCGCCGCGAATCGATCGCGCAGTTCGAAAAAGGCGGCCGCCAGGACCTGGCCGATACTGAAAAATTCGAAGTCGGCGTGCTGCAGGGCTATATGCCGCAGGCGCTGTCGGACGCTGAAATCGACGCCGAGATTGCTGCCGCCATGCAGGCGACGGGCGCCAAAGCGATTTCCGACATGGGAAAGGTGATGGCCGTGCTCAAGCCCAAGCTTGCCGGCAAGGCCGATATGGGCAAGGTCTCGGCGCTGATTAAAGCCAAGCTTACTGGCTAGTTTCTCGCTTTCGCGCGCGGTGGAACCCGCGCCGGAATCGTCTATTATTGGAATTGTGGAGGCGATGCGGATGGGGTAATCCTCAATCCGCTATCCTCAATCCTCAATCCTCGAGCCTTGATACCCCAATCCTTCATCCAGGACCTGTTAAACCGCGTTGACATCGTCGACGTGGTCGAGCGCTACGTGCCGCTGAAGAAGGCGGGTGCCAACTATGTGGCGTGCTGCCCGTTCCACGGCGAAAAAACACCGTCGTTTACCGTCAGCCAACCCAAGCAGTTCTACCATTGTTTCGGCTGCGGTGCGCATGGCACCGCGATCGGTTTCATGATCGAATATGCGGGCGTTGGTTTCATCGACGCGGTCAAGGATCTCGCGCAAGGCGCCGGCATGCAGATGCCGGAATTCAAGCCGGAGCAGCCGCGCGGCAAGACCGACGAAGGCGACGATCTCTACGCGATCATGCTGAAGGCCGCGCAGTACTACCGTAACCAGTTGAAAAACGCGCCGCGCGCGATCGAGTACCTGAAAATGCGCGGCTTGTCCGGCGAAATCGCCAGAGAATTCGGCATCGGTTACGCGCCCGACGGCTGGCAGAATCTGCAGGCCGAGTTTCCCGATTACAACGCGAAGGCGCTGGTCGCCGCGGGCCTCGTGATTCAGGGCGACGAAGGCAAGCGTTACGACCGCTTTCGCGACCGCGTGATGTTCCCGATCGTCGATCAACGCGGCAACATCATCGGTTTCGGCGGGCGCGTGCTCGACAAAGGCGAACCCAAATATCTGAACTCGCCCGAGACGCCGCTGTTCGAAAAAGGCCGCGAGCTATACGGGCTTTACCAGGGCAGGCGCGCCATCCGCGATGCGGCTCGCGTGATCGTGGTCGAAGGTTACATGGACGTGGTCGCGCTCGCGCAATCGGGCATAGGTTATGCCGTGGCCACGCTCGGTACTGCGACGACCCCGACGCACGTGCAGAAACTGCTGCGCCAGGTCGACGACGTCGTATTTTGTTTTGACGGTGACAATGCCGGCCGCAAAGCCGCGTGGCGCGCGCTCGAAAACAGCCTCGATCAACTCGCCGACGGCAAGCAGCTCTCGTTCCTGTTCCTGCCGCAAGGGGAAGACCCCGACTCTTACGTGCGCAAGCTCGGCAAGGACGCGTTCGAAAAGCTGCTTAATGACGGCAAGCCGCTGTCGCAGTTTTTGATCGATGAATTGAAGTCGCACGTGGATCTCGCCACCGCGGAAGGTCGCGCCGCCCTGCTCAAGGAAGCGAAGCCGCTGATCATGCGCATCAGCGCGCGATTTCTGGGCCGTATCGTGCGTCAGAATCTCGCGCAGGTTGCCGGCGTTGCCGTGCAGGACCTCGAGCGCGAATACGGCATCAAGGAATCGCGTCCAGTCCAGGCGGCGCCCGCGCGCAGTTCGGCCACGCCGGTGCGGGGCCCCGCGCGCAAAGTCATCGAGCTGCTCATACTGCGACCCGAATTGCACGTGCTCGCGGATCGGCGGGAACTTGCTGCCGCGCGCGGAGTCGCATCAATCCGGCCGGATGAAATCGCGTTGCTCGACGCCTTGCTCGCGGTGTTTGTCCAGTCGCCGTCGACGCGACTAGGCGAGTATTTTCGCGGCACTGAGTTCGAGGGCGCCGTGCGCGAAATCGAGGCCAGCGTGTTGAACCGTCCCGAAGCCGGATTCGAAGAAGCCGCATTGAAAGAGCAATTCATCGACGACTGGCAGAATCTGCGCGTTGCCATCGATGCCGATCTGCGGGCATCGCGACGTCTGGTTTTACAGCAAAAACAGAATCTTAGCCCGGAAGAGCAAGCCGAGTACCGGGCTCTGTTGCATCCGCAGAGAAGCACTCATGCGTCGTGAAAAATGAGCGCTGTTAAGGTATAATTTCCGGTTTTTCGGCGGAACCACCCGAGAGGTGAGATTGGCTATGGCAAAACCCAAAAAAGCGACGAAAGCGCGTCCGGCGGCGAAGAAAAAGCCGGTGGCCAAAAAGAAAGTCATCCTGAAAAAAGCCAAAGCCAAAGCCAAACCGGCGAAAAAGGCCGCGCCGCGCAAAGGCGTCGTGGCGAAGCCGGTGCGAGCCATTGAAGCGCCGAAGCAACCCAAAGCGTTAACGCCCAAGCAATTTGCCGCGAAACTCAAGGCCGAGCAGAAGGCAGCCACGGCGAAAGCCAAGGCTGAACTCAAGGCCGCCGGAAAAGCCGTGCCCGTGGCCGCCGCGCCGGGCGACCCCAAGCTGCCCAAGACCCGGCAGCGCCTGACCGCGAAGGAAAAAGCGCTGGTGCGCGAATTCGAGCGCAAAGAATTGTCGCCGGCGGAGGCCGAAGCGCGCCGCCTGCGCCTGAAGAACCTGATCGTGCTCGGCAAGGAGCGCAGCTACCTGACCTTCGCCGAAGTCAACGACCATCTGCCCGACGATATGATGGACGCCGAACAGATCGAAAACATCATCGCGATGATCAACGACATGGGTATCCATGTCTACGACGAAGCGCCGGATGCAGAAACCCTGTTGATGTCGGATGCGACCCCGGCGGTCGCCGACGAAGACGTCGTCGAGCAGGCCGAAGCTGCGCTCTCGACCGTCGATTCCGAATTCGGCCGCACCACCGACCCCGTGCGCATGTACATGCGCGAGATGGGCTCGGTCGAACTGTTGACGCGCGAGGGCGAAATCGAAATCGCCAAGCGCATCGAAGACGGCCTGAAGCACATGATCCAGGCGATCTCGGCCTGTCCGACGACCATCGCGGAAATCCTGGCGCTCGCCGACCGCATCGAGAAAGACGAGATCCGCGTCGATGAAGTCGTCGATGGCCTGGTCGACCCGACCGCCGACGAGCTCGCCGCCGAAGCCGCCGATGAAGAGACCGAGGAAGAAGGCGAAGAGTCCGCCGAAGAAGAGGAAATGACCGAAGAGGAGCAGGCTGCGGTCCAGACCGCAGACCTCCTGCGTTTGAAGGGCGACGCGCTGAAGCGTTTTGCTGTTATCCGCAATCTGTACAAGAAGATGCTGACCGCGCTGGCCAAGAACGGCCCCCGCAGCAAGGCCTACCTGCAGGCGCGCGACCAGATTTCCAACGAGCTCATGAACATCCGGTTCGGCGCCAAGCAGGTCGAGGCGCTGTGCGACGGCTTGCGCAAACTGGTCGAACGCGTGCGCAGCCACGAGCGCGAGATCATGGATCTGTCCATCAACAAGGCGAAGATGCCGCGCCAGCATTTCATCAAGGAATTTCCGGGCAAGGAAAGCAACCTGCGCTGGGCCGCGAACGAAGTCGCCGCGCGCAAGCCGTGGAGCGACACGCTCGAGCGTTTCGAGCCCGCAGTCGTCGAGCAGCAGCAGAAGCTGCTCGACCTGCAGAAAAAAGTCGGCATCCCGATCAAGGACCTGAAGGAAATCAACCGCCAGATGACGACCGGCGAAGCCAAAGCGCGCCGCGCCAAGCGCGAGATGACCGAGGCCAACCTGCGTCTCGTGATCTCGATCGCCAAGAAATACACGAACCGCGGTCTGCAGTTCCTCGATCTGATCCAGGAAGGCAATATCGGCCTGATGAAGGCGGTCGACAAATTCGAATACCGTCGCGGCTACAAGTTTTCGACCTATGCGACATGGTGGATTCGCCAGGCCATTACCCGATCGATCGCGGATCAGGCCCGTACCATCCGCATCCCGGTGCACATGATCGAGACGATCAACAAGATGAACCGCATCTCGCGCCAGATATTGCAGGAAACCGGCTCGGAGCCGGATCCGGCGCTGCTCGCCGAGAAGATGGAAATGCCCGAGGAGAAGATCCGCAAGATCCTCAAGATTTCGAAGGAACCGATTTCGATGGAGACGCCGATCGGCGACGACGACGATTCGCACCTCGGCGATTTCATCGAAGACCAGGCCACGATGGCGCCCTCGGACTCGGCGGTCTACGCGAGCCTGCGCGATGCGACGAAGGACGTGCTCGACACCTTGACGCCGCGCGAAGCGAAAGTGCTGCGCATGCGCTTCGGCATCGAGATGAACACCGACCACACGCTCGAAGAAGTCGGCAAGCAGTTCGACGTCACGCGCGAGCGCATTCGCCAGATCGAGGCGAAAGCGCTCAGAAAGCTGCGCCATCCGTCGCGTTCCGAGCGGCTGCGCAGCTTTCTCGATACCGAGAGTTGAGCCGATTGGCCGCCGCGCGCTCAGCGGCGGTCGCGCCCGGTCTCGCGACCGGCTCATCGACCGTGCGTCCCGTTTTCCTTTACTTGCTTATTTATTGATCTTTACATAACCGTATGACAAATGCGTAGCGTGCCAAAAGCTTCCCTCACCCTCGGTCCCTCTCCCGGAGGTAGAAAGCCCTTCTCCCTCCGGGAGAAGGGTGGGGATGAGGGAAGGGTGGGGAGAGCGAAGCGAGGGGGCCGAAGGCGGGAAAATCTTGTCACTCGGTTACGTAATTCTCAATAGTTAGTCAGTTAGATAAGCACGCTTAGCGCATGATGCTGCGCAAACTCCTGCAATCGGTATTCCGCCGGCGCGCACGCCCTGATACGTTCGTCAACCGCAGCCTGCTGCTGCGCAAGCAGGGTCGGCTGAGCGATGCGGAGCACCTGTTGCGTGAAGCGGCAGCGCAGTTTCCGCGTGACGCGACAATCGCCACCAACCTGGGCGTCGTCCTGCTCGAGCAGGACCGCGGCGAGCACGGCGTCGCGTGGCTCGAGCGTGCGCTCGATTTCGATCCGCGCTGCGCGCCCGCGCATTACAACCTCGCCAACATCATGCGCGAATCCGGTCAGCGCGCGCCCGCGATTACGCACTACCAGGCGGCGGTCGAAGCGGACCCCGCTTTCGGCCACGCGCGCGAGGAGCTGATGAACTGTCTGCTCGAAGTGTGCGACTGGGACCGCGCCGATCGCGTGGCGGATGAACTGCTGGCCATCATTGAAGGCGAACCGGCCGCGCAATGGATGCGCTGGGTGTCGCCGCTGACCGCCGTAAGGCTGGGGCTGCCGCCCGCGCGCGTGAAGGCGGTTGCCGCGTTTCATGCTGCCGAGTGCGCGCGCGGCATCGAGCCGGTGCGCCACGAGATCGCGAAGGATGCCGGGACCGCCGCACCGGCGCGGTTACGGATCGGCTATTTATCGCGCGACTTTCGCGATCACGCCGTTGGCCACGTTCTCGCGAACGTGTTCGCGTTGCACGATCGCAGCCGGTTCGTGGTCCACGCATTTTCCTACGGCGTCGACGATGGCAGCAGTTATCGCAAGGCCATCGTGTCCGGGGTCGATCGTTTCGTCGATGCTCACGCGCTGACGGACGACGAACTCGCGGCCGCTATCGTCGCCGCGCGCATCCATGTGCTCGTCGATCTGGCGGGCCACACGACCGGCAACCGCATGGCTGTGCTGGCGCGGCGGCCGGCACCGCTGCAGGCGCACTACCTGGGATACGCGGCGACGACCGGCGCATCGTATATCGATTATTTTGTCACCGACCGGATCGCGACGCCGCCTTCGATGGCGGGAGTATTCAGCGAAAAACTCGCTTACGTGCGCGAGTGTTTTATGGTCAGCGACGGCAGCGACGCATCACAGGTGGCGAATGACGCCGCGACGGCAGCCGATCCCGCGTTGGCGCCCGAGGCGGTCGTGTTCGGTAATTTCAACAATAGCTCGCGCATTACGCGCGACGATTTCGGCGCGTGGATGGAAATATTGCGCGGCGTGCCGGGCAGCGTCCTGTGGCTGCAGGGCGCCAATCCCCTGTCCGTCGCAAATTTGCGCGCCGCGGTGGAGGCAGCCGGCATCGATTCCGCGCGTCTGATCTTCGCGCAACGGGTGCCGACCAAGCGCGAGCACCTGGCGCGCCTGAACCGGACCGATCTCATGCTCGATACCATCGCGTGGCATACCGGCCACAGCAGCACGAGCGACGCGCTGTGGGCGGGGGTGCCGGTGCTCACCGTGCCCGGACAGCATTTCGCGAATCGCGTCGCCGCGAGCGTCGTGACGGCGGCAGGCCTGCCGGAGCTCGTGCGGCCCGATCGCGCTGATTACATAGAGACCGCGATCCGTCTGGGCCGGGACCGCGCCGCGCTCGTCGGGATCAAACGCAAACTCATGGCGCGCGCGGCGCCGTTTTTCGATACGGCGCAGGGCGTGCGCGACCTCGAAGCGGCGTTGCTCGAGATGTGGGAAGCGCATCGCAAGACGCGCGAGCGCAACCGCCGCTGACACCGGGGCACGCAATTTCATTCGATGGCCCGCCGCGTTTTCGTGGCGGCCGTGTTTTCACCCGCAGGGAATCCAATGATTATCCGCACACTTATCCTCGGCGCCTGGTGCGCATTCGCGGCGTCGCCGGTGGCCGCCCAGGTTCTCCTATAAGCCCGTGGTTTTTTCGTGCCGTACGCGGCGGGCGGCAGCTCCGACTGGACTAAAGTGGTGAAGGAAGCAAACATCAAGGCGTTGTAAGCGCCCCCGTCAATCTCTGGCGCCGCCCGCGTTGCGCGTGACTTCGCGTATCTCCTCGCGCCGCTTCAGCCACCACGAATATCCGCGCGGCAGCAAGTCGAGATAGTCCGGCATGCCGAGTTCGCGCGCGGCGTGCACCGGCCAGTTCGGATTCCAGAGCAGCTCACGCGCGAGTGCGATCAGATCGGCCTGGCCCTGCTGCAATATCGTTTCGGCATGCTGCGCTTCGGTGATGAGGCCGACTGCTATCGTCTTCACGCCCGCCTCGCGCCGCACGCGCTCGGAGTAGGGGAGGTGGTAGCCGGGATACCGCGGTACCAATGTCGCGGTGCCGGGACCGTTGATGCCGCCGGAGGACGTCGTCACGACTTCGGCGCCGCGTGCCTTGGCTTCGCGCACGAGCGCAACCGTGTCGTCGACACTCCACAGGCTGTTCGCGCCGTCAACCGCGGAGACACGCATGAAAACGGGCCGGTCGGCCGGCCATGCCGCGCGTACCGCCGCGACGATTTCCAGGCACAAGCGCATGCGTCCGGCTAGATCGCCGCCGTAAGCGTCGTCGCGCTGATTGGTCAGCGGCGACAGGAACTGGTGGATCAGGTACCCGTGCGCCGCGTGCACTTCGATGATGTCGTAACCGGCATCGGCGGCGCGCAATGCGGCCTCGCGCCAGTGCGCGACGACGGCGCGAATCTCATGGCGATCGAGCGCATGCGGCACGATCGACGTTGCGCTCGCGGGGACGGCACTCGCGGACACGGTCTGCCATGGGGGCTCACCATGTTGCGCGTCATCGGGCGTCAGCGAGCGGTAGCCATCCCATGGCGCGCAGCCCGAACCCTTGCGTCCCGAGTGGCCGATCTGGATCGCGGGTACCGCGCCCTGGCTGCGTATGAAGTCATTGATGCGGCGGTACTGCGGGATATGCGCATCGGCATAAATGCCCGCACAGTGATACGACTTGCGCCCGCGCTCCTCGACCGAAGTCTCCTCGCAGAACACGATGCCCGCGCCGCCCATCGCGAACTTGCCCAGATGCACGAGGTGAAAATCGGTCGGGCCGCCGTCGGCGGACGCGTATTGGCACATCGGCGAGACGACTATGCGATTGCGCGCGGTCACGCCGGTGAGTTCGATCGGCGTGAAAAGCAGCGGCAGGGATTTGGGGGCAGTCATGCGGCGCAAAGGCAATCAGATAA
>JBKJMN010000393.1:0-5757 GCA_046596405.1 Burkholderiales bacterium
CGTGGTGAACTTCTGCGGCTGCTCGATGTTCGAGATGTGCGCGGCCGACGGAATGATTACGAGCCTGGAGCCCGGTGTCGCTTCGTATATTTCACGCGCCATCGCGACCGGGGTACCGGGATCCTGCTCGCCGACGATGACCAGCGTCGGACACGCAATCTCTTTCAGCCGGTGGGTGAGATTGATTTTGGGGAGCGCGTGGCAGCAGCCGGCGAAACCGGCGACGGGCGTGGCGCGGATCGTCGCGGCGACCCGCGCAACACCCGGCGGATTGGTTTTGCGATAAGGCTCGGTGAACCAGCGCGCGAGCGTGCCCTCAACGACGGCATCCATGCCTTTGGTTTCCGCGGTCTTGATGCGATCCGCCCACGCGGCCACGGCTTCGGCCGGATAGCGACTCGTGGTGTCGGCGAGCGTCAGGCTCTGGAATATTCCCGGGTACTTGAGCGCAAACGTCTGGCCTATCATGCCGCCCATCGACAGTCCCGCCCAATGCGTGCGCTGGATGCCCAGCGCGGCAAGCAACCCGTGCGCATCGTCTGCGAGCCCGTCGAGCGTGTAGGCGCCGGGGGGCGCCTCGCTCTTGCCGTGGCCGCGCGTGTCGTAACGCAGAACCTTGTATTGTTTCGTCAGCGCGTCCATCTGCTCGTCCCACATGTGCAGATCGCACGCGAGCGAGTGCGAAAGCGTGAGCCATGGGCCGTCGCCCGCGATTTCGTAGTTGATTTTAAGGCCGTTGACTGTGGTTTCCATGGTTCCTCCGTTGGTTGATTTTGAGCCGGCAGTGTGGGCGCGGCGCTAGCGTACCGTTAACGTCAATACAAAATCGCCGCGCACGATGCTCATCTGAAACGCGCGCTCGACGTTGCGCATGGCGGCCAGAAACTCGGCGATGTTGCGCACGCGCTGGCGGTTGACCGCCGCGATCACGTCCCCCGGCCGCAGCCCGTAGCCCGCCGCCACGCTGCCGGCTTCGATGCCCACCACGAGCACGCCTTCGACGCGCGCGCCCTGCGGCGTGGTGCGGTCGATATTGGCGATCTTGAGCCCGGCCAGTTGCGGCACGATCTGCGCGTCGCCGGAGGCGAGGTCCTGGGGCGCCGCAATTTGCATTTTGACGCTGAGTTGCCGGCCGTCGCGCCACACGGTGAGCTCGATGTTGTCGCCGATCGGCGTCAGGCCGAGGCGATTGCGCAAATCGGGCCCGCTCTTCACCGGACGGCCGTTGAACGCCAGCACCACATCGCCGCGGCGCAGTCCCGCTTTCGCGGCCGGCGAGTCCGGCTGCACCGTCGAAATCAACGCGCCATCGGCCGTCGGCAGCTTGAGCATCGTGGCGGCATCGGGCGCGAGGCTTTCGAAATCGATACCGAGGCGGCCGCGCCGCACTTCGCCGAACCGCACGAGCTGGGTCATCACGCTGCGCGCCATGTTCACGGGCACCGCGAAACCGATGCCGACATTGGCGCCGGACGGTCCGATGATCGCGGTGTTGATGCCGATCAGTTCGCCGCGCAGGTTGATCAGCGCGCCGCCCGAGTTGCCGGGATTGATCGACGCGTCGGTCTGAATGAAATCCTCATAGCCTTCGATGTTGAGCCCGCTGCGGCCCAGCGCGCTGACGATGCCGGACGTGACGGTCTGGCCGAGTCCGAACGGGTTGCCGATCGCGACGACGAAGTCGCCGACGTTCAACTGGTCCGAATCGCCGAGCTTTAAAGCGGCCAGATCGGGCGCGTCGATTTTCAGCACCGCGATATCGGTCGCGGGATCGGTGCCGACGAGTTTTGCGGGAAACTGGCGGCGGTCTTTCAGCGTGACGATGATCTCCGCCGCGTTCTTGATCACGTGGTGATTGGTGATGACGATGCCCTGCCGCGCGTCGACGATGACGCCGGAGCCTGCCGCCATTTCCTGCGGCGGCCGGTCGGGCACGTTGAAAAAGCGGCGGAAAAACGGATCGCGCAAAAGCGGATTGTCTTCCGCGGCGGAGCGCGACTTGATCGAGATGTTCACGACCGCGGGCGTGACCTGGCTGATCAGCGGCGCGAGCGTAGGCAGGCCTTTGCCGGCGAGTTCGAGTACCGGTTGCGCGGCACTGGCGGCAGGCGCGCCGCCGAGCGCGAGCGCGGCCAGCAGCGCCAGAGCGAACCGGCTGCGGATTAACGTGTCAAGGTTGGGCATGCGGACCTCTCCCGTAGGCGGCATAGTTTAAACGAGCACGCCGCCGGGGGTTACTTCAGGATCTGGAATAGATTATTAAAGTCGTCGGTCCACACGCGCAGGCCGGCGATCGCGTCGATCGCGCTCGATTTCTGCGCGATCGCCTCTTTCTCGACGAGCGATTTGTCGCGTGTGACGATCACCCAGTCGGTCTTGGAAAAGATCGTATCCTCGGCGTCATCGACGATCAGCGCGGTGAAGAGGCCCATGTCGTCGGCAATCTGCTTGACGACGGGGGCGAGCTTGAGAAAGCGGTTGGTCACGTGAAACACCACCGCGCCGTCCGGTTTCACGTGCTTGAGATAGACGGCCATCGCTTCTTTGGTGATCAGATGGACGGGAATCGAGTCGCTCGAAAACGCATCGACGACGAGCACGTCGAACTCGTGCGGCGTTTCGCGCTCGAGGCTCAGGCGCGCGTCGCCCAGGCTGATCTCGACTTTCGCCTTGCTATTCTTCAGGTACGTGAATTCCGACTGCGCGATCGCGACGACCTGCGGATTGATGTCATAGAAATGGTAACTGTCACCGGGCTTGGCCCATGCCGCGAGCGTGCCGGTGCCCAACCCGATCACGCCGACGTGCTGATGATCCTGCGGCGTATTTTTGAGCGCGAGCGCAACGCCGGAATCCGGGCCGTAGTAAGTGGTGGCCGACTCGCTGCGCGGCGGTTTAAGGTATTGCTCGCCGTGCAGGATCACGCCGTGAATCAGGCGCCGCACGCCATCGTCGGAATCCGCGCTGATATCCTTGGTCCGCAGCGTCCCGTAGAAATCCCGCACCATGACGCGCGTGTTTTCGCGCAACTGGTCGACCTGCTTGTTCCAGAAATGGCCGCAGACGCCCGCCAGCGCGAGCGGCAGGATCCACACGAAGAACGGCTGTTTGCGCAACGTTAGCGTCGCGAGGATCCCGGCCACCACGAAGCCCAGCCCGAGTTCGTAATAGGTCGAGAAAACGCGCGGCGCGATCAAGCCGACGAACAGCCCGCCGAGCGCGCCGCCCAGCGAGATCATCAGGTAAAACTGCGTCAGGTAGCGCGGCGCGGGGCGCATTTTCGCGAGTTCGCCGTGAAAGAACATGCAGAACAGGAAGAGCCCGGTCAGGTACAGCGGCACCGCGGTCTTGATGTCGAGCGAAATATCGTTGGTCTGCAGCCCCCACGCGCACAGGACGAGCAGGACCGCGCATGGACCCAGGAGCCAGGTGCGCTGATACCAGCCGTCGCTTTCGAAACACAGGATGAACGTCAGCAGATAGAGCGCGAGCGGCACCAGCCACAGGAAAGGAATGGAGGCGATGTTCTGCGTGATGTGATTGGTGATCGCGAGCAACATCCACGACCCCATCGCCGACAGAGCAAGCCACAGGAAACGATCGAAACGGCCGGGCGCGGGCGCCGCATCAAGCGTGACGTCCGGCCGGGTCGCCGCGCCGGCGCCGGCATTCTTGCGCAAGCTGTACAGCGCGGTCGCCACGCACAGCACGGCAAATATCGCGTAGCCGATCGACCAGGTCCGGGCCTGCACTGCGGTCGTGATCCACGGCTCGATCGCAAACGGGTACGCAATGAGCGCCAGCATGGACGCGAGATTGGACAGCGCGAACAGCCGGTAGACGGTGCCGAGCGGAAATGCGCGCGCGAACCACGCCTGCACGAGTGGGCCGGTGGTCGCGAGCAGGAAGTAAGGCAGTCCGATCGTGAGCAGCAACAGGCCCAGGATGCGCAGGCCCGGGTCTTCATTGCCGGCGGGCTTCCAGCTCGCGTCCGGAATGATCGGCAGCACCGCCAGGCTCGCGAGCAGCAACGCAATGTGGAGGAGCGCCTGCGCGCGCGGCGTGAGCTTGCGCGTCGTCAGGTCGGAATACGTATAGCCCGCGAGCAGCGCTACCTGAAAAAACACCAGGCACGTCGTCCACACCGCGGCCGAACCGCCGAACCATGGCAGGATTTCCTTGGCGACGATGGGTTGGACGAGGAACAGCAGGAACGCGCTTGTGAAAATGGTACAAGCGAAAAGCAGCATGAGCGGAATTATGGTTATCGGCGGAGCAGTATTATAGCGGCAGGCCGTGCGCGGCGCGCGATTGCGGCGCCGCAATCGCCGTTCGTCGCGCGGGACTGCGCGGCGGTCGGCTTGCCTTGACACTAAAACCGCGTTTGCACAGACTGCCGGTAGACGGGCAGGATCGCGCTGCCCGAACTAACTTCGACGGGATACCCCGATGCTGAAAAAACTCTTACGCGTGCTCGGCTGCTGCGCGCTGCTCGGCGCCGCGGCCGGCGCGTTGGCAGAGAATTACGAGGTCGGCCAGGTCTGGAGCTACAAGACGCGTCCGCAGGAGCCGAATTCGACGCTGATGATTTTGCGCATCGATAATACGAGCAAGCTCGGCCCGGTCGTTTTTGTCGGCGTCAAGGACGTGCGCGTCATGCATCCGTCCGGCAAGCTGTTGTCGTCGATGAGTCCGCTGCCGTTCACCAAGGACGCGCTCGACCAGAGCGTGATCAAACTCGTGGGCAAGACCGACAAGGTCATGAGTTCCAATTTCGGCTATCAGAAATGGAAAGAAGCGCAATTGGCCGGCAAGAAGCCACCGACTTATGTAAAGCCCGTCGCCGAGATCGTCAACGCGCTCGAGAACGGCTACATCGGGATTCCACCGAAGTCCTGAGTCTTACCGCGCACTGCTCAGGGCAGGCCAGTCGTCGATGCGGATACGCGCCACGACTTCGAAGTCATTGCCCAGACCGCGAATCACCGCGGCTTCGCCCTCGGCGAGATAAGGCGGTCCCGCCACCCCGTAAAATGGATTGCCGTGGCTCGTGACTGCGAGGTTGGACGCGCGCGGGTAGGGGGTGGCGAACAGATTCTTCAGCGCAGCGTAGCGGTTGGGATCGGCGACCGGTAGCGGCGCGCCGCGCATTTCCGGTACCGGCTCGGCGCTGCCGAACATCAGGCGTGCGGTTTCCATCGTGCGGCATAAAGGACTCGCGAGCACCCTGGCGACGGGCAGCTTGAGCTCGCGGATTGCGGCGCCGATCGCGCGTGCCTGCGCGCGGCCGGCATCGGTCAAGTTGCGCTGGTGCCCGCAATCATCGAAGCTTTTCGATTGCAGGTCGTTCTGCGAAAAATCCGTCGACGTATGGCGGAAGTAGATGACGTAACCGCCGCGCTGCAATTCCGCCACGAGTTCGACTGGCGCAAGCTTGCGCACGGCCGCCGACGAGCGCGGCGCCGGTGGCGGGATTTGCGCGGCGTCGGGATCGGGAACGCTTTGCGCCGCACACGCGGCTGCGGCGAGCACCAGCAAGGCGGGCGCGGCGATCTTCAGTTTGGACAGTTTACGCAGCGCATGCATTGCCGGCCTCATGAGAATCGGACACCATAGTGCCATGCCTAGAGCCCGTAACATAATGAAACACGTGTGCGTTGCAGCCAGAATTGGTGATAGCAAGGCGCCCGGTGAAGGCAATAGTCGTTCTATTGCCAAGACGACAATGCGCGAGCAACACTGCCATCGCCGATTCCG
>JBKJMN010000404.1:0-6345 GCA_046596405.1 Burkholderiales bacterium
CTCACGCCTCACGCCTCACGCCTTTCTCTTATGCTTCTAATCCCCTGCCCGCATTGCGGACCGCGCGACGTCACCGAGTTCACCTACGGCGGCGACGCGAACGTGCGCCGGCCCGCCGATCCTGAATCGCTGACGGACGGGCAATGGGCTGAGTATGTTTACATGCGCGACAACCCGCGCGGTGAGCATGACGAACTATGGCAGCATTCCTTCGGCTGCCGGCGCTGGATCGAAGTCCGCCGCAACACCTACACGCACGACGTCATTGCAACGTGCTTACCCGAATGAAAGCACGCTCAAGAACAATTTTCAGCCGCAGATAAACGCAGATGAACGCAGATAAAAAACCAATACAAACCGCAGCAGAAAAACATGCTGGGGCTCTGCAATTGGTACATGATTGTTGGTGCTTGCCTGTCATTTCCTTAGCTCGTGTCTTTTTCGAATTCATCTGCGTTTATCTGCGTTTATCTGCGGCAAATTTCTGCTTTAAATCTTTAGGATGAGTTTCCAACCTTTTCGTCTGGCGAGCGGTGGACTGATCGAGCGCAATCGCCCACTCGATTTCACCTTCAACGGCAAACGCCTGACCGGCTATGCGGGAGATACGTTGGCCTCGGCGCTGCTGGCCAACGGTGTGCGGCTCATCGGCCGTAGTTTCAAATATCACCGCCCGCGCGGCATCGTGTGCGCCGGCGCGGATGAGCCCAACGCGCTGGTGCAGCTTGAAACCGGCGCGCGCACGGAGCCCAACCTGCGTGCAACGCAAATCGAGTTGTACGACGGGCTGGTGGCGGCAAGCCAGAATTGCTGGCCCTCCGTCGGCTTCGATGTGAGCAGCGTCAACAATCTGCTGTCGCGCCTGTTGCCCGCGGGCTTCTACTATAAGACGTTCATGTGGCCGCCGTCGCTGTGGATGACTTACGAAAATCTGATTCGCAAAGTCGCCGGCATGGGGCGCGCGCCGAACGCGCCCGATCCCGCCCGCTATGCCCATCATCACGCGCACTGCGACGTGCTGGTCGCGGGCGGCGGTCCGGCGGGACTCACCGCAGCGCTCGCCGCGGCACGCGCCGGTGCGCGCGTGATCATCGCCGACGAAGGCAGCGAATTCGGGGGCGCGCTGCTTTCCGACCGCGCGGACATCGACGGCGAACCGGCGCTGAACTGGGTGCGGCGCGCGCTGGCCGAATTGCGCACGTTGCCTGAGGTGACGGTGCTCAGCCGCAGCACGGTGTTCGGCTACTTCGATCACAATGCGCTCGCGATTATCGAGCGTCCCGCGCAGCCCCCGGCGCACGCGCCGGCCCAGCGCCTGTGGAAAGTGCGTGCCGCGCAAGTCGTGCTCGCCACCGGCGCACTCGAGCGTCCGCTGGTATTTCCGGACAACGATCGCCCCGGCGTAATGCTCGCCTCGGCCGCGCGCACGTATGCGAACCGCTACGCCGTGCGACCCGGCACCACCGCCGTCATATTCACGAATAACGACAGCGCCTATTTCGCCGCGCTCGATCTGCATGCGAGCGGCGTCAAAATCACCATGGTCGATGCGCGCCGCGGCACACTCGGACGCGGCCCGATCCAGGTGCAGAAAGCCGCCATCGAGTGCTGCTTCGGCGCCGCGATCACGCGCGTTCACGGCGGTCGGCGCGTCACTGCCGTTGAAATCGCCGCCATCGATGACGACGGCAACACCAGCGGTCCCGCGCGCACGATCGCCTGCGATCTGGTCTGCATGTCGGGCGGCTGGAGCCCCGCCGTCCATCTGCATTCGCAAGCCAAAGGCAAACTACGCTACGACGAGCAACTCGCGGCGTTCGTCCCCGGCGACGCCATCCAGGCATCCTGCTCGGCCGGCAGCGCCAACGGCGCCATGACCTTCTCCGCGTGTCTTGCCGAAGGATTGGCCGCGGGCGCCGCGGCTGCCCGCGCGACGGGTCACGGCGACGGCACGCCGCCCGCGCCACCGGTCGCATCGCAGGGCAACTATGCCCCGCTCAAACCGCTCTGGCAGGTGCGCACCGGCACGCGCGAAAAATCGTTCGTCGATTTCCAGAACGACGTGACCGCCGCCGACATCGCGCTCGCCGCACGCGAAGGGTATGCGTCTGTCGAGCACTTGAAACGCTACACGACGCTCGGCATGGGCACCGATCAGGGCAAATTATCCAATATCAACGGGCTTGCCATCCAGGCGCGGCTGCTCAACGCGCATATCCCCGACGTCGGCACGACCACGTTCAGGCCGCCGTACACGCCGGTCACCCTCGGCGCGATCGCCGGCCAGGAGCGCGGCCCTCACGTTGCGCCTCTGCGCCTGTCGGCGATGGACACATGGCACGCCGAAGCCGGCGCTACTTTCATCAACGCCGGCCTGTGGCGGCGGCCGCAGCTTTATCGGCGCGCCGGCGAAACCGAACTCGACGCGGTGAACCGCGAAGTCGAAGCGGTGCGCAAGCGCGTGGGCCTGGTGGACGTTTCCACGCTCGGCAAGATCGACCTCAAAGGCCGCGACGCCGCCGAACTGCTCGAGCGCGTGTACATCAACAACTGGAAGAGTCTCGCGATCGGCAAAGTGCGCTACGGCGTCATGCTGCGCGAAGACGGCATGGTGTTCGACGACGGCACGACGGCGCGTCTCGGTGACCGGCACTATGTGATGACGACCACGACCGCCAATGCGGTCAAGGTGATGTCAACGCTCGAATATCTGTTGCAAGTCGAGTGGCGCGATCTCGAAGTCTATCTGACCTCGGTGACTGAACAATGGGCGGCGATGGCGCTCGCCGGCCCCGCTGCGCGGCGCGTGCTCCGCGAGTTAGCTCCCGAGCATGATTGGAGCAACACCGTGCTGCCTTACATGGGCTATTGCGCAGCGACAATTGCGGGGATCGAGGCGCGCGTGTTCCGCATCAGCTTCTCGGGTGAATTGTCGTACGAAATCAACGTTCCGGCCGATTACGGGCGCACGATGTGGGAGCATCTCCTGGCGGCCGGCGCCGCATTCGGCATCACGCCGTACGGCACCGAAGCAATGGGCGTGCTGCGCATCGAAAAGGGCCACGTCGCCGGCATGGAGCTCGACGGCCGCACCACGCCCGACGATCTCGGCCTCGGTCAGTTGGTAAGCGCGAGCAAAGACTGTATCGGCAAACGCTCTCTGCGGCGCGCCGCACTGGTTGCCGCCGATCGCAAGCAGCTCGTCGGCTTGATGCCGACAGATGGCCGCACACCGATACCGCGCGGCGCGCAACTCGTTGCCGATGCGAATGCGTCATCGCCCAATCCGCTTTTATCCAATCTAATTCTCGGCCACGTCACCGCGACCTGCTTCAGCCCCACATTGGGCGAACCGATTGCGCTCGCGCTACTGCGCAATGGCCGCGCGCTTACCGGCAAATCGTTGCACGCGGTATCCCCGCTTGCCGGCAAAAGCGTTCCGGTGACGGTGACGAACAACGTATTCTTCGATCCAGCCGGAGCGCGCGTCCGTGATTAACGACAGCGCACGCGAACATGCCTGCGTGGAATCGTGCTGTCCCGGCCAGTTCGGCGCGCCGACGCCGGAGGCCGGCATTTCGTTCTCCGCGCGCACCGGCCTCACGCTACTTGATCTGCGCGGTAATCCGCAGGACCCCGTGTTTCTGGCGAGCGCCTGCGCGACATTCGGGGCCGCCCTGCCGCTCGCGCCCAACACCACTGCCGCCGCCGATAACTGTGAAATGCTGTGGCTTGGACCCGACGAGTGGCTGCTCGTGCGCCGCGCCCCGGTGCCCATCAACGAACGTTTCGCGATCGAGCACGGTTTCCTGACCGATGTCAGTCACGGACGCGCGGGGTTGCAGATCAGCGGGCCGCGCACGCTCGACCTGCTCGCGAAAGGCTGCAGCCTCGACTTGCATCCGCGCACGTTCGGCGTTGGCCGTTGCGCGCAGACGGCGCTCGCGCATATGGGCGTGCTGCTGCATTTGCGCGAATCCGGCCGGTTCGAAATTTACTGCGCGCGCAGCTATGCGCAGCACCTGTGGCATTGGCTCACCGAGGCGGCAGCGGAATACGGTTATGAGGTGACGACGGCCATCGCCTAGCTTTTTTTTCGGCTTCAGCGTGCGCCCTGCCCCTGCTACACTTGCCCGCAATGGAAAGCCGCATGTCTGACGAGCGGAGACCCGCCTTCCCCGGTCTGTCCGGACCGGACGCTGCCGCGCTGACGCTGCATGCGGTAACTCGCGCGTTTCCTAAAAACACCATCATCCTCAACGAAGGCGACGAGACCGACGCGCTGTACGTCATCCTGTCGGGCCGCGTCAAAGTGTTTCTCGCCAACGAGGAAGGCAAGGAGATCGTCCTCGACACGCAGGGCCCCGGCGAATATTTCGGCGAGATGGTGCTCGATGGGGGGCCGCGTTCAGCGTCGGTAATGACGCTCGAACCGTGCCGCTTTCAGCTCGTGCCGAAAGACGATGTCAAAGAGCTGATGAAAAGCCATCCCGACTTTGCGATGCATCTCGTGCGCAGACTGATTTACCGCGCACGCGTACTAACCGAGCATGTAAAAAGCCTCGCGCTGCAAAATGTCTACGGGCGTCTCGCCAAGCTCATGAACGAGCTCGCAGTGGCGCAGGACGGCAAACGTGTGATCCCCGACAAGCTTTCTCAGCAGGACATCGCGAACCGCATCGGCGCTTCGCGCGAGATGATCAACCGGATCATCAAAGACCTGACGACCGGCGGCTACATCAGCATCGAAGCCCAGCACATCGTCCTTCACAAGCCGCTTCCGGCGAACTGGTAAATGAGTCCCTAAGTCGTTGTCAGACTTAGGATTTTCACCCCTTCACCCTTCACCCTTCACACACCCCCGGGCGCCCACGGGCGCGCCCGGGGGTGTAAATAAGTCACAACTTTCCAGTGCCGCACGGCGTAGGGCCGCGGACGCCGTTCCCGCTACAGTTACTACACCGGCCAAGTTGACCGGCAACGCAGGGAACCGGAAGCAAAGAGGAGGCACACATGCTCGACTACCTGATCAGCGCCGCCAACGTCCTGGGTCTTGCCGGATGTTTCTACATTGCTTATCTCTTCATCGTCGCCGCGCGCTCGCGTGCGCGCACACGCCAAAACGGCGTGAAAGTCATGCGGGAGTCCGAGTTCTGCGGACAACATATCGCGAGTGCGCAGCCCGATTACTACTACGCGATGTAGCAGGTCTTGACAGACCCACTTACCATGAGCATAAGAGCCTATTATTAGGCCTGTATTTGCTCTGTGGAAGATCACATGACGACACGGCGTGAGCTGCTCATCGCATTGGGCACCGGTGGTTGCGCTCTACCGTTTTTATCTTTCGCGCAGCAGCAAGCGCGAAAAATTCCGCGCATAGGCATCCTGCTCTACAACTCGCCGCAGACCGATCCGATCGCCCCATTGCTCCAGGGCCTGCAAGCTCTCGGCTACGCGGAGGGCAAGACCGTCGCCATCGATTACCGCTTCGCGGAAGGCAACGCCGACAGGCTTCCGAAACTGGCTGAGGAACTGGTACAGCTCAAGCCCGACGTGATACTTGCGTTCGGCGGTGACGTCGCGCCGCATGCCAAAAAAGCAACCGGGTCGATTCCGATCGTCGTCATGGTCAGTAACGATCCAATGCAAACCGGGCTGGTGGCAAGCCTCGGACGACCGGGCGCGAACGTCACCGGTATTACATTGATCTACGATGAATTGGCGGGCAAAGTGCTGGAGCTTCTCAAGGAAGCCGTGCCGGGAATTTCGCGTTGCGCCGCGCTATGGAACCCCGATCATGCCGATCCGGAGTTCCGGCAGACGCAGCGTACCGCTGCCACCTTGGGCATACGAATGCAGTCGCTCGAGGTGCGCCGCGCCGGCGACTTCGACGCGGCATTCAAGGCAGCAGCGGATGCGCGCGCGGAAGGACTCATCGTGGTGTCGTCGCGGGTACTGCTTCAGCAAAGAAGGCAGATCGCCGAATTTGCGGCCAGGAGCCATATCCCGATGGCCGGCGGCTGGGGCGACTGGACGAAAGATGGTTTCCTGCTCACCTACGGCCCGAATGTCACCGAGGCAATGCAACGGATCCCGGTATATATCGACAAAATCCTCAAGGGCGCGCGTCCTGCCGACCTGCCCATCGAGCGGCCAACCAGGTTCGAGCTGGCCATCAACCTGAAAACCGCCAAGGCGCTCGGCATCAAGGTCCCGCAGTCCATCCTCGTACGCGCCGATCGGTTGATTGAGTGAACAATCGTCGCAAACTGCTGATCGCCCTCGCGGCGATTGTTCACTCAATCAACCGATCGGCGCGTACGAGGATGGACTGCGGGACCT
>JBKJMN010000161.1:0-21490 GCA_046596405.1 Burkholderiales bacterium
AACGGAGGAGTTATGGAAATTTCAAATCGAACCGGACAATTCCGGCAGGTGCACGTTGCCGTCGCGCTCGCCGCGGCGCTGGTGTTCACGAGCGCCTGGGCGCAAACGCCCGCCGCGCCTGCTACACCGCCGGGCGCACAACCCGCTCCTGCCGCACCGGCTGCGCCGCCGTCGTGGCAACAGGGCCGCTCGACGGAGCAAGCAACTTCGACATTGCATCCGTTCGCGCCTCATTTCACCGGCCGGCCGTCGAGCGGGCTGCCGCTCGACAAGCTGAAAGTGCCGGCGGGATTCAAAATCGAGGTCTGGGCCGAAGGAATACCCGAGGCGCGTTCGCTCGCGCTTGGCGACAAGGGCACGGTGTTCGCCGGCAACCGCAACCTGTCCGACGTCTACGCGATCGTCGATCGCGGCGGCAAGCGCGAAGTCAAGAAGCTGCTCACCGGTCTTAAAGCGCCTAATGGCGTGGCTTTCAGCAAGGGCACGCTGTTCGTGGCCGAACGTCATCGCATCACGCGCTACGACGGCATCGAGGACCGCCTCGACAGTCCGCCCGAAGCGAAGGTCGTGATCGACAACCTCGACCCGACGTCGCAGCCGGGCCATTTCTGGAAATATCTGGCGCTCGGCCCCGACGGCAAGCTCTACTTCAATGTCGGCGCGCCCGGCAATATCGTGAATCCGAATTATCTGCAGGCGGCCATCCATCGCGTCGAACCGAAAACGGGGATCATGGAAACCGTCGCGCTCGGCGTGCGCAACTCGGTCGGCTTCGACTGGCATCCGAAAACCAAACAACTATGGTTCACCAACCACGCCCGCGACTGGATCAGTGACGAGCTGCCCCACGACACGCTGCACCGCGTCTCGCACAAGAACATGAATTTCGGCTATCCGTTCTGCCATCAGGGCGACTTGCTCGATCCTGAATTCGGCAAGGGCCGCGCGTGCAGCGAGTTCGATCCGCCCGCGCTGAAACTCGGGCCGCACATCGCGCCGCTCGGCATGCGCTTCTACACCGGCAAGATGTTCCCGGCGGAATACCAAGGCAATATTTTCGTGGCCATGCACGGCTCGTGGAACCGCTCCACCAAGCAGGGCTACAACGTCATGCGGGTGATCGTCGACGGCCAGGGCAAGGCGACTTTGAAGCCGTTTCTTGAGGGCTTCCTGACCGACGAAAAAGGTGATCCTCCCATGTGGGGGCGGCCGGTCGATGTCCTGGTCATGCGCGACGGCGCGATGCTCGTGTCCGACGATTACAACGGAATCATTTACCGGATCAGCTACCAGAAGTGAGCGTCCTGCGGCGGGTCGGCGCGCGCGCCGCAGCACTGCTTGCCGTCGCGGCGGCGGGTCCGGCGCTCGGGGCGGACGCCGCCGCCGGCGCTCAGAAAGCCCAGGTTTGCGTCGCGTGTCACGGAACTGCCGGCGTCTCGGCCAACCCGACCGCGCCCTCGCTCGCCGGCCAGCCCGCTCAATTCGTCGCCACGCAATTGCTGATGTTTCGCGAAGGCAAACGCAAGGATCCGCAAATGTCGCCGTTCGCCGCCAATCTGAGCAATGCCGACATCAACGATCTCGGCGAATATTTCGCGGCGCAGAAATTGACGCTGCCGGCCGCCGGCTTTTCAACTGACGCTGAAACCGGCGCGCGGCTGGCGCGGCAGTTTAATTGCGTGCAGTGCCACGGTCAGACCTTGATGGGACAACAGCATATCCCGCGGCTGGCCGGGCAGCAGCGCGAGTACTTGAAAACCCAGTTGCGCGGCTTCAAGGCGCAAACCCGTTTCGACATGGACGGCCAGATGACTTCCGCCGCGCAGCCGTTGTCCGACACGGACATCGATGCGCTGGCTAATTATCTGGCCGGATTGCGCTAACCCTCACGCCCAGTGCACGCCCGATGAAACTCACGCCATCCTTGACCCTTACTTGCGCCTGCGTAATCGCGGCGCTGGCGCCTGGCGCGCATGCGCAGCAAGCGAAGCCCGCGCCCGGGCCGGTGCTCATGCCTGAAGTCGTCACCAGCGCGACGCGCACCGAGCGCGACAGTTTCAATCTGCCGGTCGCGATCGACAGCGTCGACAAGAGCGTGATCCGCGAGGACCGGTTGCAAGTGAATATTTCCGAAGCGCTCAATCGGGTGCCCGGAATCTCGATCCTCAATCGTCAGAATTACGCGCAGGACCTGCAAATCTCGTCGCGCGGCTTCGGGGCGCGCTCGGCTTTCGGCGTGCGCGGCATCCGCCTGATTGCCGATGGCATACCGGCGACGCTTCCCGACGGATCCGCTCAAGCCGCGACGTTCGATCTGAACTCCGCCGAGCGCATCGAAGTGATGCGCGGGCCGTTCTCCAGCCTTTATGGCAATGCGGCGGGCGGCGTGATTCAGTTGTTCACGGCCGACGGACCGCCGGAGCCCACGCTCTCCGGCTCGCTGTTCGGCGGCAGCTATGGCACGTACAAAGGCGGGGTGCAGTTCGGCGGGCAGGATGGCCGCTTCAATTACATATACGACACGTCGCGCTTTCACACCGACGGCTACCGGGCCCACAGCACCGTCACGCGCGACCTCTCGAACGCGAAGTTCAGGATGCCGGCGCCCGGCGGCACGCTGACCATGGTCGTCAACGCGATCGATCAGCCCGAAACGCAGGACCCGCTGGGTCTCACGCGCGCGCAGGTCGTCGCCAATCCGCGCCAGTCCGACCCGAACGCCACGCTCTTCAATACGCGCAAGAGCGTGCGCCAGAACCAGGTCGGGCTGGTGTATGACTTCAATCTCGGCGGCGCCGATAAAATTCAGGCGCGAACCTATCTGGGCGACCGCCAGGTCACGCAATTTCAGGCGATTCCGCTCGCGGCCCAGCTGGCCGCCACGTCGTCGGGCGCGGTCGTCGATCAGGATTTCGGGTATGAAGGCATCGGCGTGCGCTGGACGCACACCATCAGCGACGGCGAGCGGCCGCTCAATTTCACCACCGGCTTCGACTACGACCGCATGGCCCAACACCGCATGGGCTACCTCAACAACTCCGGCATCCAGGGCGCGCTTAAGCGCGACGAGCAGAATACGGTCACCAACAGCGATGTTTTCGCGCAGCTCGAATGGAAATTTGCGCCGCGCTGGAGCACGAGCGCCGGCCTGCGTTACAGCAATGTGCGCTTCAATTCGCGCGATTACTTCTTGAGCAACGGCAACGACAGCGGCGCGGTCAGCTACGCAAAAACCACCCCGGTCGCCGGCGTGCTGTTCAACTTGTCGCCCGCGTGGAACGTCTACGCCAACATCGGGCGCGGCTTCGAGACGCCGACCCTGATCGAACTCGCGTACCGCACCACCGGCGCGGGTCTGAACTTCGCGCTGCAGCCGGCGACCAGCCTCTCCCGCGAAATTGGCGTCAAAGGCAAGATCGGCCAGGTCGCGCGCGTCAACCTGACGCTGTTTCACGCCAATACCAGCAACGAAATCGTGGTCGACACCTCGGTCGGCGGCCGCACCACCTTCAAGAACGCGCCGCAAACCGACCGCAAAGGCATCGAGCTTTCGGCGGAGGCCTATCTCGGCGCGGGTTTCGAAGCAGCGCTCGCCTACACCTGGCTTAGCGCCCAGTTCACGCAAGCATTCACGACCAATTCGACCAACTGCGTTTCGACGACCGCCAGCCTGGCCACCGTCCAGAACGGCAACCGGCTGCCGGGCGTGCCGGCCTCCAGCCTCTTCGGCGAGCTCGTGTGGCGCCACACGGCGAGCGGATTTCACGCCGGCGCCGAAGTGCGCGCAAGCGGCAAGCTCTATGTCAACGACTTGAACTGCGCGGCCGCCGATCCTTATGCAATCGCGAACCTGCGCGCCGGCTTTGAGCAGCGCAGCGGCCAGTGGCGGCTCACCGAGTTCGTGCGCATTGACAACGTCACCAACCGCCAGCACGTCGGCTCGGTGATCATCGCCGACGGCAACAATCGATTTTACGAGCCCTCGCCGACGCGCAATTACCTGGTCGGCGTCAACGCGCAGATGCGCTTCTGATTGTCGGCCGGCCGCCGCGGTTGCCAAACCGCCGCCAAGCTGCAAGAATTTCGACCTGTAACTCCGTGGTAAAAATCCCGTGATCGCAGTCACCGTCAATGGCCAGACCCATCGATTCGACCAGCCGCTCAACTGCCGCGAGCTCGTCGAGCAGCTTAATTTGGCCGGCAAACGCATCGCCGTGGAGCGCAATGGCGAAATCGTGCCGCGCGGCCGCCATGCCCAGGAAATGCTCGCCGATGGCGACACCCTGGAAATCGTCGTCGCCGTCGGCGGCGGTTGATTGACCCCGGTCTAAATGCTGCGCAGCTGTTAACGGCGCATACTATGGTTGTATCCTGATGCCCGCAATCCTGCCCCCCTCCCGAATTCTGCCCCGATGAAACCTGCCGAAAACCTGGACACCCTGATCATCGCCGGCAAGCCGTACCAATCGCGCCTCCTGGTCGGCACCGGCAAGTACCGGGATTTCGCGGAGACGCGCGCCGCGATTGACGCCAGCGGCGCGCAAATCGTGACGGTCGCGATTCGCCGCACCAACATCGGCCAGGACCCCGCACAGCCGAACCTGCTGGAAGTCCTGCCGCCCGCGCACTTCACGATATTGCCCAATACCGCGGGTTGCTATAGCGCCGTCGACGCGGTGCGCACGTTGCGCCTCGCGCGCGAACTGCTCGACGGCCACACGCTCGTCAAGCTCGAGGTTCTTGGCGACCAGAAAACGCTGTTCCCGAACATGGCGGAGACGCTGGTCGCGGCGGCGACCCTCGTCAAGGACGGCTTCGACGTCATGGTTTACTGCAGCGACGATCCGATCGCGGCGAAACAGCTCGAGGAGCTCGGCTGCTGCGCGGTTATGCCGCTCGCTTCGCTGATCGGCTCGGGCATGGGCATCCTCAACCCATGGAATTTGCAGATCATCATCGACAACGCGCAGGTGCCGATTATCGTCGACGCGGGCGTCGGCACCGCCTCCGACGCCGCGATAGCAATGGAGCTCGGCTGTCAGGGCGTGCTGATGAACACCGCGATTGCGACCGCCAAAAATCCGGTCATGATGGCGTCGGCGATGAAAAAAGCCGTGGAAGCGGGTCGCGAAGCGTTTCTGGCCGGACGCATGGCGAAGAGACCATACACCGCGTCTGCGAGTTCGCCGACGACGGGAACGATCGCAGCAGCCAGTCCGGCGGACGTCGCGCAACCCGCGCGGCGAATGGCGAAGTGAGCGCATCACCGTCCACGCCCTCGACCCCGCCGGCAGCGCCTGAGCACGAACCGTCCGGCGCGGCAGCGTCGCCGCCACTACACTCGCGTGATATGAGCGCCATTCACCGGCCCATCCGCAGCTTCGTGCTGCGCCAGGGGCGCGTATCCAATGCGCAACAGCGCGCGCACACCTCGCTGCTGCCGCAATTCGGTATTGCGTATGCGCCGCACCTCGTCGATCTCGACGCGATATTCGGCCGGCGCGCGCCGAAAGTGCTTGAAATCGGCTTCGGCATGGGCGAGACGACCGCGGCGATCGCGGCCCTGCATCCGGGAAACGACTACCTCGGCATCGAAGTGCACACGCCCGGAGTCGGCAGCCTGTTGAAAGCCATCGACGAGCAGAAGCTCGCCAATGTGCGCATCGTGCAGCACGATGCCGTCGAAGTGCTGCAAAACATGATCGCGCCGGCAACGTTCGACGCGGTGCACGTTTTCTTTCCCGACCCGTGGCCGAAGAAGCGCCATCACAAGCGGCGTTTGCTGCAACCCGCTTTCGTCGCGCTGCTGGTCGAGCGCATGAAGCCCGGCGCGTATCTGCACGCAGCCACCGACTGGCAGGAATACGCCGAATACATCCTGGCCGTCCTGACAGACAATCCGCTGCTCGTGAACTGCGCGCCCGCTTACGCGCCGCGCCCCGAGTACCGGCCCCGGACCAAGTTCGAAAGCCGCGGCCTGAAGCTCGGGCACGGCGTGTGGGACGTGATCTTCAAGCGGCGCTGAGCCGCGGTCAGCGCCAACCGGGAGCAACGATGAACAGCGAAAAAATCAAAGTGCGCGTCACTGAAACCGGTCAGACCATGGACGTGGTGGTTTACGACAAGCGGGCATCCGGAATACAGGTCGTGCTCGGCGAAGGCGTACACAGCGTCAAATGCGAACTGACACCGACGCGCACCGGGCTTGCCTACGTGGGGTCGGCAATGGGGCGCGAAATAGTCTACGAGCGTTCGCGCGAGAAGGTGCAGGCCGACATCGACCGGCTGAATCCTACGCTGCGGGAATACAAGCGCTGAAGCGCGCTTGACGCCCGCGCGCCGCCGCGGGTGTCTCGTTACGGCTCGACCCTGAGATTGGCTTCTTTGACGAGCTTGCCCCAGCGCGCCGCCTCGCTCGCCATGAACTGGCCGAATTGCTCGGGCGTGCTCGAGAACGCCTCGACACCGAGTTCCGCCAGCTTGGTTTTTACATCCTGCGATGCCAATGCCTTGACGAGATCGGCGTTGACCTTGTCGATGATAGTGCGCGGCACGCCGGCGGGGAACAAAATGCCCCACCAGTTGACCGCCGCAAAACCTTTGATGCCCTCCTCGGCCAGCGTCGGCAGCTCCGGCGTGAACGGCCAGCGTTTTTCGCTGGTGACCGCCAGCGCGCGCAGCTTGCCCGTTCTCATTGCCTGCATCGCGGGCAACGCATCCGAAAACATCGTCGTGATCTGACCGCCCATGATGTCGGTGATCGCGAGCGCATTGCCTTTATACGGGATCGTGATCATGTTGACGTCGGCGAGCCGCTTGAACATCTCGCCGGCAAAATGCGACATACTGCCCGGCCCGCTCGTGCCGTAACTGAGTTCGCCGGGACGGCGCTTGGCGAGCGCGATGAGTTCCCTGGTGTTCTTGACCGGCAGCGTCGCCGGCACGACGAGAATATTCGCCGAATTCGTGATGCGCGACACCGGCGCGAAATCTTTCTGCCAGTCGTACGAAACTTTCGCGAGCAGCGGCTTGGCGACAACCGGCCCGAAATTGCCCAGCAGGAAGGTATAACCGTCGGCCGGCTGCCTGGCCGCGTAGTCCATGCCTATCGAGCCGTCCGCGCCCGGGCGTGAATCGACGAGCACGACCTGGCCCCAGTATTCAGTGAGTTTTTGGCCGAGGATGCGCGCCATCACGTCCGAACTGCCGCCGGGTGGGTAGGTCACGATGAACTTGACGAGCTTGTTGGGATAGTCCTGCGGCTGGGCGTGCACTGCGCCGCACCAGGTAGCGCACACAACCATGCCCACTCCGAGCATTCGACCGGCAACCTTCATGACTCCTCCATTGAAAACTTATCGCTGCGGCACACATTCTAGTGCAAGAGCGCGAAAATGCAATTCGCTTGGCGGGCGTGCGCTATCATCCTGTCAGGACAGACCACAGGGCGACGATATGTACGCAGTGATCTTCGAAGTCGAGCCCGCCGCGGGCAGGCAGCAGGATTATCTCGACGTTGCCGCCGCGCTGCGCCCGGAGCTGGAAAAGATCGACGGTTTCGTTTCGATCGAGCGTTTTTCCAGCCTGACCAACCCCGGAAAAATCCTGTCGCTCTCGTTCTGGCGCGACGAAGCCGCGCTCGTCAAGTGGCGGCAACACGAAGCGCATCATCGCGCACAATGGCAGGGGCGCGGCGGGATATTTGCCGACTACCGGCTGCGCGTCGCCGCGGTCGAGCGCGACTACGGCATGTACGACCGCGCGCAAGCCCCGCAACAGTTTCCGGCGGTCGACGCGGCGAAACACAAATGAGCGCAAATACTAGGCCGGATCGGCGGCGGGCAAAAAAATCTGCAGCAAGTCGTTGAGAAACCGCCGGCCCAGCGCAGTCGGTACCACGCGCTGGTGATCGCGCTCGATTAGTCCGCGCTTTTCTGCCATGTCGAGTTGCTTGAGCATCGCGGTCAGCGGCATGCCCGCGCGCTCCTCGAAAAGCACGAGCGGGAAACCGCCTGTGAGGCGCAGCGCATTCATCATGAACTCGAAGCCGATTTCATGGCCGCCGACGTCATGCTGCTCCTGAATCGCAGCGCCTGCCGTGGCGCTTTCCATGTACTGCCGGGGCTGCTTGAAACGCACCTGGCGGATAACGCGGTCAGGCAACGAAATTTTGCTGTGCGCGCCCGCGCCGATGCCCAGATAGTCGGCGAATGTCCAGTAGTTCATGTTGTGCCGCGCCTGGCGCCCGGGCAGCGCGAACGCTGAGGTCTCGTAATGCCGATAACCCGCGGCAGCCAGCCGCGCCTCGATCGCGTCCTGCATTTGCGCCGCCGCATCGTCGTCGGGCAAGGCCGGCGGATAGCGGTGGAAATAGGTGTTGGGCTCCAGTGTCAGGTGATACGCCGACAAGTGCGGCGGCTCGAATGTGAGCGCGGCTTCAATATCGGCGAGCGCCTGATCCGGCGTCTGCGCCGGCAGCCCGTACATGAGGTCGAGATTGAAGTTGTCGAAGGTGGAGCGTGCAATCTCGATCGCGGCGCGCGCCTCATTGTCGTCGTGGATGCGCCCGAGTGCTTGCAAATGCACGGGATTAAAGCTCTGAATGCCGATCGACAGGCGGTTCACGCCGGCCGCGCGGAACGCGCGGAATTTTTCCGCTTCGAATGTACCCGGATTCGCCTCGAGCGTGATCTCCGCATCCACCGACAGAGGCACTCGGGCGCGCACTGCCGCGAGTATCCGCTCGATGCTCGCTGCCGAGAACACGCTCGGCGTGCCGCCGCCGAAAAAAACCGTATAGACCTTGCGCCCCCAGATCAGCGGCAGCGCGGCTTCAAGATCGACGATCAGCGCGTTGACGTAGCCGCTTTCCGGGACCGGCTCGCGCGCTTCGTGCGAATTGAAATCGCAGTACGGACACTTGCGCACGCACCAGGGAATGTGGATGTACAGCGATAGAGGGGGCAGCGCTTTGAAGTGCGGTGAGGCGTGAGGCGTGAGGGGTGAGGCGGAAACCCCGCTTAAGCCTGTGACCGGCGCCTCACGCCTCACGCCTAACGCCTCACTGGCCGCGTGGAGCGCGGCGGCTGCAGCCGCGCCGCGAGCGCAGCCAATGCCTGCCCGCGATGGCTGAGGCGGTTTTTTTCGGCGGGCTTCAATTCCGCGCCGGTCTGCTTGAGTGCGGAAATATAAAACAGTGAATCGTAGCCGAAGCCCCCGCTACCACGCGGCGCTGTGGCGATCTCGCCGTGCCACTCGGCCTCGCACACGATCGGTTGCGGATCGTCGGCGCGGCGCGTGAGCACGATCACGCAATAGTAATGCGCCCGGCGATTGGTCTCGTGCGCGAGCAGCTCGAGCAGCTTCTGGTTGTTGCGCGCATCCTGGCCCGCGCGCCCGCCGGCCCCGTCGCCTCCGGCAAATCGCGCCGAGTGCACGCCCGGCGCGCCGTTCAGCGCATCGACGCAGATGCCCGAATCGTCGGCCAGCGCCGGCAGCCCGGTAAACGCGCTCGCGTGGCGCGCCTTCGCAAGCGCATTTTCGATGAAAGTGCAGTGCGGTTCGGGCGCTTCGCCGACCCCCAGCGTCGACTGCGCGACAATCTCGATGTCGAGGGGCGCGAGTATCGCGCCGATCTCATTCAGCTTGCCGACGTTGTTCGATGCGATGACAATTTTTTTCATCAATTCAAACTTAATTCCTGAACCGCGAAGGACGCGAAGGACGCAAAGGAAACCCAAGAACGAGGGCAAAAACAGTTTGTATTTTCGTGCGCGACATCGAACTGGCTCATTAGATGTGATACGTAATCGATGTGTTTTTTTGTCTTTCCTTCGCGTCCTTTGGGTCCTTAGCGGTGAATGCTCCAGCACTCAGTTTTTGAGTGCAGCCTTTTGGGCCGCGATCAACTCGCCGATGCCCTTATGCGCGAGATCCAGCAATGAATTCATCTCGGCGCGCGAGAACGGCGCGCCTTCGGCGGTGCCCTGCACTTCGATCAGGCCGCCGCTGCCGGTCATGACAACATTCATGTCGGTATCGCACTGAGAATCCTCCGGATAATCGAGGTCCAGCACCGGCACGCCCTGATATACGCCGACCGAGACGGCGGCGACGAAATCGCGCACGGGCGAGGCCGCGATCAATTTCCTGTCGAGCAAATGGCTAATTGCATCGTGCACCGCGACGAATGCGCCGGTGATGCTGGCGGTGCGCGTACCACCGTCGGCCTGGATCACGTCGCAGTCGATTTGCAGCGTGCGCTCGCCGAGCGCGCCCAGATCGACGACCGCGCGCAAAGCGCGGCCGATCAACCGCTGGATTTCCTGCGTGCGGCCCGATTGCTTTCCGCGCGCGGCCTCGCGGTCGGAGCGCGTATTGGTGGCGCGCGGCAACATGCCGTATTCCGCGGTCAGCCAGCCCTGTCCCTTGCCTTTGAGAAACGGCGGCACCTTGTCCTCGACGCTCACCGTGCACAAGACCTTGGTGTCGCCGGCCTCGATCAGCACCGCACCTTCGGCGTGGCGCGTATAGCGGCGGGTAATCCGGATATTGCGTAACTCGTCGGGCTGACGCTTGCTGGGCCGCATAATGTGCTATCTTTCCTGGCTGAATCCGGACGAAAATCCGAGAATGCGTGCGTTAAAATCCGGCCGGCAAGCCGGATTCGCACAGCCGCATATTTTACCCCGCACGCCCCGATTAGCCCGCACCTTTCAGCCGCGACGGACAAAATGATCTACAGCATGACCGGATTTGCGAGCGCGACCCGCGAACTGTCGACTGCCGCGCTCAATGTCGAACTGCGCTCGGTGAACCATCGTTATCTTGATCTGCAATTCCGCCTGCCCGAGGAGCTGCGCGCGCTGGAAACCGGCCTGCGTGAACTCATCGTCGCCAAGCTGCAGCGCGGCAAGGTCGAATGCCGGATCGGGCTCAACGCGCTGCCCGCCGCGCAAAAATCCGCCGAGTTGAACGTTGACGTGCTGAAGCAGTTGCGCGCGCTGTCCGAAAAACTGCGCCTTGCGTGGCCCAGCGTGCCCGGGCTCACCGCGGCCGACATACTGCGCTGGCCCGGCATGCTGGGCGCCGAATCGGTGTCGCTCGACGAGATGCGCGCCGCCTGTCATGCGGCGCTGCAGGAAGTCCTCGCCGAATTCACCGCATCGCGCGCGCGCGAAGGCGAGAAACTGAAAGCGATCCTGCTCGAGCGCGTGGCGACTATGGAGCAGCGTATCGCCACCGTGGCGCCGCGCATGCCCGAAGTGCTCGCGGCCTACCGCGAAAAGCTCGCGCTGCGCCTGCAGGAAGCCATGACGGTCAGCGACGACGAGCGCGTCCGCCAGGAAATCACGCTGTTCGCCAATCGCGTCGACGTCGACGAAGAATTGACGCGATTGACCGCTCACTTCAGCGAAATCAGGCGCATCCTCGACAAAGGCGGCGCCGTCGGCAAGCGGCTCGATTTCATGATGCAGGAGTTAAACCGTGAGGCGAACACGCTCGGCTCCAAATCGGTCGACGCCGAAGTGACGAAAGTGGCGCTCGATTTAAAGCTATTGATCGAGCAGATGAGAGAGCAAATTCAAAACATCGAGTGAGGCGAGAGATGAAAAACGAGAGGCGAGAGGAGAAAGTTCCTCAAAGCATAGCGCCAGGAGCGCTCTCGGTGCGGTTGCCCACAGCGCCTCTCCCCTCTCGCCTCTCTTCTTTCCGCGCAGCATGAGCGGCAATCTTTTCATCGTCTGCGCGCCTTCCGGCGCCGGCAAGACCACGCTGGTCGCCGAGTTGCTGAAAGCCGACCGGGGAATCCGGTTGTCGATTTCGTATACAACCCGCCCGGCGCGCGCGGGCGAACTCGACGGTCGCGAATATCACTTCGTGAGCGAGCAGAAGTTTCACGAAATGGAGGCCGCCGGCGCCTTCCTCGAGAGCGCGCACGTGCACGGCAACTATTACGGCACTTCGCAACCCTGGATCAGCGAGCAGCGTGAGGCGGGCGCCGATATCCTGCTCGAAATCGACTGGCAGGGCGCCGCCCAGGTGCGCAAGATGATGCCCGACGCCATCGGTATTTTCATCCTCCCGCCGTCGTTCGACGCGCTGGTGAGCCGGCTTAACACCCGCGCGCAGGACCCGCCCGCCGTGATCGCCCGCCGGATTGCCGCGGCGCGCGAGGAAATCAGCCACGTAAGCGAGTTTAAGTATGTTATTATTAACGATAAATTCGACGATGCGGTGCTCGATCTGGTCTGTATAGTTCGCGCCCGCCGTCTGCTGGCATCCAGCCAACTGGCCCGTCACCGCGACCTGATTAACCGCATGACCTAAGCTGTCGCAGGAAGACGCGTCTTCCGGGCGGCGACCTACACTCAAGGAAATCGATCATGGCACGCATAACCGTAGAAGATTGTCTGAAAATCATCCCTAACCGCTTCGAGCTGACGCTGGCGGCTACCTACCGCGCGCGCCAACTCGCCAACGGGGCGACCCCCATGATCGAAGCGAACCGCGACAAGTCGACGGTGATCGCTTTGCGCGAGCTCGCCGAGGGTCACTACGGGCTCGACATCCTCAACAAGACGCCGACGTAGCGCCCGTTTGAGCGATCGAAGGTGACGCATGGGACCCTGCGCAATGCGCGACCTGCTCCGAGCTTCGTCTTTCCGCTCGCTCGATTGATCCCGCCGGCGCCATGCCCGAAGCCGCCACGCTGTTCAAGGAATGGGCCGGCTATCTCAAGCCGGAAGACATAGCGCGGGTTGAAACCGCGTACCACTTCAGTGAGGCCGCGCACACCGGCCAGTTTCGCGCCTCGGGCGATCCGTACATATCGCACCCGCTGGCGGTCGCCAACATCCTGGCGCAGCTGCATCTCGATTCGCAGGCACTCTCCGCGGCGCTCCTGCACGACGTCGTCGAAGATACCTCCGTTACCAAGTCCGAGATCAGCCGGAAGTTCGGCAAGCCGGTCGCGGACCTGGTCGACGGCGTATCAAAACTCGACCGCATCGAGTTCGAGACCCACGAAGAAGCGCAGGCCGAGAATTTCCGGAAAATGCTGCTCGCGATGGCGCGAGACGTGCGCGTCATTCTCATCAAGCTCGCCGACCGGCTGCACAACATGCGCACCCTCGACGCGGTGCCGGCGGCCAAGCGCAAACGCATCGCGCGCGAGACGCTGGAAATTTACGCCCCGATCGCGAATCGACTCGGACTCAACAGCATTTATCAGGAGCTCGAGGATCTCGGCTTCCTGTATCTTTATCCCGCGCGCAACCGCGTACTGTCGAAAGCGCTCAAAAGCGCGCGCGGCAACCGCCGCGAAGTGGTCGGCAAGGTCGAAGACGCGGTCATCAAACGGCTGAAGAAGGACGGCATCGAAGCCGTGGTGCACGGCCGCGAGAAGCACCTTTACAGCATTTATCGCAAGATGCGGGAGAAGCACCTGTCGTTCGCCAAGGTGCACGACGTATTCGGCTTTCGCATCATCGTCAAGGACGTGCCGTCGTGCTATCTCGTGCTCGGCGCGCTGCACTCCCTCTACAAGCCGATTCCCGGGAAATTCAAAGACTACATCGCGATTCCGAAGGCTAACGGCTACCAGTCGCTGCATACGACGCTGTTCGGCCCCTTTGGCAGCCCGATTGAAGCGCAGATTCGCACGCAGGAGATGCACAAAATTGCCGAGGCCGGCGTCGCTTCGCACTGGCTGTATAAGAGCACGGACGCATCGCTGAACGAGCTGCAGAAAAAAACCCACCAATGGCTGCAAAGCCTGCTCGAAATTCAATCGGGCACCGGCGACTCGACTGAATTCCTCGAGCACCTGAAAGTCGACCTGTTTCCCGATGCGGTCTACGTTTTCACGCCGAAAGGCAAGATTCTGTCATTGCCGCGCGGCGCCACCGCGGTCGATTTCGCCTACGCCGTGCACACCGACATCGGCAACCGCTGCGTGGCGGTCAAGATCAACGATGAATTGATGCCGCTCAGGACCGAGCTCAGGAACGGCGAGCGCGTCGAGATCATCACCGCTTTGCACGCCAAACCGAATCCGCTGTGGCTTAATTACGTGATCACGGCCAAAGCGCGCTCGCATATCCGGCACTTCCTGAAGTCGGTGCAATCGCAGGAGTCCGCGCAACTGGGCGAGCGCCTGCTCAATCAGGCATTGAACGTACTGCGCACCGGCGCGGCTGAGATCAAGGACACGCAGTGGACCAAGCTCTTGAAGGACACTGGGGTCAAATCGCGCCAGGACATACTCGCCGACATTGGCCTGGGCAAGCGCCTCTCCGTCGTCGTCGCGCGCCAGCTATTGTCGCTGGGCGATGCGCCCGGTGAGGAGCGCCGCGCAGTCGGCCCGGTGATGATCCGCGGCTCGGAAGGCATGGCGGTGCAATTCGCGCAGTGCTGCAAGCCGATTCCGGGCGACCCTATCATCGGGCTCATCAGCAAGGGGCAGGGGATGGTGATCCATACCCACGATTGCTCGGTCATCGTCAAAACGCGCGCCGACCCGGGCAAGGTGATTGACGTGGAATGGTCACCCGATACCCGCAAGCTTTTCAACGTCAGCATCAATCTGGTGGCGATGAACCAGCGCGGCGTGCTCGCGAAAGTCGCCGCGGCGATTGCCGGCGCCGATTCGAATATCGACAACGTGACGGTGGATCCCGAGCAGGGCGATCAGTACGCGACGATGCACTTCACCCTGCAGGTATCCAACCGCCTGCATCTCGCGCAAATCATGCGCGTGCTGCGCCGCCTGCCTGAAGTGATCCGCATCGCGCGCGTCACGCACTGACGCCGGCCTTTTAGGCTGCGCTTATTTGCGGCGTTTGCAAATATCGTTACCGTCGCGCCAGCCCTGGGCATAATCCGGGTCGGTCTTGAACCGCGCTTCGTCGCGCTTGCGTGCGGCGTCCACGCTCGCGCAACCGTCGGCGTAGCCGACACGGAAAGCCGGCGAATAGCCGGATAAATTGATGCCCGGCGCCGCGGGCGTCGGTGCGCGCGGTGCCGGCGTGGTCTCGGTCGTGCTGGTGCTCGTGGGCTGCCCCGCGCACCCGGCAACGAACGCGGTGATAACTAGAATTCGATGACTTCGCATGCTCGGCTTTCGGTAAGGGCGCGGCAACTTAGCGATGCAGGCCCTGCATCCGGTAATTTCTTAAACGTAGTGCCAGTGTAACTCAACCGGTTTTGACCACGCGGCCGTTGGACACCTTAACCTTGTCGCCGATCGCATAGCCCGGCGGTGACGAATCATAAGTCGTGCGATACGTACCGTCATTCAGACGCACCCGCACCTCGTAGCGTGTGTCCTTTTTAAAGTGCTTCTCGAGCTCGTTGCCCGCGAAAGCGCCGCCCGCCGCGCCGCCTACCGTCGCGATCGCATTCCCATTGCCGCGTCCGACCTGATTGCCGATCAACGCGCCCGTGACGCCGCCTGCGATTATTCCCAACCCGTTGGTTCGACCTTTGACCTCGACCTTGTGGATCGACGCGACCACGCCGCACTCGGTGCACGCGACCTTTCGGTCGTTTTGCGCGCTGGGCGGAGGATTCTGCGCTGCGGCGCGTTGATTATTCCGGCCGGTTCCCCGCTCGCTTCGCGAGTTCGGCGCAGCGGTGGTCGGGGGACCCGAGAGTTTCTCGATGGTCGAATCCGCGCGCGGCAACCAGCCGGCGATAGCAGCGGCGCCGAGCACGCTGAAAATGATGACTGATATTGCGGCGATGACCAGCAACGGATAGAGCAAACCGCGCTGGTTTGAAGCCTTGGTCGTCAATAACGCAGCTTGCATTAGGGTACCTCCAGCGGGCCGCCATCCGTGGCGCGTCCGCATCAGCCGAATTTCGATTGGCCCATGCCGTGCTCTGCGTTAGCGCAGCAACCATCGTGCCAAAAAATGTTTTCTCAAGCGGTTCATAAGCTTGCGTACGGGAGATGGTCGCTGATTAAACTCGGTTCGTCGTCGGCGGGCGACAACAGTCCGATGCGCCGCGATGACCAACTGAATTGCTTCGGATTTTTCTGTCGCTGCGTGGCGACGCTGCAAGCGCGAAACGGCCGTCAGGACGCCACTTTGAACGACCCTGGATCGAGCGCGTGCCGTTGCAGCAACTTGTAGAACTCCGTGCGATTACGTTGCGCGAGTTTGGCGGCCTGCGACACGTTGCCGCCGGTGATTTTCAGCAGCCGCACCAGGTATTCGCGCTCGAACTTCTTGCGCGCCTGCTCGAAAGACGCGAATTCGCTCTGCTGGTGCTGGATCGCCTGCTGCACGAGCGCCCCGGGAATAAGCGCCGAGTTGCACAGCGCGACTGAGCGCTCGATCACGTTGTAGAGCTGGCGCACGTTGCCCGGCCAGTTCGCGCCCACCAGGAGTACGAGCGCGTCCGGCGCAATCCGGTTGATCGCCTTCGCGTATTTTTTGGCGAGCACGGCGAGAAAATGGTTGGCGAGCAGCGGGATGTCTTCCCGCCGCTCACCGAGCGCCGGCAGATTGAAGGCCACCACGTTGAGCCGGTAGTAAAGATCCTCGCGGAAGCGCCCTTCCGCCATTTCGCTTTCGATCGTGTGATGGGTCGCCGAAATGACGCGCACGTCGACCTCATAGCTTTGCGTCGAGCCGACCGGACGCACCTGCCGCTCCTGCAGCACGCGCAGGAGCTTCACTTGCAGCGGCAGCGCGAGGTCGCCGATCTCGTCGAGAAACAGCGTGCCGCCGTCAGCCGCCTGGAACAGTCCCTTGTTGTCGCGAATCGCGCCGGTGAACGAGCCTTTGACGTGGCCGAAAAGTTCCGACTCGAGCAGCTGCTCGGGGATCGCGCCGCAGTTGATCGCGACGAACTCGCGGTCGCGCCGCGCACTCGCATTGTGGATGGCCTGCGCGAGCAGCTCCTTGCCCGTGCCCGACTCCCCGTAGATGAATACGCTCGCGTCGCTCGCCGCGACCATGCGCGCTTTCGCAAGTATGTCTTCCATCACCGGGTTGCAGGTGATGATGGCTGCGCGCCATTCGTCGCCCTCCGCCGGCCGCGGCATGCCTCCGCCCACCGCGAGCGCGCGCTTTATTTCGCCGAGCAATTCCTGCGCGTCAAACGGCTTTGTCAGATAGCCGAACACGCCGCGCTTCGTCGCCGCGACGGCGTCCGGTATCGTGCCGTGCGCGGTCAGGATGATCGAGGGCAGCGTCGGATACGTCTTGTGTATGGTGTCGAGCAGCGTCATGCCGTCCATGCCGCTCATCTTGAGGTCGGTCACGATGAGTTCGGGCCGCGCCACGTCGAGTTGCGCAATCGCTTTTTCGCCACTGTCGACCGCGGTAACGTCGTAGCCGGCTGACTTCAAGCGGATCGTAAGCAGCCGCAGCAAATCGGGATCGTCGTCCACCACCAGAATCCTGCGTGCAACTTCGCTCATAGCCGCTACCGTCCCCGCTCTATCATCGTCTTGTCGAGCGACATCAAAGCGTCAAGCTTTTGCTGCAAACCCTGTGCGCGCCGCTGCTCCTGTAGTTGGGCACTCAATAAAGTCGCCAGCGCGCGCAACCCCGCGTCAGCGCTTTTGAGCAGCGGGTCGAGCAATTCCAGGGCGCGCGCGTCCTCACCCGCGGGCGCCGCCGGCGCGGTCACCACGATCGCGTAGCGCATGCGCACGACATCCGTGCGCATGCGTGCGTAAAGCTTGCGCACCGTTTCGAGTTCCCTGGCGAGTTCGGCCGACGGGAGCTTGCGCACGTGATCGACGTACGTAAGCAGGACTTCGCTTTCGCTGGGCGCGGGCCGCACGGGTGGCCGAACCTCCGGCTCCGGCATCGCCGCGGCAGGCTCGGGCGCAGGCTGCGTATGGACCGGGGGAGGGACGACGGGGGGCGTGCTGCAACCGGCGTTCAGTAACGCAATCGCTCCCGCCAGCACTACTGCTGTTTGTTTCATGATGCCGCTCCGGCCTTTAATGGCAGACGTACGCAAAAATGAGATCCGGGCGCGCCATCGCCCCCAAGAATCTCGGCACTGCCGCCATGCGCCATCACGTGCTCGCGCACGATAGACAAGCCCAAGCCGCTGCCTTTAACGGGCCCCAAACTTTCGACTCTGCCCTGATAGAAAGGTTCGAAGACGTGGGGCCTGTCGGCAGGGGCGATGCCCGGGCCTTGATCGGTCACATCTACTATGAGTTCGCCGCCGGTTGCGCGCAGGCCCATCGTGATGACGCCGCCCGGCGGCGAAAATTTGATCGCATTGGACAGCAGGTTGTCGAGCACCACGCGTATTTTCGCGGCGTCCCCTACCATCCCGGCGCCGCCGTTGCGAAGTTCCAATTTGAGGTTCTTGGCCTGCAGCGGCAGCTTGTGATCGCTCGCGACCTCCGCCATCAGCGCATCCGGGTCAAGCGGCGCCAGCTCGAGTTTACGCAACGGTAGCGCGCCGTAGTCGAGGAGTTCCTCAATCAGCTTTTGCAGCTTGATACTGTTTTGGCGCAGGATTTCCGCGATTTCGCGCTGCTCCGCAGTCAGACTCCCAAGCACGTCGTCGGACAACAGCTGCGCGCCTTCGCGCAGGGCGGTCAGCGGCGTTTTGAGCTCGTGTGAAATCTGCTGCAAAAACCGGGTTTTCTGCTGCTCCAGATCGATCAGTTGGCGGCGCATCCATTCGAGCCGGTTGCCCAGATACTCGAGATCGGCGGGTCCGGACACGGCGACCGGTGAATCGAACTTGCCGCCGCCGAGTTCGCGGATCGCGGCTTCGATCTGACGGATCGGGCGCGAGATCACGGCGGTAAAACCGAATACCAGGAAGATCACGACGGGAATCAGCGCAAGCGCCTGCCACAGCATAATGCGCCGCGCCTCCAGCGCGGTCCGGCGCATCTCATCGACCTCGTGATCGATGAGCGCCGCGCTTTTCGTCATGATCGACTGGGCGTGGCCTGCGAGGTCGGCGAACCGTCCCACTTGCGCCTGCAGCGTCGCCGGATTGAGCTGCGCGTTCGCGAGCGTATCGTAGATCTGCTGCTCGGTGGCGACGATGGCGTCGAGCTCCGCGCGCTGCGCCGCATCGAAAGGCAACTGCGCAAACTGCGCAGTGGTGTCCTCGAACTGCGCCCGGCTGATCTCATAGGCGGCGAGCAGGCTGCGGTCGTTCAGAATGACAATCTGGCGCGCGCTGCGCTCCATGGTCCTCAAGAGTTCACTCAGACGCCGGCTGCCTTGCGTCGCTCTGACCGCCGCGTAAACTGCAGTTTCGCTGCGGTTCGCCAGCTGATCGACGGCGAGCGCGCTCGTGATCAGCGCGACGATGAGCGGCAGGGCCACCAGTGAAAATCCGACCAGCAGCAGCTTAAGGAAAGACCGTGGATAGCGCATCATCCTAGGTTACAGGGAGCACACGCACACCGACAACCCGCATGCACGGAACCACCACGTTTTGTATTTTTTTCAAACATCAGCCCGCCGTTGCGCAGGCCGCCTTCCCGCGCCATAACCGACAGGGTCGTCACCGACGACCGGTTCGTTACCGCGCGTTGTTGTTAAGCGCGTGCGACGACGGCGATGCCGCTCTTGACTTCGTCTACGCCATGCACGTTGCGCGCGATTTGTTCCGCGATCGACCTATGTTCGACGGTATCGACTTGGCCGTAGAGCGTGACGACGGTGCCGAGCACACCCACTTCAAGAGAAAACGGCTTGAGCCGCGGTTCGGCGGTCAGCGCGGACTTTACCTTAATCAGCAAGGCTACCTCGCTAGGCTTGTTATCAGCGGTAACGACGTGTGTGTAGCGACCGGCCCATCCATAGGGCAGCGATAGGGCTTGCGTTTCCGCTTGCCCATGCGCAGGGCCCTCTGCGCGCAAACTCTGCCCGCCAGCGATTACCATTAAACCCGCTAATCCCGCGACGGCTGCAATCGTGGAGCCAAATTTCGATGGTCGAACGACTGTTTGCATGATTCCTCTGGATCGAAAGCGACTCGTTCGGATTTACAGCAATCGACTGGCACCGGCACTCGGCTGCCCTTTTACGCAGGCGACCAGAAGATGGGCGGTGTCGTGATTCCCGGCAGGGCCCGCGTTATGCACGAAGTCGGCGACTCGCATCGTTTCCACCTCGATGCACAAAACGTCACAGTCAACCAGCAGCCGTGTATAACCAAGTGAGAGCACGCTCAGCATATTTTCCAAGTGGCGCGGCAATGATGCCGTGGGAGCGGTTGCGGGCAGGCGCGCGCCGACAACCCATCGCCTGCGCAGTCTCGCGGATTTTTCCGGACGCGTTACACTCGCGAGCGGCCACCGTCCGACGAAATAGTCCGAGATGATGGCGCGATCAACCCCGGTGATGCGATTGCCGGTAGCATAGATATGGACTTTCGTCGCGCCGCTGTCCGGCGCCGCGCGCAATAGCGCACATTCGCTGCCGCTTGAGTGCTGAATGCTCATCACGATGCCCCTTTTTGCGGCGGTTCGCCGCGGTCGATCAGCTCTTGGCTATGGTCCGGTTCTTTTCGTCGAGCGTCTTGATCAGCCCGTCTATGCCGGAGCGCGCAACCTCCGACGCGAAGCTGCTGCGATAATTGGTGACGAGGCTCAGATTCTCGACGACGACATCGATTACCTTCCATCCCTCGGGCGATTTTTCGAGCCGATAATCTACCGCAATCGACTGCTTGCTGGCGTCCTTGACGAGGGTTTTCACCGTCGCCTCGTTCTGCCCGGCAGCCACTTGCGCGGGTTTGACATCGACCGTCTCATTGCCGGACGCGGAGGCAGCCAACGCGGAGGTGTAGGTGTTCACGAGAAGGGTGCGAAAGCCGTTTTCGAGCGCCAGCTGCTGTTCCGGCTTGGCCTCGCGCCATGACCTACCTACCGCGAGCTGGGTCATGCGCTTGAAATCGAAATTCGCCAGCACCCTTTGTTCGGCGAGATCGCGCAGCGCCCGCTTGTCCTTGTTTTGCTTAATGATCGCCATCACCTCGTTTACCGTCGATTTCACGACCGCATCTGGCGCAACGTCGGCCGCAATTGCCGAAGCGCAGGTCACCGCCGCGAAACATGCAGCCAATAACTGCAGCGCCGATTTCGCAAGCATGCTGCCGCGCGGCGCTACGGGCGACCGCTCCGCGGGCAAATCCGAGCGGATTGAAGCGGTATAACGGCGGAATACGGCAAAACTCATGAATTTCTCCTGGTTGCATTAACGTGCATCATTCGGTTGAGCGCAAGCACCGTGCCACTTCTATTTTTTTTATTTTATTCATACGGTTGCAGAGTAATCTCAACTGCGCAGGGGGCCCAGACTGTCGTGCCACGGCGACGACTCTCGCGGGTAGTGGAGAAACCAGATACGCGTCAGAGACTTAGAATGTCGTCCGCGCCCGACAAACACTGCTTCTGCGAAAAGTGACGACATTCGCCTACCGGAACGGTCTCTCACAGCGAGTGCTTATGCAGCTCGGAACAACGATAAGCACCTTGCAC
>JBKJMN010000329.1:0-5389 GCA_046596405.1 Burkholderiales bacterium
GAAGCCCTCGGCGAGCCACGGACGAAGCTGGGATTGTATTTTCCGCTGCTCGCCGGCTGGCGCGAGTGGGAAAGCGGCAACTGACGCGGGCTCAATCGCAGCGGCTGGCGTCCATGCTGCGCCGGATGCGGGATTCCGCGGCGCGAGTGAGCGGCATTGCGTAATTGAGATTGCTCAGGCGTGCTTCGTCCGCGGTGACGATGCCGGAGCGACCCTCCGGCTTCGCGGCATTCAGCGCAATCAGGACGTCGCCACGGTCGGCGGTTCGCAGTGTCACCGGCCCGCCGGACTGCCCTTCGGTCATCGAACAGGCCATGCGCCAGCGCCGGTCCTGATCGACGCGCGCGAGGCGGCAGTTCACGTGCGCGATCAGACCGAGCGCCTGCCCGCCGGGATAGCCCGCGGAAGTAACGGGCCTTTCCAGGATCGTCGCCGGCGGCGCTGCCGCGATCTGCAGAAATCCCACGCGATCGCCGACGTTGCTGCTGCGGCGCGAACGCGGATCGATGAGTTTCACGAGCGCCCAGTCGTCGACGATGTCGCGCTCCGCCCAGAATGCGCCAGCATCGATTATCTGGCCGACGGTCTTATACGCGAAACCCGCGACGTCGCCGGCGTTTTGCCCGACTTCGAACAGGACTTCGCGGCGGCTGGCCTCGAACGCGACGTGATAGTTCGTCAGCATGTGGCACGCCGAAATCATCGCGCCGGTGCCGCGATAGCGGGCGGTAATGACGACGCCGTCGGTCTTCGCAATCGGATATACCACGCCGATCGCATTAAACTCGCGGAAATTGGCGTCGAGTCTATCGATGACGACGCGCGGATCGGCGGTTTGCGGCGCTTGCGCGAGGCATACTGCGCAAGTGAGAACGAGTGCAGCGAATCCATTAGCGGCAAGCCAGCGTCGCGCGACAGCGTGAAATGCCGTGCACTGGCGCTTTGCATTTATGCCGTAGGACTCGGCCGCGATGGTGCTTGCGTTGAAGTTTACGCCCAAGCGGGTTGCTCCCGGAATGTAGTGAAGTGCCGTGTGATTGTGCAGCCATAGCGGCGGGCTTGCCAAGGGGCGGTCGCGCAATATCCTGGTGCCCGTGACGCGCGCTTCGGTCATCAGGCGCTGACGCTTTGCATTAACGTCCGCTCCGCGCGAGTGCAAATCAATTGTGCTCGGCGCGTCGGCGCACTACCATACGCCGGCCGTCCCCTGCAGAGCACGCAGGGAATCGGGGGAGAACAGAGATGGCCATCTTGAGCGCGAAAAGATTCGTCATGTCCTGCGCCGCCCTCCTGGCGGCGGCAACCGTCTGCGCGCAATCCGCTTCGTCCTTCGACAAAAGCTCAGGAGGCTCAGGACAGGCGTTCCCGGATAAACCGATCCGCATGATCGTGCCGCTGCCGCCCGGCACGGCGAGCGATTTTCTCGCGCGCACGCTCGGCCAGAGCCTGAGCGACGCGTACCGGCAGCAGGTGGTGGTGGACAATCGTCCCGGCGCGGGCGGCATGATCGGCAGTTCCATCGTTGCCAAGGCGACGCCCGACGGCTATACGCTCGCCATGGTCGCGGCGCCGCACCTTTTGGCGCCGCTCCTGCAGATCACCCCGCCGTACCGGCCGCTTGCGGATTTCAGCGCAGTGGTCGAGGTTGCGTCGCTGCCGAACGTGGTGGTGGTGGCGGCCAGCGTGCCGGCGAAAAACATCATGGAACTGGTCGCCTTGATCAAGCCGAAACCCGGCCAGTTCAACTATGCGTCGCTCGGGTTCGGCACGGCGTCGCATCTCGCGCCGGAGATTTTCAACCGCGCGGCCGGCATCAGCGTGGTTCACGTTCCGTTCAAGGTGATACCCGACGTGATGACGGAAATGGCGGCCGGCCGCGTGCACTACACGATCTTCACGGCGCCTGCCTCACTCACCATCCTGCGCGGCGATCCCAGACTGCGTGCGATCGCGGTGACCAGCGCCAAACGCAGCGCGACGTTCCCCGATTTGCCGACCGTCGCCGAAGCGGGTCTGCCGGATGCGCGGTCGGATGTCTGGTTCGGCGTGCTTGCGCCGGCGGGCACGCCGGCGCGGATCGTCAACCGGCTCAATGCCGACATCGTCAGGATTTTGCGCGACCCCGCGACGAAGGAGAAATTTGCGCGCCAGGGCGCCGAGCTCGTCGACGACACCACGCCAGCGGGGTTCGCCCGGCTGCTGGAGACCGAATACGTGCGCTACCAGGTGTTGATCAAGGACGCGGGCCTCAAGCCGCAGTGAGTTACGTGTAGACCGTTCACGCCGGCTTCCGCCTGGTGGGCCGGCTATTTTTCAGGCCCCGCGTAGGCGCCGGCGGTGTGCGGGAATAGCGACTTGATGATCTTGAAGCGGGAGACGTCGACCGTCGCATCCATGTGCAGGAAAATCGCCGCGTCGCGGAAGAGCTTCTCGATGCCGAAATCGAGCATCACGCCGTTGCCGCCATGCAACTCCATCGCGTGCTGGGCGACCTTGAAAATCTCCTCGGAGGCGAACACTTTGACCATGTTGCACAGCGCATCGGCATCGGTGCTGCCGGCGTCGACCGCGCGCGACGCTTCGCGCAGCAGCGCACGCACGGCAGCGAGCTTGGTCGCCATGTCGGCGAGCCGCAACGCGACCGCCTGATGCTTGATCAGGATGCGCCCGCCCTGCACGTAGTTCTGCACATACTCGGCGGTGCGCTCGAAAGCGGCCATGCCGACACCGAGATTTTTCGACGCCTGGATGATCTTGCCGGGGCGGAAGTAGACGCCGGCCTTGCTCAGCGCGTCGTTCTCGACCAGCAAGTGGTCGACGGGCACGCGGCAGTCCTCGAACGCGAGCTCGCCGTTATTCATGAAGCGGCAGCCGAGCGTTTCATTGCAGCGCGCCACGGTGAGTCCGGGCGTGTCGCGCGGCACGAGAAAGCTCGACGTTCCCTGCAGCATGCCGACCTGCGAATTGGTGTTGGCGTAAACGACATAGAGCCCGGCATCAAAGCCGTTGCTGATGAACTGTTTGCGGCCGTTGATCACCCAGTGGTCGCCGTCGCGCCGCGCCTTGGTCTGCATCGCGGCTTCCGGCACGTTGTACGGCAGCCAGCGGTCGGACGCGCCGCGTGGCTCGGTCAGGCAATGCGCGAGCAGGAAACCGGGCTCTCCCATCAATCGCGGGAACCAGCGTTCCTGCAGGTGGCGGGGTGCAACGTTGCGCAGCAGCACCGACACCTTCCAGTTCTGCACGAGCTTGTCGGCCAGCCCCGAGTCGCCGCGCGCGATTTCCTCGGAGATCAGCGCGAACGTCTGCACTTCGCTCGCGGGATCGAGTTGCATGCCGCCGAATTCCTCGGGCACGCCGAGCGTGCGGATGCCGATCCTGTCGGCCTGTTGAAGAATGGCGGGCGGCAGCCGGTCGTTCGGCTCCATCACCCATTCGCGCTGCCAGTTCTGGCGGATGAAAGGCGTGACGAAATCGTCGACAAAAGCGCGGCAGCTGTCCCGCATCAGACTCTGCTCTTCGGACAAGCCGCTGTCTTGCATCTGCATGATGAATCATCCCCTCAAGGGTTGGCCTACTAGCGTTACAGCCCGATCGAATAGCATGGTGAGCTCAATCGTTAAATGCAACACCTCTGAATCGAGTATGGATGAGGACCTGCGGGCATGGCAAGGAGAGCAATATCCGGGTTTGCGCCATTACAATTTGTTAAACGCTCAGCGTCATCGTGCATGCCCCGATGCACCGGTGTAATATGTCATCCATGCAATTAGCCATCGGAACAGTCGTAGACGGAAAGATTGTCGTGGCAGGCGATCCACTGCCCGAAGGCGCCGTCGTCACGATCCTTGCGCGCGAAGCTGACGAAACCTTTGAAGTTCCGCCTGAACTGGAGGCGGAGTTATTGGAATCGATCGCTCAAGCCGATCGAGGAGAAACGATCTCCGCTGAAGAAGTCCTTAAACGTCTTCGCCGTATCGCCTGAGCAAAGTGCTCGATGTTGAGGTAACCCCTCGTGCCGCAATACAGCTGGAGGCGGCAGCAACTTGGTGGGTAAAGAACAGGCCGGCCGCGCCAGACGCAATCCGCGTCGACTTCCAGGAAGCGGCAGCACTGCTATCCCGCCAACCGGGCGTTGGTGCGACGTCGAGCACGCCCCGCTACCCCGAATTGCGTCGGCCGTTCCTATCAAGGGTCCGGTACCACATCTACTATCACGTGCATGCAGGAAAGGTTGTCGTCGTCGCCTTCTGGCACGCTAGCCGAGGCAGTGGTCCAGGCGACTAATTTGCCGACAACTTCGAAGTTCACTACACGTACCCTACCCCGCAATAACCGCGTCACCCTTGACCACCGTGCGATAGAGCACGCGCGGCTGTGTCGCGTCGACTTCCGAGCGGTAATGCATGCAGCAGCGGTTGTCCCACAGCACGAGATCGCCGACGCGCCACTGGTGGCCCCACGAGTACTTGGGTTGCGTCGCGTGCGCCCACAGCTTGTCGAGCAGCGCTTCGCTGTCTTCGTTCGACAGGCCGATGATGTAGTTCGACGGCCAATCGCGGCGGCGGCCCAAATACAGCGCACGTTTTTGGGTGACCGGGTGCACGCGCACCAGCGGATGCGCGGGCCCCGGCACTTCTTCGGGCCTGGTCGGCAGTTTCACGGTCGGCCGCAGCACGCCGGCGCTATTGCGCGTCGAATCGTGGATCTGTGATTTGCCGGCGATTTGTTTTTTCAGTTCATCCGGCAACTCGTCGTACGCGAGGTACTGGTTGCTGAACCAGGTGTCGCCCCCGCCGTTTTCGGGAATGATCACCGCGTAAAGCATGCTGCCCGCGGGCGGCACTTCGACATAGGAGTTATCACTGTGCCAGATGACTTCATAGCTGCCCAGCGTGCCGTTGTCCCTGACCGGATTGCCTTCCTCGTCGAGATTGGAAATCAGGCTCACATGCGGATGCAGCGGCACGATTTTGCCGCCGACTTTGTATCCGCCGGCGAGCTGGTATTTGCGCGCGGCGGGCTCCTTGGTCACGCCGAATATGGCGGCGGCTTGCAGAAACGAAATGTCCGGCAGCTTCTGCCCGCGCCACAGGAGCACACCATGATCGGCCCACGCCCGGCGCATGAGTTCGCTGGTTGCTTCAGGTACCGGTTGCGCAAGATCGACACCGCGGATTTCCGCGCCGACGGCCTTGCCGCTCGGTACGATAGCGACGTTTTCCGGCGCGTTCACATTGACATGAGACTGCGAGGTTTGAGTTTGAATGTTCGCCATCCGGGTTCTCCAAAAAACTTCAGATCGATCGCAATCCGCCGCCGTCTACGGAGAGGCACTGCCCCGTCACGTAAGACGAAAGCGGTGACGCCAGAAAATAAATCGCCTGCG
>JBKJMN010000086.1:0-19347 GCA_046596405.1 Burkholderiales bacterium
TCTCGATCACGGTGGCGCTGATTCAGCCCATCGCGATGGAAGAAGGCTTGCGCTTCGCGATTCGCGAAGGTGGCAAGACCGTCGGCGCCGGCGTCGTCGCTAAAGTCATCGAGTAAACATAATGGCCGCCGTCAAAAGTCAGAAAATACGTATTCGCCTGAAGGCGTTCGACTATCGCTTGATCGATCAGTCGGCGCTCGAGATCGTGGATACCGCGAAGCGTACCGGTGCCGTGGTCAAAGGCCCAGTTCCGCTGCCGACGCGCAAGGAACGCTTCGACGTGCTGCGCTCGCCGCATGCGAACAAGACCTCGCGCGACCAGTTCGAAATTCGCACGCATTTGCGATTGATGGACATCATCGATCCGACCGACAAGACGGTCGACGCGCTGATGAAGCTCGATCTGCCCGCGGGCGTGGACGTGGAAATTAAATTGTAGGAACAGCGTTCGGGCCTTATTTAAGTTTAAACCCGGATACTGAAGGTGAATGGCCGGCCAATTGCAGTCGGCACCCAAACGCAGCTTTAAGAGATAAGGCGCGGGCGGGGCTAAAGAAAAGGTGAGCAAAATGAGTTTAGGACTAGTCGGTCGCAAGATCGGCATGACGCGTGTCTTCACCGACGATGGCGATTCCATCCCGGTGACGGTCGTCGATGTGTCGAACAATCGAGTGACCCAGATCAAAACACCGGAATCCGACGGCTATACGGCGGTGCAGGTCGCGTACGGCAAGCGCCGCGCGCGGCGTGTCAACAAGTCTGCGGCGGGCCATTTTGCCAAAGCGGCAGTTGAAGCCGGTTCGATATTGCAGGAATTCCGCGTCACCGCCGAGCAGATTGCCAGCCTGAAGGTGGGCGGCACGATAGGTGTTGACGTGTTCAAAGTCGGCCAGAAGGTCGACGTATCCGGCAGGACCATCGGCAAAGGTTACGCCGGCGTCATCAAGCGCCATCACTTCAAGTCGAACCGTGCAACGCACGGCAACTCGCGCTCGCATAACACGCCGGGCTCGATCTCGATGGCGCAAGACCCGGGCCGCGTGTTCCCCGGCAAGAAAATGACCGGCCACCTGGGCGACGTCAATCGCACGACGCAGAACCTCGTGATCGTGCGCATCGACGCCGAGCGTCAATTGCTGCTGATCCGCGGCGCGATTCCCGGCGCCAAGAACGGTGATATCACGGTGTATCCCGCCGTAAAAAAAGCTCGTGTGGGCGCGAAACCCGCCGCCAAGCCGGCCGCCAAGCCGGGTGCCGCGAAGGCAGGTAAATAATGGAACTTAAACTGATCGATCAAAGCGGTAAGTCGACTGCCAATGTGGCCGCGGCCGATACCGTGTTCGGGCGCGACTACAACGAGGCGCTGATCCACCAGGTGGTGACGGCGTATCTCGCGAACGGCCGCCAGGGCACGCGCGCGCAGAAAGACCGTGGCGAAGTGAGCCACTCGACCAAGAAGCCGTTCAACCAGAAGGGCACCGGCCGCGCGCGCGCCGGTATGACCTCGAGCCCGTTGTGGCGCGGGGGCGGCCGCATATTCCCGAACCGGCCCGACGAGAACTTCACGCACAAGGTCAACAAGAAGATGTATCGCGCAGGCGTGTGCTCTATCTTGTCACAGCTTGCGCGCGAAGGCCGGCTCGCGGTCGTCGACAGCTTCACGCTCGACGCGCCGAAAACCAAATTGCTGGCGCAAAAAGTCAAAGACATGGGTTTCGAGAACGTGCTGATCGTCACCGACAGCATGGATGAGAATCTGCTGTTGTCGGCGCGCAACCTGCCGAACGTCAACGTTTGCGCCGCGTCGCACGCCGATCCGGTCAGCCTGATCCGCCACGCCCACGTGCTCTTGACCAAGACCGCGATGGCCAAATTTGAGGAGCTGCTTAAATGAGCGCCGCCGGGAGCACCAAAAATACCGAGCGACTGATGAAAGTGCTGCTGGCCCCGGTGATTTCGGAGAAGGGCACGTTCGTCGGCGAGAAACACAACCAGTACTTGTTTCGCGTGATGCCGGACGCGACCAAGCCTGAAATCAAGGCGGCGGTCGAGCTCATGTTCGGCACCAAGGACAAGAAAATCGAAGTCCTGTCGGTGCAGGTGTCCAACGTGAAGGGCAAGGAAAAACGCTTCGGCCGCTTCATGGGCCGGCGCAATAACTGGAAGAAGGCCTACGTGTCCTTGAAGCCCGGCCAGGAAATCAACTTCGCGGCAGGGGAGAACAAATAATGGCGCTGATCAAAGTCAAACCGACCTCGCCCGGCCGCCGTGCCGTCGTCAAGGTCGTCAATCCCGATCTCTACAAAGGTCGGCCGCACGATGCCCTGATTGAACGCAAGAGCAAGACCGCCGGCCGCAACAACACCGGTCAGATCACCACGCGCCACATGGGTGGCGGCCACAAGCAGCACTATCGCGTGATCGATTTCAAGCGCGACAAGGACGGCATCGTGGCCAAGGTCGAGCGCATCGAGCATGACCCGAACCGCAGCGCCAACATCGCGTTGCTTTGCTACGCAGACGGCGAGCGTCGTTACATCATTGCCCCCAAGGGCATCGCCGTCGGCACCCAGATTCAGAATGGGCCCGAGGCGCCGATCAAATCGGGCAACGCGCTGCCGCTGCGGAACATTCCGGTCGGCAGCACCATACATTGCATCGAAATGATGCCGGGCAAAGGCGCGCAACTCGCGCGTGCCGCCGGCGCCGGCGTGCAGTTGCTGGCGCGCGAAGGCGAATACGCGCAATTGCGGCTGCGCTCCGGCGAAATCCGCAAGGTGCATGTGAATTGCCGCGCGACCATCGGTGAAGTCGGCAATGAAGAGAACAGCCTGCGCTCGATCGGCAAGGCAGGTGCTGTGCGCTGGCGCGGCATACGCCCGACGGTGCGCGGTGTCGCGATGAACCCGATCGATCACCCGCATGGCGGCGGTGAAGGTAAGACGGCCGCCGGGCGTCACCCGGTAAGTCCGTGGGGCACGCTGACCAAGGGCTATCGCACGCGCAAGAACAAGCGCACCAACAGCATGATCGTGCGCCGCCGGCACGCTAAAGTCGGCGCCGGCTAAGTGGTAAATAAGCGAGGTATATAAACATGGCACGCTCAGTAAAAAAAGGCCCGTTCGTCGACTATCACCTGATGGCCAAGGTTGAAGCCGCGCGCGCATCCAACGACAAACGCCCGCTCAAGACCTGGTCGCGGCGCTCCACCATATTGCCCGACTTCGTCGGCCTGACGATCGCCGTGCATAACGGCAAGCAGCACGTCCCGGTCTACATCTCGGAAAACATGGTCGGGCACAAGCTCGGCGAGTTTTCGCACACGCGGATTTTCAAAGGCCACTCCAAGGCCGGCAGCACCTCCACGCCGGTCGGTGACAAGAAGTCGAGCGTCGCGCCTGCCGCGGCGGCCCCGGCCAAGAAATGAGGAATGCTTTAATGGAAACCACGGCAAAATTAAACGGCGTGCGACTGTCCCCCCAAAAGGGCCGGCTGGTCGCCGACCAGATTCGCGGCCTGCAGGTCGAAAAGGCGCTGAACCTGCTGACCTTCAGTCCGAAAAAGGGCGCGGTCATCATCCGCAAAGTGCTCGAGTCGGCGATTGCCAATGCCGAGCACAACGACGGCGCCGACATCGACGAATTGAAAATCACGCGCATCTACGTCGAAAAAGGGCCGGTGCTCAAGCGGTTCGCGGCGCGCGCCAAGGGCCGCGGAGTTCGTGTCTTGAAGCACAGCTGCCACATTCACCTGACCGTCGGCGACGGAAGGAAATAGCCATGGGACAAAAAATACATCCGGTCGGATTCCGCCTCTCGGTGCTGCGCAACTGGTCGTCGAAGTGGTATGCGAACAGCAAGAATTTCCCGGGCATGCTGCAGGAAGACGTCAAAGTGCGGGACTTCCTGAAGCAGAAGCTTGCGCATGCGGCGGTCGGCAAGATCATCATTGAGCGCCCGGCCAAGAATGCCAAGATCACCATCTACAGCGCGCGCCCCGGCGTCGTCATCGGCAAGAAGGGCGAGGACATCGAATCGCTGAAGGCGCAGTTGCAGAAACTCCTGCACGTCCCCGTGCACATCAACATCGAGGAAATCCGCAAGCCCGAGCTCGATGCGCAATTGATTTCGGACTCGATCACGCAACAACTGCAAAAGCGCATCATGTTCCGCCGGGCCATGAAACGCGCGATCACCAACGCGATGCGTCTGGGCGCGCAGGGCATAAAGATCATGAGCGCGGGCCGCCTGAACGGCATCGAAATCGCGCGCACGGAATGGTATCGCGAAGGCCGCGTGCCGTTGCATACGCTGCGTGCCGATATCGATTACGGGTTCTCCGAAGCTAAAACCACTTACGGCATCATCGGCGTCAAAGTCTGGGTGTTCAAAGGCGAAATCCTTTCCAAGCACGAGCAGGCGCTGGCCGCCCCGGCCGCCACGCCCGAATCGCTGGTGACCGACAAGCCCGCGGGTGACAAGCCCGCCGCGAAACCCGCGCCCAAGAAAAGACGCACAGGAGTAAAGCATGCTGCAGCCAGCTAGAAGGAAATACCGCAAGGAACAAAAGGGTCGCAACAAAGGTGTGGCGACCCGCGGCGCCAAAGTGAGTTTCGGCGAATACGGCCTTAAAGCGCTCACGCGCGGCCGCTTGACCGCACGCCAGATTGAAGCGGCGCGGCGCGCAATGACGCGTCACATTAAGCGCGGCGGCCGAATCTGGATCCGCATTTTTCCGGACAAGCCGATTTCGCGTAAACCCGCCGAGGTCCGCATGGGCAACGGCAAAGGCAACCCGGAATACTGGGTCGCTGAAATCGTGCCGGGCAAGGTTCTTTATGAAATGGACGGCGTCGACGAGGCGTCCGCGCGCGAGGCGTTCCGCCTGGCGTCGGCGAAGCTGCCGCTGTTGACGACGTTCGTGCATCGTATGGTCGGAGGCTAAGCCATGAAAGCGAGCGAATTACGCGTCAAAAATACGGACGAGCTGCGCCAGGAGCTCAATGAGCTCCTGAAGGCGCAATTCAGCCTGCGCATGCAGGTTGCGACCCAGCAGCTCACCAACAACAGCCAGATCGGGAAAGTGCGCCGCGACATAGCGCGCGTGCGCACGATCATCAATGAAAAGGCACGCCAGTCATGACTGAAACCACCGCAGCGAACAAGCGCACGCTGACCGGCCGCATCGTCAGCGACAAGATGAACAAGACGGTGACCGTGCTGGTCGAGCGCCGCGTCAAGCATCCGCTGTACGGAAAAATCGTTACGCGCTCAAAGAAATATCATGCGCACGACGAGAAAAACGAGTTTAAAGCGGGCGATACCGTGCTGATCGAGGAATGCCGGCCGATTGCCAAGACCAAGGCGTGGCGGGTGGCGAAGCTGATCGAGAAGGCACGCGAGATTTAAGCGACAAACCGGTTGAAAGTAGGCGGTGTTCTGTGTAGAATCCCGCCTTCGTTGCGCGGCGCCTGCATTTCCGGCGCCCCTCCTGATCCCAGACGGGTTCCAAGACTGACCGCAGAAACAGGCAGTTAAGCGGTTCAAGTTGGAAAAGATTGCAGCACAAAGCGAGAGTAAAAAATGATACAGATGCAATCCATTCTGGAGGTTGCTGACAACACCGGTGCGCGCGCAGTGATGTGCATCAAGGTGCTCGGCGGCTCGAAGCGCCGCTATGCAGGCATCGGCGACGTGATCAAAGTAAGCATCAAGGACGCAGCGCCCCGCGGCCGCGTGAAGAAGGGCGAGATTTACAACGCAGTCGTCGTGCGCACCGCCAAGGGTATCCGCCGCGCCGATGGCTCGATGATCAAGTTTGACAGTAATGCCGCCGTGCTGCTCACAGCCAAGCTGGAGCCGATCGGCACGCGTATTTTCGGACCGGTGACACGCGAATTGCGAACCGAGCGCTTCATGAAGATCGTTTCGCTCGCGCCGGAAGTCCTGTAAGAGCCATAGGTAAATCAAGCATGCGCAAGATTAAAAAAGGCGATGACGTGATCGTCATCACCGGCAAAGACAAAGGCAAACGCGGCACGGTGCTGCGCGTGGTCGACCTCGAGCACATTCTCGTCGAGGGCGCCAATCGCGTGAAAAAGCACCAGCGGCCGAATCCGATGAAAAACACCACCGGCGGCATCGTCGAGAAAGAGATGCCGCTGCACGTGTCGAACGTCGCGATCTTCAATCCGACCAGCAAGAAAGCAGATCGGGTCGGTGTGAAGACTCTCGACGATGGCAAGCGCGTGCGCATATTCAAATCCAACGGTGAAGTGATAGACGCATGAGTACCCAGGCCAAGACCGCCGGCAAAGACAAGGGCGCAGCGGCAGCCAGCCGTCTGCACACGCATTACCAGCAGGACGTGGTCAAAAAACTGGTGGCCCAGTTCGGCTACAAGTCGGTAATGCAGGTCCCGCGTATCGAGAAAATTACGCTCAACATGGGCGTGGGCGAAGCGGTAAACGACAAGAAGATCATGGACAACGCGGTCGCCGACATGACGAAGATCGCCGGTCAAAAACCGCTAGTCACCAAGTCAAAGAAATCGATCGCGACTTTCAAGATCCGCGACAATTATCCGATCGGCTGCAAAGTAACCCTGCGCGGCACCCGTATGTACGAGTTCCTCGACCGCCTCGTTACCGTGGCGATTCCCCGCATCCGCGACTTTCGCGGCATCCCGGGCAGATCGTTCGACGGTCGCGGCAATTTCAATTTCGGCATCAAGGAACAGATTATTTTTCCCGAGATCGAGTACGACAAGATCGATGCGCTGCGCGGCATGAACATTACGATCACCACCACCGCCAAGACCGACGCCGAAGGGCGCGCTCTGCTGGCGGCATTCAAATTTCCGTTCAGGAACTAGCCCATGTCCAAACTCGTGTTGAAACTTCGCGACCAGAACCGCCGCAAGATGGTGAAGAAATTCGCCGCCAAGCGCGCGCAATTGACCGCGCTCATCAACGATCAGAAGTTGTCGCCGGAAGACCGTTACGAAGCGCGCCTGAAGCTGCAGAAGCTGCCGCGCGACTCGAGCCCGGTGCGATTGCGCAACCGGTGCGCGCTGACCGGCCGCCCGCGCGGCGTTTACAGCAAGTTTGGCCTCGGCCGCAGCAAATTGCGCGATATCGCGATGCGCGGCGAGATTCCCGGTGTGATCAAGGCGAGCTGGTAGGCAGGAAGCGGAGAGACCAAAACCATGAGCATGAGTGATCCGATCGCCGACATGTTGACGCGCATACGCAATGCGCAGATGTCGGAAAAAGTTTCAGTCGCAATGCCGGCGAGCAAGGTGAAGGCCGCGATTGCCAAAGTCCTCAAGGACGAAGGCTATATCGACGACTTCGCGGTGCGCCCGCAGGACGGCAAGCCGACCCTCGAAGTGGGGCTCAAGTATTACGCCGGGCGTCCCGTCATCGAGAAGCTCGAGCGCGTGAGCCGTCCGGGGTTGCGCATTTACAAGCCGTGCGACTCCATCCCCAAGGTCATGAATGGCCTGGGCGTGGCAATCGTGTCCACCTCGAAGGGCGTGATGACCGACCGCAAAGCGCGCGGTCTGGGCATCGGCGGCGAAGTTTTGTGCATCGTTGCATAGTTGATTAAAGCGGCGAACGAGGAATAGCGATGTCCAGAATAGGTAATTTTCCGGTCGAAGTGCCGGCCAACGTGGAAGTGCAGTTCTCGCCGACCGAGATTTCGGTGAAGGGCCCGCTTGGCACGTTGAAGCAGGCTTTGTCCGAACAAGTCACGCTCGAGAAAGTCGAGAACCGGCTGCAGTTCAAGGTGGCGAACGAGTCGCACGCCGCGAATGCGCTGTCGGGCACCATGCGCGCGCTGGTCGCGAACATGGTGCAGGGCGTAACCAAGGGCTATGAGCGCAAGTTGACCCTGGTCGGCGTCGGTTATCGCGCCCAGGCCCAGGGCGACAAGCTGAACCTGACGCTCGGTTTTTCGCACCCGGTCGTGCATCAGATGCCGACCGGCATCAAGGTAGAAACGCCGACGCAAACCGAGATCCTGATCAAGGGCATCGACAAGCAGGTGGTCGGACAGGTCGCGGCCGAGATCCGCGCCTATCGCCGCCCCGAGCCGTACAAGGGCAAGGGCGTGCGGTATTCGGATGAGACCGTCATCCTCAAAGAGACGAAGAAGAAGTAGAGGCGACAGATGAAAGAAGACAAACATCAGGCGCGGTTTCGCCGCGCCCAGCAGACCCGCCGCAAGATTGCGGAGCTGCGGGTGGTGCGCCTGGCCGTGCATCGCTCGAACGCGCACATGTACGCGCAAGTCATCGATGCGAGCGGGTCGAAGGTCCTGGCCAGCGCGTCGACGATCGAAGCGGCATTGCGCAAATCCGTCAAGAACGGCGGCAACGTTGAGGCGGCAGCTGCGGTCGGCAAGCTGATCGCCGAAAAAGCCAGGGCGCTGGGCATAGAAGCGGTCGCGTTCGACCGCGGCGGCTACAAATATCACGGTCGTGTCAAGGCGCTGGCGGAAGCCGCGCGCGAGCACGGACTCAAGTTCTAGTCAGGAAACCACATGGCAAAACTCCAGGCAAACAGGATGGCGGGCGGCGAAGAACGCGGCGACGGCCTGCGCGAGAAGATGATCGCGATCAACCGTGTGACCAAGGTGGTGAAAGGCGGCCGCGTCATGGGTTTCGCCGCGCTCGTCGTGGTCGGTGACGGCGATGGCCGCGTCGGCATGGGCAAAGGCAAAGCGCGCGAAGTGCCGATCTCGGTACAAAAAGCGATGGACGAGGCGCGGCGCAAGCTCGTCAAAATCAATTTGAAGAACGGCACGCTGCACCACGCTGTTACCGGCCGTCACGGTTCGGCGCGTGTCTACATGCAGCCGGCCTCAGACGGCACGGGCATCATCGCGGGCGGTCCGATGCGCGCGATTTTCGAAGTCATGGGCGTGACCAACGTGCTCGCCAAAATCATCGGCTCGACCAATCCTTATAACGTCGTGCGGGCGACCTTGAACGGCCTGCAGGCGATGAACACGCCGTCCGATATAGCGGCCAAGCGCGGCAAAACGGTCGAAGAGATCGCGGGATAAGCCATGGCCAAATCGAAACCAGCAGGCAAGATGCTCAAGGTCACGCTCGTCAGGAGCCTGATCGGCACCATGGAGTCGCATCGCGCGACGGTGCGCGGACTGGGCCTGCGCCGCATCAATTCGACCTCCGAGGTCATCGACACGCCGGCCGTGCGCGGCATGATCAACAAAGTCAGCTATCTCGTGAAGTGCGAAGGATAAAATCAATGCAACTCAACACGATCAAACCTGCCGCCGGCGCCAAGCACGCCAAACGCCGCGTCGGTCGCGGTATCGGCAGCGGACTCGGTAAGACGGCGGGTCGCGGCCATAAAGGTCAAAGCTCGCGCGCGGGTGGCTATCACAAGGTCGGTTTCGAGGGCGGCCAGATGCCGCTGCAGCGCCGCCTGCCCAAGCGTGGCTTCAACTCGCCCACACGGGGCGACACCGCCGAAGTGCGCCTGTCGGATTTGAACCGCCTGAAGGTCGATACGATCGACATCCTGGTGCTCAAAGACGCGGGCATCGTGCCTATCCATGCGTTGTCGGCCAAGGTCATCGTGTCTGGCGAACTCAAACGCAAGGTCACGTTGCATGGCCTGTTGGCCTCCAAGGGCGCGCGCGCCGCGGTCGAAGCGGCCGGCGGCAAGTTCGAAATGCCGGAAAGCACCGGCGGCAAGCCGGTCAAGGAAGGCAAGAAAGTCGCGCGCAAAGCGGCGGCGATCGTTCGTGCCGAAGCACGTGCCGCAACGACGTCCGCGACCATTGCCGAGGAAAACGCCAAGGCGGCGGTCGACGCTGAAGCCAAGGCCGACGCGAAGAGCAAAGCCAAGGCCGATTCGAAAGTGAAAGCCGAAGCCAAGGCGGAAGCCAAAGCCGCGCCGGAGCCGAAGGCCAAGGGCGGCAAAGAAAAAGCGCCGGCGAAGAAAAAGAAGGGTGAGTAAAGTTGGCTAATCAGGATTCGCGATTGAGCATGCAGGGCAAGATGGGCGACCTTAACCGTCGCCTGTTGTTCTTGCTGGGCGCGCTCATCGTCTATCGCATCGGTGCGCACATTCCAGTGCCCGGCATCGATCCGGTTGCGCTCGCCGAGCTCTTTAAGTCGCAAAAGGGCGGCATCCTCGACATGTTCAATATGTTTTCGGGCGGCGCGCTGTCGCGCTTCACGATCCTGGCGCTCGGCATCATGCCGTATATTTCGGCGTCCATCATCATGCAGCTGATGACGGTGGTGTCGCCAACGCTCGAAGCCTTGAAGAAAGAAGGCGAGTCGGGCCGCCGCAAGATCACTCAATACACGCGTTACGGCACCGCCGGGCTCGCATTGTTTCAGGGCATGGGCATCGCCATTGCGCTTGAATCGCAGCGCGGTCTCGTGCTCGATCCGGGCCTGGCCTTCCGCCTGACGACCATGATCACGCTGGTCACCGGCACCATGTTTCTGATGTGGCTGGGCGAGCAGATCACGGAACGCGGCATCGGCAACGGAATCTCGCTGATCATTTTCGCTGGCATCGCAGCGGGGCTGCCGACCGCGGTGGTCAACACGCTCGAACTGCAGCGCCAGGGTTCGATTTCAATTCTTGCGGTCATCGTCATCGTGGCGCTGGTGGCCGGGGTCACCGCGCTCGTATGTTTCGTTGAACGCGGGCAGCGCCGTATCCTCGTCAATTACGCGAAGCGCCAGGTCGGGCGCAAAGTGTACGGCGGCCAATCGTCGCACTTGCCGCTCAAACTCAACATGTCGGGCGTAATTCCGCCGATTTTCGCATCGAGCATCATCCTGTTCCCGGCGACGCTCGCCGGCTGGTTTGGCACCAGCGAGAACATGCGCTGGCTCTCGAACATCGCATCGACACTGCATCCCGGCGAGCCGGTGTACGTGTTCCTGTACTCGGCGGCGATCGTATTTTTCTGCTTTTTCTATGCGGCGCTGATGTTCAACCCGAAAGAAACGGCCGAGAACCTGAAGAAAAGCGGCGCGTTCGTTCCCGGTATCCGTCCCGGCGACCAGACTGCGCGCTACATCGAAAAAATAATGCTGCGCCTGACGTTGGTAGGCTCGGTCTACGTGACTCTCGTGTGCCTGCTGCCTGAATTTCTGATCGTATGGAAGAAAGTGCCGTTTTATTTCGGCGGCACCAGCCTTCTGATTATCGTGGTCGTGACGATGGATTTCATGGCGCAGGTGCAGGCGTATGCGATGAGCCACCAGTACGAAAGCTTGCTCAAAAAAGCCAATTTCAAGGGCGGCGGCGTGTTTCCGACTCGTTAATGGCGAAAGAAGAAACCATAGAAATGCAGGGGACGATCGTCGAAACCCTGCCCAACGCAACATTCCGGGTAAAGCTGGAAAACGGCCATACGGTACTCGGCCATATTTCCGGCAAGATGCGCATGCACTACATCCGCATTCTGCCCGGTGACAAGGTCACGGTAGAAGTTTCGCCATACGATTTGACGCGGTGCCGGATTACTTTCCGCGCCAAGTAGGACAGGTTAAGGAATCAAGGAGCAAAAGATGAAAGTACTGGCTTCGGTGAAGAAGATATGCCGCAACTGCAAGATCATCCGCAGGAAGCGCGTCGTGCGCGTGATTTGCAAGGATCCGCGCCACAAGCAACGCCAGGGGTAGGCGCGTGCTGTTGGCTGCAATGACGGCGTTTACTGATGGAAATTAACACGTTATAATCGCCGGCTTTCGAATTTTTGGGTGTTCGTTCGGCGCGCATTGAGCGCGCGATTTTAGAGCAGATGGGATAGAAAATTATGGCCCGTATTGGTGGCGTCAACATTCCGAATCATCAGCACGCTGAAATCGCGCTGACCGCGATTTACGGCGTCGGCCGCAGCCGCGCGCGCGCGATCTGCACGTCTGCCGGCATCGTGCACACGACCAAGATGAAAGACCTGTCGGACAGCGATATGGAAAAGCTGCGCGAGCAGGTCGCGAAGTTCGCCATCGAAGGCGATTTGCGGCGTGAAGTTTCGATGAACATCAAGCGCCTGATGGACCTCGGCACCTGGCGCGGGTTGCGGCATCGCCGCGGGCTGCCGGTACGCGGCCAGCGCACGCGTACCAATGCGCGTACGCGCAAGGGACCGCGCAAAGCAGCAGTGAAGATCCAAAAAGCCGTCACGGCCTGATCGACAGACTAATAGCGGAAAGCATATTCAATGGCAAAGGCAAACACACGGGTTCGCAAGAAGGTCAAAAAGAATGTCGCGGAAGGCATTGCGCACATTCATGCGTCCTTCAACAACACCGTCATCACCATCACCGACCGCCAGGGCAACGCATTGTCGTGGGCGACCAGCGGTTCGGCCGGCTTCAAGGGCTCGCGCAAATCTACGCCGTTCGCGGCGCAGATCGCCGGCGAGCACGCGGGCAAGCTCGCGCAGGAGTGCGGCGTCAAGAATCTCGAGGTCCGCATCAAGGGCCCGGGTCCCGGCCGCGAATCCGCCATGCGCGCATTGAACGCGCTTGGCTTCAAGATCACGAGCATCGCCGACGTCACGCCCGTCCCGCATAACGGATGCCGCGCGCCGAAGCGGCGTCGCATCTAAGGAGAACCGGCTGTGGCCAGAAATTTAGACGCAAAATGCCGCCAATGCCGCCGCGAGGGCGAGAAGCTGTTCCTCAAAGGCGACAAGTGCTTTACCGACAAGTGCGCGATCGAGCGCCGCAATTATCCGCCGGGCCAGCACGGCCAGAAAAACAGCCGCTTGTCGGGCTACGGCGTGCAGTTGCGCGAGAAGCAGAAGCTGCGCCGCATCTACGGCCTGCTCGAGCGCCAGTTCCGCAATATCTATCACCGCGCTGAGCAGAAGAAAGGCATCACCGGCGAGACGCTGTTGCAGATGCTCGAGTCGCGCCTGGACAACATTACCTACAAGATGGGCTTCGGCGCATCGCGTTCGGAAGCTCGCCAGATCGTGCGCCATAACGGCATCCTCGTGAACGGCAAGCGCGTCAACATCCCGTCGTATCAGTTGCGTCCCGGCGACATCATCGAAGTCGCGGGCAAGGCCAAGGAACATCTGCGCATCAAGGCCGCCCTCGAAGCCACCTCCGGTCGCGGTTACCCGGAATGGCTCGAAGTCGACTCGGCCGCGTTTAAGGGTACGTTCAAGACCATGCCGCAACGCAGCGATCTGCCCTCCACCATCAATGAGTCGCTGGTGGTCGAGCTTTACTCCAAATAATTGCCAGAGGATTAAGCCATGCCCAGTAGCACTTTTCTTAAGCCTCGCATCATCGACGTGCAGAACATTTCGCCGTTCCATGCCAAGGTCACGATGGAGCCCTTCGAGCGCGGCTACGGCCATACGCTCGGCAATGCGCTGCGCCGCATATTGCTATCGTCGATGCCGGGTTTCGCCGCCACCGAAGTGAAGATGAGCGGCGTGCTGCATGAGTACTCGACCATCGACGGCGTGCAGGAAGACGTGGTCGACATCCTGCTGAACCTTAAAGGTATCGTGCTGAAGCTGCACAACCGCGAGGAAGCGGAGTTGACACTCAGGAAGCAGGGCGAAGGCGTGGTCACGGCGGGCGACATCGAGCAGATGCACGACGTCGAAATCGTCAATCCCGATCACGTCATTGCGCACCTGACCGCCGGCGGCAAGCTCGACATGCAGATCAAGGTCGAACACGGCCGCGGCTACGTGCCCGGCGCGGTGCGTACCAGCCGCGGCGAGCAGATCGAAGGCGCAGTGAGCCGCGCGGTCGGCAGCATCGTGCTCGACGCATCCTACAGCCCGGTTCGCCGCGTCAGCTACCAGGTTGATTCGGCGCGCGTCGAACAGCGCACCGACCTCGACAAGCTGATCATCGACATCGAAACCAACGGCGCGATCGAGCCGGAAGAGGCGATTCGCTACGCGGCACGCATCCTCGTCGATCAACTCGTCGTGTTCGCCGACTTGAAAGGCACGCCGGTGCAGATCGAAGTGCCCAAAGCGCAGCAGATCGACCCGATCCTGTTGCGCCCGGTCGACGATCTTGAACTCACCGTGCGCTCTGCCAACTGTCTCAAAGCCGAAAACATTTATTACATCGGCGACCTGATTCAGCGCACCGAAACCGAATTGCTCAAAACGCCGAACCTCGGCCGCAAATCGTTAAACGAGATCAAGGAAGTGCTCGCGTCGCGCGGCCTCACACTCGGCATGCGGCTCGAAAACTGGCCGCCCGTCGGGCTCGAAAAGGTATAAAAAGGATTCATCATGCGTCACCGTCTCGGCTTAAGAAAACTCAACCGCACCAGCAGCCATCGCCTCGCAATGCTGCGCAACATGACCGTTTCGCTGCTGCGCCACGAAGTCATCAAGACGACGTTGCCCAAGGCGAAAGAGTTGCGCCGCGTCGCCGAGCCGTTGCTGACGCTCGGCAAATCGCCGTCGCTTGCCAACCGCCGGCTCGCATTCGATCGCCTGCGCGACCGCGAAATCGTCACCAAGCTGTTCGGCGAGCTGGGCCCGCGCTACGCCGCGCGTAACGGCGGGTATCTGCGCATACTGAAGTTCGGATTTCGCAAGGGGGATAACGCGCCGATGGCGGTGGTCGAACTCATAGACCGCCCCGAGGTAGCCGAGGATAAAAAAGAAGAAGCGCCTGCCAAGGCGGCATAATAAAAAGTCTTAATATTTGAAAAGCCGGCCGCGTGCCGGCTTTTTTATTTGCTGCGACCGGGGCTTTAAGCACAGGGTTTAGAATCTCAGGGTGCTCAACGAACTCGAATTGACCGGCCGCGCCGCGACCCATGTCGTGCAGCGCGACGATTTGCGCGCGGCCATTCATCACGCCGCGCTGGCGCCGTTCCTTGCACTCAGGGACAGCGCCGCTGCCGCGGGCATAGAGCTCGAAATCGCGAGCGGATTCCGCGATTTTGCGGCGCAAGTGCGCATCTGGAACATGAAATACCGCGGCGAGCGTCCGCTCTACGACGCCGCCGGCAACGTGCGCGACCACGCCAGCCTTAATGCGCGCGAGCTCGTCGAGGGCATCCTGTGCTGGAGCGCGCTGCCGGGCGCGAGCCGCCATCACTGGGGCACCGACATCGACGTGGTCGACCGCGCGGCGATGCCTGACGGATACCGCTACAAGCTCGTGCCTGAAGAGTACGCCGCGGGCGGCGTGTTCGCACCACTGAACCGGTGGCTCGACGCCAATATTTCACGCTTCGGTTTCTTCAGGCCCTACACCGAATTTCGGGGCGGCGTGAATCCGGAGCCCTGGCATTTGAGCTACGCACCGGTCGCGTGCGCAGCATTGCGAATGCTGACGCCCGAACTCGTTGCCGCGACTGTGAGCGGGAGCGACGTGCTCGGCAAGGATGAAGTGCTGGCGCGCCTGCCGGATATTTACCGTACTTACGTGGCAAACATCTCGGGACCTGCCGGGGATTTCGCGTAATTGCTCACCGGAGTGGAGGCGGATCAGCCGCGCGCCAGGCGGGCGTCGAATGGCGGCAGATTTGCGCCAACCGGCTCGGTCTCCGGATGCGCCTTTTTCCACCAGCCGGCAAGTTCGCGGCCGGTCGCGAAGTAGACGCCGGGATGACGCTCGATAAAAGTCAGGAACTCGTCGACGACGCGCGCGCGGGCAGCGCGCCCCGAGCCGTAATCGCCGCGCGGATGCAGCGTGAGGTTCACGCAGTGTCCGGCATCGTACATAGCGGCGAATTCCTCTTTCCAGACCTTGAGCGCGCGGCCGTGGGAATGGCGCGGGTTGTAGAACGTCGCGTCGGTCAGCGCCTCGAAAGTCGGCAGCTCGACGATTTGCCTGCCGGCTGCGCAATCGACAACGTACGGATAGTCGTCATCCTGAAAGCTGCTGTCGTACAAATAGCCGAGATCCGCGAGGTGCCCGAACGTCTCGCGCGTTAGCATGCCGAAAGGCGCGCGCCAGCCTACCGGCGCGACCCCGGTGATTTTCGTCAGGGCGCGGTGCGCGCGTTCGAGCGTGGCGTGTTCGTTCGCGCCCAGCTTGCTGTGGTCCTCGAATGCGTAGCCGCGCGCGCCGATCTCGTGCCCGTCTTTGAGTATCGCTTCGACCGCCGTTAGATTGTTTTCGGCATCGAGCGCGGGCACGAAAAACGTCGCCTGGGTGCCGTGGCCGCGCAGCACGTCGAGTAGCCGCCACACCCCGGCGCGCATGCCGTAGCGCCCGTACGAGAATTTCCCGTACATATTTTCCGGCTTCGCCTCGTGCAGATCGACCGATTCGGCGTCGAAGTTGATCGTCACGACGACCGCGCACGTCTTGCCCTGCGGCCATATGGATTTCGTCGTCATCGCGCGCTCAGTCGAAATACTGCCGGTTGTCGAGGCACCAGCGCGCGAGCCCGCCGACATTGAAGAACCGCACGCCCGCGTGGCCTTTGATATAGCGGATCATGTCTTCCATGATGCGCGCGCGCGCCGGCGTGCCGGAGCCCCAGCCGCTGCGCGGATGCACCATCAACATGAAGTAACCGTTCTCGTTGTAGAGAGAGTCGAATTCCTGCTGCCAGTGCGCGAGCACTTCCGAAGGCGGCGTCATGCTGTATTTGTAGAACGGAAAATCATCGAGGCTGTACGCGCTGCTCGGCAGCTCCATCATGCCTTCGATGGGCTTGCCATCGACGCGCACCACGTACGGCAGGTCGTAATCCTTGTCGCTCGAATCGTAGATGTAGCCGAGGTCCTTCAGTATCTGCACCGTGCGCCCGGATTTGCGGCCGGACGGCGAGCGCCAGCCGAGCGGTTTCGTGCCGAGAAGATCGGTCAGGATTTTGTCGGATTTCCTGAGCAGCATCTCCTCGTCGGCGCCGACGTCCCAGCTCTCGTGCAGATAGCCGTGCGCGCCGACTTCGAAACCGCGGCGGTATATGTCTTTGACGACCTGCGGATAGCACTCGGCGTCGTAGCCGGGCACGTAGAAGGTGCCCGGAATGCCGTGCTTCTCGAAGAGGTCGAGATAACGGTGGACGCCGCGGCGTCCCGCGTAGCGGCCATGCGAGTTGACGCCAAGCGGCGCCAGCTGGCGGCCGGTCTCGTGCGACGGGCCGTCGAAATCGACGGTCAGCGTGACCACGCAGCGCACGCCCTCGGGCCAGCGGTATTTGCCTTGCATAGTGGTTTGGGATCTTTCCTGTGTGAGCGAAATATACGTGAATCGCCGGGCCGGGAAAAGCGGTTGCTGGCCCCGGCGTCGCGGGCCGGCGAACTCCTTCTTGCTATACTCGGCGGCAATCTTGAATGTGCCGGGAGCCTCTTCTTGCCGCATCAACAAAATGCCGTCCGCTGGGGCGTAATCGGGCTAGGCGGCGTAGTCGTCCAGCAGATCGCGCCCGCGATCCTGAGTTCAAAGCATTCGCAATTCGCCGCCTGCGTCGGCAGCACGCCGGAGAAAACGCGCGCGTTCGCGCAGAAGTTCGGCGTGGCGCAATGCTATGGCAGCATCGAGGAACTCGCCGCGGCAGGCGACATCGACGCGATATTTATCGCGACTCCCAACGCCGACCATCACCGCATGGTGCTGGCGGCCGCGCGGGCCGGCAAGCACGTGCTGTGCGAGAAGCCGCTCGCGATGACGGTTGAGCAGGGCCGCGAGATGGTCGGCGCGTGCCGCGCCGCCGGCGTGATTTTGCGCGTCGCCTTCCAGATCAGGTTGGAGCAGATTCTGCTGCGCGTGCGCGAGATCGTGCGCGCGGGCACGCTCGGTGAGTTGCGCGCGGTGCTGTTCGAGCGCATTGCGCCGCTGCGCCAGCACGGTGCCTGGCGCGACGACCCGCGCCAGGGCGGCGTGCTGTTCGACGTGGCGGTGCATTTATTCGATCAGGTCGAATGGCTGACCGGGTTGAAAGTGCGCGAAGTTTCGGCCTATTCGCATCCGGACCGGCGGGCTGGCGCCGCGGATTCGACCGTGGCGGTTCTCGGCGTGCTGGGCGCCGACTGCCACATGGTTGTGCGCGCGAGCCGGGAAATCCCATTTGCCGGTAATGACTTGCGAATTCAGGGGACCAAGGGCATGGTGACGACGTCCGCGTTGCGCTGGGCGGATGAACACGTCCTGCGAATACAAACTGAGGCGGGCGAGGTCGTCGAGCGTTTTGCGCCGACGGCGATATACGCGCGCGAGATCGATGGATTCGCCGCCGAAGTCAGAGGCGAACCCGGCACGCTCGCCTCCGGTCAGGACGGCGTGCGCGCGATCGAGCTCGCGAGCGCGGTGCTCGAATCGATCGACTCGCGGCGTTCGGTAAGCGTTTAACGGCGTGACGACCGTCTATACGATAGGCCACGGCAACCGCGCGCTCGAGGACTTCACCGCGCTGCTCGCCGGCGCGCGCATCGAATGCCTGGTTGATGTGCGCGCGTACCCGCGCTCGCGCCGCAATCCGCAGTTCGCACGCATGGCGCTCGACCCGGCGCTCAGAGCGCAAGCGATTCAGTACGTGTGGGAAGGCGGGCAGCTCGGCGGCATGCGGCGGCCAAGCGGCGACTCTCCGCACGCGGCGCTCGATGACGCCGCCCATCGCGGCTATGCAGATCACATGGCGACGCCGGAATTCGCGAGCGCGCTGGAACGCCTGCTCGCGATTGGCAACACGCGCGCAACCGCCTTCATGTGCGCGGAGACTCATCCCGAGCATTGCCACCGCTCGTTTATCGCCGATGCGTTGCTCGCGCGCGGCGTCGAAGTGCTGCATCTGATGGGACCGCACGACGTGCGCCCGCACACGTTGCGCGAAGGGGCGCGGCTGGTTTCCGGCGGGCACGTCGTGTACGACGCGTGCGTGCAGCTCGGGCTGGCGTGGTAATTCAGCCTAATAACGCAGCCTAAAACAGCGCGCGCAGCCCGGCGTATACCGAACGCGGCGCGGCGATGCCGCGAAACTGCTCGGCCGCTCCGGTGGTGAGATTGTTGGGACCGATTATGCCGAAAGTCGCGTACTGGGTGTTGAACAGGTTGCTGACGCCGCCGAACACTTCAAACTTCTTGTCGAAGCGGTGGCTCAGATCGAGCTTTACGGTCGCAAATCCCGGCACGCGGCCGTTGCTGTCCTGGTTGTTCTCGTCGCCGCGCGCATATTGCGGGCCCTGCGCCTGGACGGTCGCCTTGAGGCGGGTTTGCGGCGTCCACGCGTAGCCCACGCGCAGCTTCACGGTCAACGAAGGAATGCCCGGAATCCTGTCGCCTGACTGCGTGCTCACGCCCGCGCATCCGCCGCCGGCGCCGTTGGTGGCAATGCACACGCTGTTCGAGCCGTTCGATAGCGTAAACGGCGTTTGAAACGTCGCGTCG
>JBKJMN010000146.1:0-9368 GCA_046596405.1 Burkholderiales bacterium
GCTGCGCTTTACTGCTTTCACGATATTGATGTAGCCCGTGCAGCGGCACAGATTGCCTTCGAGCCCGTTATAAATCTCTTCGTCCGTCGGCTGCGGGTTGTCTTTGAGAAACGCGGCGATCGCCATGATCATGCCCGGCGTGCAAAAACCGCATTGCAGCGCATGACAATCGGTAAATGCCTGCTGCACCGGATGCAGCTGGTCGCCCTTGGCGAGGCCTTCGATCGTGACAATCTGCGTGCCGCTCGCCTGCACCGCCAGCATTGTGCACGACTTGATCGCGCGGCCGTCGACGTGCACCGTGCAGCAGCCGCACTGACTCGTGTCGCAGCCGATGTGGGTGCCGGTGAGCTGAAGCTGGTCACGCAATACATCGACGAGCAGCGCGCGGTCTTCGACTTCGCGCGAGTGTTTGGTGCCGTTAACGGTCAGTTCGATTTTTGTCATGGGGTCGAATGAGGATTGATGTTTGAGGATTGAGGAGCGGGGATCAGGCGGTCACGCCGCGAGCATCTTATTGAGCGCGCGTTTGGTCATCACTCTGACCAGGTTCGCGCGATACTCGCGAGTCGCGTGGATATCTTCGTTCATGTCGGTGGCGTCGAGATTCAACCCCTCGAGCACGGCCGGATCCAGTTTTTTCGCCAGCGCGGTTTCGGCCTCGGTCCAGCGGAATACGCCCGCTGCAGCACCGGTGACCGCGACGCGCAATCCGGTCGCGCCCTCCGCGACGAATACGCCTGCCATCGCATAACCGGACGCCGGGTGGCGGAATTTTTCGTAGGCCGCGCGCTTGGGTATATTGAAACGCACGCGCACGACGACCTCGCCCTCTTCAAGCGCGGTCGCGAACATGCCTTGGAAAAAATCCGCCGCCGCGATTTCGCGCTTGTTGGTGACTATCGTGGCCTCGAGCGCCAGCACCGCCGCCGGGTAATCGGCCGCGGGATCGTTGTTGGCAACCGAGCCGCCGAGCGTGCCGCGATTGCGCACCTGCGGGTCGCCGATCTCGTGGGCGAGCGCCGCCAGGGCGGGAATCGCGCGCTTCACGACCGCCGACGATTCGACCGCGAAATGCTGGGTCGCCGCGCCGATCCCGAGCTGCGTGCCGGTGACGTCGATGCCGCTTAACTCGGTTAGACCGCCGATGTCGACGAGATGCGACGGCTGCGCGAGTCGCTGCTTCAACGTCGGGATAAGCGTCATGCCGCCGGACAAAAGTTTGGCCTCGGGATGCGCGGCGATGAATGCCTGCGCTTCGGCGAGCGATTTTGCCTTCACATAATTGAATTCGAACATGCGACTCCCTATTTTTTCTGCGTACTTTGGTGCGTTTTCGCAGCCTGCAGCGAATGCCAGACTTTGCTCGGCGTGTACGGCATATCGAGATGGCCCACGCCGGCGGGCCGCAATGCATCGGTCATCGCGTTGGCCAGCGCGGGCAGCGAAGCCGTGCAACCGGATTCTCCCACGCCCTTGGCGCCGATCGCGTTCAACTTGCTCGGCAGCGGATGGTCGCCGACATCGATGTCGCGCACCAGACCTGCGCGCGGCATGCAATAGTCCATGAAGCTGCCGGTCAGGAGCTGCCCGCTCGCGCGGTCGTAGATCACGTGCTCCTGGAACATCTGTCCGGCGCCCTGGGTAACTCCGCCGTGGACCTGGCCTTCGACGATCTGGTGATTGATGACGATGCCGCAATCATCGACGGCCACATAAGAGGCAATATCCGTCACGCCGGTCTCAGGATCGATTTCCACTTCCGCGATATGGCAGCCATTGGGCCAGGTCGAACCGACCGTGGCTTCGGCGAGCGTGTTCATCGGATGCGGCTGGCGGCCCGCGAGTTTTTTCGCGAGTTGCGCGAAGCTGATCGTCCTGTCGCCATCGCGCGCTTTAAATACGCCGCCCGCATAATCGATCTGCGAGGGCTCGAGCTCGAGCGCCTCGGCCGCGAGCGGTTTGGCCTGCTCGATTAATTTATCCGCGGCGACCTTGCACACGCTGCCGACGCCGGCCATCGAGCGCGAGCCGCCGGTGTGATTGCCGATGAGATCGTGCGCGGGATCGCATTCGCGCAGCGTCACGTCCGTGTGCGGCAGGCCGAGCGTATCAGCGACGACCGCCGCAAATGTCGTTTCGTGGCCCTGCCCCGACGAGAGACTCACGGTGTAGACGGTGAGCTTGCCTTCGGCGTCCACTTCGATGGCGACCTGGTCCTTCGGAAACACGCCCGCGCCGGTTGCTTCGATTATCGTCGAGAGACCCATGCCGCGCAGCTTGCCGCGTTGCTTGGACGCCGCGCGACGGTTTTCAAAACCGCTCCAGTCCGCAGTCTTGAGCGCCTGGTCCATACATCCCGCGAAATCCGACGGCTCGTACACGCCGACCGTCGGCGTCTTGTATGGAAATGCAGCGGGGGGAATGAAATTGCGCCGCCGCAGTTCGCTGCGCTCGATTTTCATTTCGTCGGCCGCGCGGTCGACAAGACGCTCGACCGCATACGCGATATCCGGTCGGCCCGCGCCGCGATAAGCGGCGATCGGCACCGTATTCGTGAGCACGACTTTGAAGCTGCCGTAAAGCGCCGGGGTCTGATAGACGCCCGTCATCAGCGTCGCGGGATTGCGCAAATGGCTGATCGAACCGGTCGGCGTCAGATAGGCGCCCATATCGCACAGGAAATCGTAACGCGCAGCCAGAAACCGGCCGTCGCGGTCGAGCGCCAGTTCGCCGGCGATCTCGAGACCGCGGCCATGTGCGTCAGACATGAAGCCCTCGGCGCGCGAGCCGACCCACTTCACCGGCCGGCCGAGGCGCTTCGCCGCCATCATCAGCGCGCCGTGCTCGGGATAAACACCGCTCCTCTGGCCGAAACTGCCGCCGACGTCATGGCTGTGCACGCGCAGCCTGGCTTCCGGCACGCCTGTCAGCGTTCCGATCTGCTTACGCAGCATGACCATGCCCTGCGACGGGGTGTAAACGTCGTAACTTTCGCTCGCCGCCTCGTAGCTGACGAGACTGCCGCGCGGCTCCATCGGGCTCGGCGCGACGCGCGTCGTCAGCACTTTGAGTTTCGTGATGTGCGCGGCTTGCGCGAAGGCGCTCTGGACCGCCGCGGCATCGCCGGTCTCCCATTCGAAGCAAAGGTTGCCGGGAATGTTGGCGTGCAATTGCGGCGCGCCGGGCGCGAGCGCGTCTTCCACCGTCGCCGCCGCGCCCAAATCCTGGTAGTCGATCGCGATTGCGTCGAGCGCATCCTGCGCGGCAAGCGCCGACTCAGCCACCACCATCGCGATGGTTTCGCCGACGTATCGCACCGCGGTGGTGGCCAATACCGGGCGCTCGGGTTTGAGGATTTGCCCGCCGTTGCGCCCGGCGAACGACATCAAATTGGGAAACTGGGTGTACTGCGCGGCGATCGCGTCGGCGCCGGTAAATACGGCGATGACACCCGGACGCGCGAGCGCCGGCCGGGCATCGATCGCGACGATCTGCGCGTGCGCGCGATCGGCGCGCAAAAATGCCGCATGCAGCTGGTTCGGGAGGTTCACGTCGGCGGTATAGCGGCCACGGCCGGTAATCAAACGCAGGTCTTCACGGCGATTGGCCGCGTGGGGATGACTCATATGCTGGAATTTGCCGGTGTAGTATGCGTGCAGCCGCTAGTCTACCTTGCTGCCCGCGGGTTTGACGACTGTTTGCCATTTTACATCGGCATTCGCCGCCGTGCGCTGCGACGCTGCGGTCGGCGGGAATTGCGCGCGCGACGCGCGCCTTCGCGCGCCGGCAACCAGTGCGGCGATAAAAGCGGTTATTCGCGGCGCCGTTGCGTGACCCCGCCCGCCGGCGCGATGCTGTCGAATTCCGCGAGCATGCTGTCGCGCAGATCGCGCGGCAGTGGCAGCGCGCCGGAGTGCAGGATGTCGAGTAATTGCTGGCGCTCGTCATCGGGAAGCCGGCGATATTCCTCTTTGGCCTGCATGACGAGCGAACGTTTCTCGGCAGACGGGAGCGCATCGAGACCGCGGTAGGCCTCCCTGACTTCGCGCGCCTTCAGCGCGAACTCGCCCAGCAAGCGCGCTTTGTCGTGTGCGTTCCCGGGGTCCGACAATATCTTCTGCATGCCGGCAAAGACCTCGTTGCGTTGCCCCGCCGTCAGGTGCAAAAAATTTTCATCGAGCAATGAGCGCAACTGCTGTTCTTCGGTGCCGCTCGGAATCGCCGGCGTCGGCAATGCGAAGCCGTAGGCATAGGACGGTATCGTCTGGCCTTGCTGCCGCAGGTTGTTCACTCCCGCCTCGATCGACGCCGTCACCGCACGATCGCGCGCGACGCGCAACAGCAGCAGCAGGATCGGATCCGCGAGTGCGGCCGAGCTCGACAACAGTATCAATACACCGATGATGCAGCGAATCATGAGCGGACTCCGGTGCGGCGTGGGTCGGCGTTCCGGCATTCGTGAGGTGAGAAGGACACCCCGGCGTCCCGCCAGTAGCGGGCAGCAGTTACGATGCAACAGTTGGGACTTGGAACGAGGGGAAAGCCAGTCTAGTAGCGCGTGCTAATACGGTCAACGGAGTCCTACAGACCGATTGGAGCGATTGCCGGCGCAATCGGCACCTTCAAGCAATTACCCGGCGGCCGCCGTGACAAATTGACGCTAAATCGCCCGCACGCGTCGGGATGTCACGCGATGACGACCGGTTTACCGCTGGCGATCGACGCGATGATCGCGTCGAACGCCGCGATCGTCGCGGTCATTTCGGCCGGTGTAATCGGGTACGGCGCGCCACCCTCGACCGCGGTGGCGAAGGCGTCGAATTCCGCGCGTATCGAATCGATCGCTGCATACGTCCTGTGCTCGACCGGCATGCCGGAACAGCGCACGACGGTTTCTGTTTCGCCGAGCGCTTCCACCGAGCCGCGGTCACCGAATGCGTGCACGCGCCAGTAAAACGGCGACGGGCGCACCGCGCCCAACGTACCGCTCATGCCGTTCTTGAACCGAAACAGCACCGAGATCGTGTCGCGCGGGTCGTGGCCGCCGCGCGTCGAAGCGAATTGCGCGCTGACCTCTGCCGCCGGCCCCGCCATGCTGACGAACGCATCGAGAATATGGATGCCGGTGCCGGTCATGCCCGCGCCGGGCGTTTCATCGGGCTGGTCGCGCCAGCCCGCGAAGAAATTGCTCGAGTTCTCGTTACTGTAGTGGCCTTCGATGTGCATGACTTCGCCGAGAGTGCCGCCGGCGACGACACCGCGCAACGCCGCCATCGACGGCCAGAAGCGCTTGTTCTGGCCGACCCCGATCACTCGCTTGGCATCGAGACAGGCTTTGACCGCGCGTTCGGCGTCGGCGCGCTTCAACGACAGAGGTTTCTCGCAAAACACGTGCTTGCCCGCGCGCGCGGCGGCGACGATCTGATCAGCATGCAATGAGTGCGGCGTCGCCAGCACAACCGCTTCGACCTTCGGATCGGCAAGCGCTTCATCGAGTTCGCTGCTGAGCGGAAAGCCGTGCTCGGTGGCGAATTCCTGCGTCTCTTTGATCTCTTTCGTCACGCCGCGCACGAATTTCAATTGCGTGCTCTTGCCCTGCACCGCCTTGACGATGTTCTTGCCCCACCAGCCGAGACCGATAATTGCCGCGTTGACCAAATTCTCTCCCGTTTAAATGCCCGTGAATTCTACCCGATTGCCCGCGGCGCAAAAACGGTGTTCACGGATGCCGCCTTTTGGCACAATGACGCGGGCATTGCGCCGTTCAGGAGGATCGATGACTTTCGCCGGAAAATCTTGCGCCGTTGCGATTGCCGTACTCATAGCCTGTCCGGCGTGGGCGCAGGATTATCCCAATAAGCCGATACGCCTCATCGCGCCTTTCTCGCCCGGCGGCGCGACCGACGTGCTCGCGCGCATCGTCGGCCAGAAAATCACCGAGCGCCTCGGCCAGCCGGTCGTGATCGAAAACCGCGTCGGCGCAGGCGGCAACATCGGCGCCGAGCAGGTCGCGAAATCATCGCCAGATGGATATACGCTCCTGATGGGCGGCGTCCCGCACGCGATCGGCATGAGCCTCTATACGAAGCTCGGTTACGACATGGTGAAAGACCTGTCGGCGGTCGCCGAAGTCGCATCTTTCCCCAGCCTGATCGTGCTCCATCCGTCGCTGCCCGTGAAATCGGTGAAAGAACTGATCGCGCTTGCCAAGGCCCGACCGGGACAACTCAACTTCGGATCGGCCGGCAACGGCTCGCCAAACCACCTGGCGCTCGAACTGTTCGACACCATGGCCGACGTGAAGATGGTGCACATTCCATATAAAGGCACAGGACAAGTCATCGGAGACCTGCTCGCCGGACAATTGCAACTCGCGTCCATGGGATTTCCTATCGCGATGCCGCATGTCAAGTCAGGCAAACTGCGCGCGATCGCGCTTACCGGGACTACTCGCTCACCGTTGATGCCAAATCTCCCGACCATCGCGGAAGCGGGCCTGGCGGGATTCGATGTCACTTCATGGTACGGCGTGTTTGGTCCCGCGGCCCTGCCCAGGGAAATAGTCGCCAGGCTCAATTCGGAAATCAGCAGCGCTATCACCGCGCCTGATCTCAAGGAAAAACTCATCGCGCTAGGCGCAGAGCCTTCAACCAAGACGCCTGACAAATTCGCCCAGTACGTGCGCGAAGAAATCGTCAAATGGGCGAAGGTCGTAAAAGAATCGGGGGCGAAACTCGATTGATTTGCGTATGCCAGAGTAATTACATGAATTCTGATTGCCGACCTGACTCGTTCGGCTCAATAGGACAGGTCAATTTATGAAAATGCCTGAAAGCCAAAACACTCGCATTGCGAATGCCGTAGCGGGAGCATTCTTCACGCTGCTGGGGCTCGTGACGCTGGTGGCCGCATGGTCGTCCGCGCCGCTGGGTGGCGCAATTGTAGCCGCCGTTCTATGCACTCTTGGCGTGGAGGCCATCGTGAGCGCCGTCCGGAGCAGGCGTTCGCTTCTGTCGCGTTTAGGGCCCCTTCCGTAAGAGCGCAGTAAGATCTGCGTCGAGCGTGTCGCGCCCGGCCCGTTAGTTGTTGAGCAGCGGGATGCTCTTGTAGTCCGCCCCTTTCCGGATCGACTGCAGGTAGGCGTGGATATCGGCGAGGTCGGCGGGCGACAGGATGGTCTCAGGGTAAGGCGGCATCGACCCCGCGGTGTTGCGCACGAAGGTTGCATAAAACGCCATGGGCTTGGGATCGGGCGCGAGTTTTGGGCCGGCGATGCCGCCCTGCCCGACAAAGCCGTGGCATTGCCAGCAGCCGTTTTTCTCGTAGGCGGTTTTGCCTTTGGCCGCGTCGGCGGCAAGCGCAGGGGACCAGCTTAGGATGAGGCTGGCGGCCAATGCGGCGGAGGCGAGTAACTGGATGGTTTTCATGTGAGGATCCCTGCTAGCGCGGCTGCGTCCAGACGTTGAGCAATGCGGGCTGGCCTGACTTGACTACCGCGATAGCTTCCTTGAGTGCCGGTGCGAGCTGCGCTGGATCCTTGATCGGGCCCTTGGCCCACCAGCCCATCGACTCCGCGAGCTTGTGGTACTCGATGTCCGGATTCTGTATGCTGGTGCCCACCGGTCCCATGTCGCCGCCCAGGTTCACCGGGCGGTTGCGGAAGTTGGCAAGGCGCTGCACGTGCATCACCTCCTGGTGGTAGCCGCGGTTGTTGTGCATCACCGCCAGCAGCGGAATCCGGTGCTTCGCCGCGGTCCACAGCACACCGGGCGCATACATCAGGTCGCCGTCCGACTGGAAGCTGACCGAGAAGCGGCCAAGGTCGCGATTGGCGAGCGCCGCCCCGACCGAGGCAGGTGCACCGTAACCCACGCCGTAGCCGCCGGAGCGACCGAGCCAGTGATGGTGCTTTTCCATCGCCCACAGGCGGTTGGGCCAGTTGCTGACGTTGCCCTCGGAGGCAACGAGCGACCAGTCGAGGCCCTTAATCTGCGCGTAGGTTTCCATCACCAGCCGCGCCGTGCTGATGGGGCTCGCGTCCCAGCCCTCGGCGGCCGCTTCGAGAGTGCGCGCGCGGTTCTCGGCGTAGGCCTTGCGCGCCGCTTCGCCACGTTGCGCGATGGCGGTCTTGCGCTCATTGGGAATAGCCGCTTTCACCGCCTCGATCAGCGCCGGCAATGTGGCCTCGGCATCGGCGGCCATCTGCACGTCGATCACCTGGAAGCGCTGGAAGTCCTGGTAATTGGCCTTGGTATTGAGATCCACCGCCGTGATGCTGATCAGCTTGGTGTCCGCCTTGATGCGCGTCGAATTGCTGCCGAGGCCGTGATTTTCGCCGTTGTCGGTAAACGCGTTCACCGTCGCCCAGAAGTCCGAGAGTTCGAGGCCGATGATCACATCGGCGTTATTGACCACCGTCGGGCCGCTGATGAGGTAATGCGTCTTCGGGAAATTCATGCGCCCGCCCTGGTCGATAACGCGCGCCTGCAACAACTCGGCCAGTTGCACCAGCAGGCCGATGCCCGCCGGCGTGCGCGCCGCGCGGTCGGCGACGATGACCGGGTTGTTCGCGTTGGCGAGCAGGCGCGCGGCTTCCTTGACCGCGCCCGAATCGCCCTGCGGCGGCGAGGTCGGCACGTAGCGCGGGATATACGGCATCTTGCCGTCGTGCGTTTTCATCGGCTCCTGCTGCAGGCCGGCATCGAGCGAAATGGCGACCGGGCCGTAGGGCGGGGTCATGGCGATTTTGTAGGCACGCACGAAGGACTGCGAAAAATGCTGCAGCGACACCGGCGTGTCGTCCCACTTGGTGAAGTCGCGCACCATGGCGTTGATGTCCTGCGCCGAGTGGAAGGTCGGCACGCCCGGCGGCCGGTGCGCGGCATCGAGGTCGTTGCCGCCGACGATGATGAGGGGCACGCGGTCGCACCATGCGTTGTAGACACCCATCGAGGCGTGCTGCAAGCCGACGGTGCCGTGGCACAGCGTCAGCAGTGGCTTGCCGGCGATCTTGAAATAGCCGTGCGCCATGCCGACCGCCGATTCCTCGTGCATGCAGGTGAGGTATTCGGGCATGGTGTTGCTGCCGTAGTTGATCAGCGACTCGTGAATGGCGCGGAAGCTCGAGGCGCAATTAGACGGCAGGTATTTGATGCCCAGGGACTTGATCACATCGACCATGAAGTCCGAGCCCGGCTTGCCCTTGACGCGCGCCAGTTCCGGCGGAATCGCCGTCTCTGCTGCAGCAACCCTGCCCGAGGGCGCCAGCGCCGAGGGCGCGCGTGGCGCGGCGGGTTTATCGACGGTGTCGGCAGCGCGCGCATTCGATGATGCGACGACACTGGCGGCGCCGGCGGCGATGACGC
>JBKJMN010000412.1:0-10308 GCA_046596405.1 Burkholderiales bacterium
GAAACGATTTTTTTCAGGGATTTGCCTGGAGCTCGCCGCTGACGATTTTGACGCGGTCGCCGGTGTGCCAGGGCGACGCCTTGCCCTCGTTAACGACGCGGCTCGACCCATCTTCAAGGCGCACCGTGACTTCATACGCCGTGGTCGTTTTCACGCGTTTCTCGACTTCGTTGCCGGCGACCGCCCCGCCCACCGCACCAATGGCGGTGGCCGCCGTATTGCCCCTGCCTGATCCAACCTGGTTGCCGAGCAACCCGCCGACGACTGCGCCGCCTACCGCGCCAACGCCGCTACCGCTGCCCTTGCTGGTTACTTCGCGCGTCGACTCGACCACGCCGCATTCCGCACAATACACGCGGGCGGGTGCGCGGTCAGGCGCGCGCTCAGCGACGCGTGCCGGAGTGCGCGCGGGCGAATTCGCATGGTTCTGAGAATTACCGGAGGAAGCGGCAGAGGAAGCGGCCGCTGGCACGGGCTTCCCGGTCGCCGTCGCAGGGGCCGCAGCGTTTTCGCTGGCGCGGCCCATCGACGTCGGTATCCAGCCCATGATGGCCGCGATGCCAGCCGCGCTGAACAGGATCACCGCGATCCCGGCAATCCATATCAGCAAGTGGGGAGATCTGCTCTCTGTTACGGTGGTATTCATTTGATTCCTCGGTAAGTGTGCGGTGCGGCGCGCGCACCGGCAGAAAACGGGTGGTGAAATCCGGCTACGCTGCGTGGTGATGCGGCGCCGTGGGGGTCGACGGGCGGCGGCCTCCTCCCTTGCGCCATCGATTCATGCCGAATTGTCCCCTTGGCGCAAAGGTGCGACCGTGCGCCAGCGAACATAATACAAATTATATTTGAGTCCGATCACGCACCGCATCCGGACTTGCGCACTTTTCCCGTGCGTGCAAATAGCGATGCGCCGGGCGTCTCAGGCCTGCGCCTCGCTGTTTATACGAGGAATGACTGCCCTTGCTGAAAAAGCAACTTCACGCCTGCCATCCCCATTCAAGACTGGCCGTAGCGCGCCTTGGCTTCTTTTACGCAGACTACCTTGGCATCGGCCGCAAACGCGTCGCACTTCTCTCTGGCAACCGCGTATTCGGCTTTGCGTTTTTCAGTTGCCGCATCGGCTCGCGCCGCGGCGCGTTTTTCGCCCGCGGACGCGCGCGCGGCGGCGGCCTTGTCGCCGGCGACTGCATTGGCATCCGCGGTTTTGAGGGCGGCCTTGGCGTCGGCATTGGCAGCGATCCGGGCGGACTTTGCTTCCTTGATGCAGACGTCCTTCGGGTTGCCCGCGAGGTCGTCGCATTTTTCACGCGCAATGGAAAAATCCGCCTCGGCTCTGGCGACGCTCACGTTGTAGCGCGATTTATTCGTCGGCTTGTAACGAGCCTCAAGCTCGGCCCGCTCGACGTCTGCCTTGCCCTTGACTTCAGCCATGCAGATGTCTTTGGCGTTGCCGGCGAACGCGCCGCAATCCGCGCGCCCGGACTTGGACGCTGCCGCGATTTCGGCTTTAGCCGATTTGTACTCAGTCTCCGGCATGCCAGCAAACGCGCCGGTGCCGAGCGCAAAGGCGACGGCGCCGGCAATGGCGGGGAGACGTATTTTATTCATGGTGATTCCTCGGTGGATAAATCAGGTTGAGATGCCGCCGTAGCGGTTGCGCCGGGACGGTTTCACGGGCGCGCTGGGTTTGCCCCATGCGCTTGCGCCACTCGCTTAGCTGCTTCTCGGAACCTTCCGTTGCGCGGCCGGACGTTTTTTGCATGCGGCCCGCAATTTGCGCGCGCCGGCCGGCCAGCGCGCCGGAATAATCACCGGTAAACAGCGCCCACTGCTCCTGGAGGTGGCCTTTGAACTCTTTCCAGCTGCCTTCCATGCGATCCCGGTTCATGTTTTTTCCTGACTCGAACGACGCGTTGGCTGGTTTGGAGCGCGTACGGCAATGCAAAAAATGTGCAGCGCGTTCAGCGGCCGAGCAGTTCGCCGAACGGCTTGAGCGTCTCGACGCGATCGCACACGACTTTAAGGATGGCCACCAGCGGTGCGCCCAGCAAGAGCCCGGCGACACCCCATAACCATCCGAAGAACAGCAGCGCAATGAAGAGCACCGCCGCATTGACGCTTGCGAAGCGGCTTTGCAGCCACGTCATGAACACCATACCGACCGCGCCGGCGACCAGCAGGGACGTGCCGGCGATAAGCAGCGCGTCGAGCAGCGTGCCGAACTGCAGAAACGCTGCCACGCCGCTGATAAATGCGAGCAGCAGCGGGCCGAGATAAGGGATGAAATGCAGCACGCCGGCGGCCACACCCCAAACGCCGGCCTGTTCCAGTCCGAGTGCGGCCAGCGCGAGCCACGTGCAGACCGCTACCAGCGTGTTCGACACCAGCATGACGAGCAGGTAACGCTGAACTTGCACGTCAACTTCCTCGAGTATGCGCACCGCATCCTTTTTGCGGGCGAGCGATGGGCCAACGAGTTGCACGAGCTTGCGCCGGAAATGCGAGCCCGACGCCATCAGAAAATAGATGAGCAGCAGCACGACCGGGGTTTGCGCGGCGATCGTGATCAGCAGCGCGGATTGGGCGAGCGCGTAATCGCGCAGCCAGGCGGTCGATTCAGCCGGCTTGACCGCGGGCGAGCGCGCGCCCCCTTTGGCTCCGGCGTCCGCCGCCGCTGCCTGGATTTCGTTGGCGGCTTCCTGCATATTCTGCAGCGCCGTCGGTCTGCTCGCGCGCTCGGCGACGAGGTTCTGGCGCAGCTTGCGTGCGGCCTCGGGCAGCTTCTCGATCATCGCGGAACTCTGCTCGCGCAGCGAAACCGCAACCCATGACATCGCGCCAACCAACCCGATGATTATCAGCGCCGATCCGATCGCGCGCGGCACGCGCTTCGCTTCGAGCCAGTCGGCAATCGGGCTCAACGTGTAGCTCCCGAGTATGCCGATCAGCAGCGGCACGAAAAAAGAGCGCGCGAGATAGAGCGCCGCGACGACCGCGATTGCCGTCAGGATGGCAACCGCAACAGTCAGCCGCCAGCCGCGGGACAGCCGGGTAACAACCTCGGCGGGTACCTCGACTGTCTCGGGAGCCGCGGCGGTGGCAGGGGTAGCCGCCGGATCGATCGCCGCGGGGCTGCTCATGGCCGGCGCGTCCGCGTCACTTCTTGATGCTCATCTGATTGCTGACGGTCCGCACGCCCTCGATACCGCGCGCGACTTCGACTGCATGGTCGATCTGGCCCTGGTTGGCGACGAAGCCGCTCAACTGCACTTCGCCCTTGCGCGTCGCGACGGCGATTTCGAGGCTCTTGACGTTGGCATCGGCGACGAACGCGGCCTTGACCCGCGCGGTGACAATGCCATCGTCGACCTTGGTGCCGACCGTCGTGTCCGCGCTTTTGAGGGCGACCTTGTTTTCGACGCTCTTGACACCGGGCACGGCGCGCGCGACTTCGACCGCGCGATCGATGTGCGCCTGATTGTCGACAAAACCGCTCAACTGCACTTCGCCTTTGCTGGAATCGACTTTGAAGCCATAACTCTTGACCGCCGCGTCGGCGAGCAATGCCGCCTTGACGCGGGCGGTCACCACCGTGTCGTCGATTTCGGTGCCGACGGTCGTTTTTTGCGCCGGCGTCCCGGTTGCTTCCTGCGGCTTGTTGCAGCCGGCAATGCTCACCGCGAGGACGGCACCAACTGTTGCATTCAATACGCAGGAACGCATCCGGATCTGCATTTTTATCTCCCAGCGAAAGACGATTACGGGTATGTATGCAAGTGTCGCCGAAACCGCCGCCACGCTCTGTGCGCTGGCGCACCCAGGACAGCGTGAGGCAGGGTGCGCCAGCGAACAGACTCGCCGGGCGAAACGCGCACAATGGCGGCCAGGGTCTTCGCGCCTCGCGCGAGCCGCCATGTGCCACTAGGCCACCGCGGATCGTTCTGTCACCAGATAAAAGGGCATTCCAATGAAACGTTTGAATCTTGCGACGATGGCGGCAGCGCTGCTGCTGGCCGGCTCTACGCTCGGGCCGTTGGCCCTTGCCGCCGACACCGAAAGCGTGCAGCAAAGCGGCGGTATCAGCTACGTGTCCGGCGGTGTCGGTGCGGACTCGACCGCGCGTATGAATTCGCTCGCAAAAGACTTCAACCTGAAGCTCGTGTTTGCGCTGAAGTCCGGCGACTACGTGAGCGAGGTCGCCATCGCGATCGTCGATGCCGCGGGTAAACAGCTGCTGGATACAAAGTCCGAAGGCCCGTTATTCCTGACCCGCCTGCCGCGGGGCAGTTTTAAAATCGCCGCCACCTTCGGCGGCCGCACGGAAACCCGCACGGTCGCGATCTCGGCGGAAAAACTGCAAACCATTGATTTCCGCTTTAGCGCGGAGTAGCGATTAGCGCGCGCTCGCGACCCGGGTCGATAAATTTCACGCCTAAGTTCGCCAGCGAACGGAACGCCGCGCCGGATAGGCTTATCTTTGGTTGACCGGGCCGGACCCGCTCGGGCGCACGGCTTTACCAGGCAATGTGAGTCGGCATTTAACTCAATTGGAGTCAGGATGAACCGCAAAGCAGTTGTTTCCGCCGTCATGGCGATGATTATAAGCAGCACCGGAGTGGCGGCTTTCGCCAAGGATAAAAACGATCGCGACGATCGCGACGACGGCGGCCGCAAGCATTACTCGAAACACAAGAAGGACAAGAAGGACCACCACGAAAACGACGGGCGCGGCCACGACAAAAATCATGGCGAACGCGGCGCCGGACCCAACCACAATTACTATCGCGGCGATCGCCTGCCTGCCGAATACCGCCACCGTCAATACGTGGTCAACGACTGGCGCGGACACCACCTGAGCGCGCCGCCGCGCGGTTACCAATGGGTGCAAACGGGCGGCGATTACGCGCTGGTTGCGGTGAACTCCGGCATCATCCTGCAAGTGTTCCTCAATTAGGGCGAGGCGGCTATCGCCCGCTGGCGACTGCGGCTAAAGCGAGAAGAGCGGCACCTCGCGGTAAGCGCGCGCTGCCGGGCCCGCAACCAGCCTCGCCAATGTTTTATCGTTTCAACGTTATAGAACCACAGTGGCGCTGCGCGCAAAACGCGGCGTCCGCAGCTGCCCGCAATACCGCGGGTAGCCTGGTAACACTCACGCAAAAGGAATCACCATGAAATATTCGATCATATTCTCGGCGGTAGCCGCGACACTCGTATTGAGCGCCTGTGAGAAGGCGACCGTAATTACGCCGGTACCGGCGCCGACTGCCGTGATCGTGCCCGGCCCGGCTGGACCGGCCGGCGCCACCGGGGCAACCGGCGCAACAGCTGAAAAAGGCGCCACCGGCGCAACCGGCGCCACGGGGAATACCGGCGCAACCGGCACCACCGGCAATACTGGCGCCACCGGTTATACCGGCGCAACGGGCGCAACGGGCGCGACCGGCGCGGACGGCAAACGCGGCAACACCGGCGATACCGTCGTGATCGTGCCGGCATCGAAGTAAGCGCGACCGCAATACGCCTCAAAGAAAAGCCCGCGCAAGCGGGCTTTTCTTCGCGCCCCGAGCGCGCACAAAAGTGCGTGGCAAACGGGAAATCCGCGTCCATCCTACAAGTGGGCGCAATCAATTGTGCGGAACCGTACAGAACATCCGCGGCTATGACGGCAACATAATCTTTAGTCCCGTCATTAGGGCTATACGGATGCGCGACCGTTTGCCATCAGGCCGCCAGGCTATTCCCGCTCTCCGATGGCGCTTTGAGGAGAACCCAGATGTTGGCGAAAAAAATCTTGGTGTCGGCGCTGTTGGCGACCGGGCTGCTTGGCGCCGCAGCGACCCCGTTGCCGGCGATGGCGGTCGATGTTTACGTGCGCACTGCCCCGCCACCGCCGCGGGAAGAGCGCGTGCCGGCAGCACGGCGTGGCCATGTCTGGGCGCCCGGCTACTGGACTTACAAGGGCAAGCGCCATGTCTGGACCAAGGGCCATTGGGAGCGCGAGCGCCGCGGCTACGCTTATCGCCCCACTGAGTGGGTGGAGCGCGACGGACGCTGGCACATGAAGCGCGGCGGCTGGGATCGTGACGGCGACGGCATTCCGAATCGCCTTGATGCGCATCCGGACAATCCTAATCGGCGTTAAATTTGCGTTGATCCGCGGTGCCCGTCAGGGCGCCGCGAATCCAGCGACGGCGTGGTGGAACGCGCGCTTTAAGCAGATCGCTCCGACGGGAGCCGCGGACTTTTTAGCTTGCCGACGTTCGCCCGGCGCGGCTGATCGGAACAGGGACGGGCGTTTAACCGGCGATCACCCGTCGCGCGGTCGCGCGCCACGGGCCGGGCGAGTGTTCTGAGCGCACCGTCCGCTGTTACGGACCGTTCTACCTCTTCAAAAATCGCCTGCAGAGCGTCCGTTGCCGACGTCAATCCCGCCAGGCGAAGACAAGTGACTCTCTCAATCGTTTTGGCCATATTAGAGCTCTTTGCTTCGGGCCGGTAATCGACCCACAGCAGCGATTGTCCACCGTGGCCGCGCCAAAGCTACGTGCGCCAGCCCACATACCACAACTTTTTTGCCGGCCTCTATGCGTGCTGTCGAACGGATTGTTCGCCCGGTCGCCCGGAACTTTGCCTCCTACATCCCTCGCTTGGCGAGGAGCGGAACTCCATAAGCCGGCGTCGCACCTGCTCGCACGGACGACAGCGAGCGTATAGCAGACGTCTTGCAGACGGCTGCCCGCCGGCTCAAGCCATGCACTGTGAAAGTTCGCGGTCCGGATATCGCGCCGAGCATCGGCGCCAGCATCGGTAGCGCGATTTTTCCCCAAGACGGCACGCCCGCGGCCGTGTTGATCAAAAGCGCAGATGCGGCTATGTAATGCGGCAAGCAAAACAGGTCCGGGGTTTGACCGGTGGGGTGGCGTGCGACCTATGTTCGAAGGCGTACATATGTATGTTCATCGTCGTACAGATACTTAACCGGCGCCAGAGTATGGTCTATGAATGCTGCACGAATTCTTAAGCGCAAACCGCAATAAGTTGATCGAAATTTGCCGGCATAATGTCGCCAAAAGGTCAACCCCTTCCGCTCTCGCGACCGCACTCGGTCATGGTGTGCCGCTATTTCTCGAGCAACTTGCCGATACGCTGCGCCGCGAGCAACTGACAGCGGCGCGGCCCCACTACGACCCAGAATCCGCTCCGGCCGAAACGGAGATCGGTCGGGCCGCGGCGTTGCACGGCGCCGAACTGCTGACTTCAGGATATAGCATGGACCAGGTCGTCCACGAATACGGCGACGTGTGCCAGGCCGTGACCGATCTGGCCGTCGAGCAGCAAGCGCCCATTTCGAACGACGAGTTTCGCACGCTTAACCGCTGCCTCGACAACGCGATCGCCGATGCTGTCACGTCGTTCGGCAAGGGTCGCCTGAAATCGATTAACGCCGGCGCGGAGACTCTGCATGAGCGCTTGAATTATCTCGCGGACGAGCAGTTGCGGCTGCTGGATATCGCCACTCACGCGTTTAACGCCATCAAGGGCGGTAACGTCGGCGTGTCGGGAGCGACCGGCAGCCTCTTGATCCACGCGCTGGATGAGTTGCGCGTGCTCGGCGAACGGGTCATGCCCCAAATTCGTCTCGCCGCCGCCACGACCACCATGAAGCGCCCCTGACCGCGCGTCTTTCCCATTCTACTTTTACCGCGACGCCCCCCCCGGGGGAATGGGAAGCTGCTGCTGCCGTTCGAGCGCATTTGCGCCGGCGGAATCGACCGCTCCATCGTCGATCCGACTGCCTTGCCGCGCCAATCAATCGCCGAAATTTCGCGGCTCGCGATTATCGCCAAGTATCGCCAGCCTAAAAATCAGCGCCTCCAAGCGGTGGATATTGCGCCCGGAGCCTTCGGCGCCGGGGGTTAGGCCCCGTTTTCCTTATCTGCTGATCGGCCTGTATCTCGGTACCGTCGAGTTAGCGCGCCTGCAAAACATTGAGACGCTATTCGTGATGACGGAGCCGCGGCTCGCGCGGCATTTCCGCAAACTGGGTGTGCGGATTCAGACCGTAGGCGCGCCGGTCGAGCATCATGGCATGCGCATCCCGTCCATGATGAAGATCAGTACGGTGCGCGCAGAGCTCAAGGCGATTTTTCGTTCGCTTTACGGATCGATCGCAAAAACAATTGTTGCCGGACTTAACCGCGCGCATTAGCGGCGCGTGTCGCCGCCGCCGGTGGCCGCTGCCATCAAACACTCGTGGCTTGGCTGGTGCTGCCCGCCGCGTGCACGAGCGCGACATCGAGCGTCGTCATGAATTCGTTGACCTTGATCGGTTTCGTCAGGTAGCGGAAGAAACCGGCCTCGAGACCGCGCTCGATGTCATATGGAATGGCATTCGCGCTGAGCGCGACCACCGGAATATGCGCCGTCGCCGGATCCCGGCGCAGAATCTGCATCGCCTCGGTGCCGCTCATCCCGGGCAGGTTGATATCCATCAGAATCACGTCGGGCTGCGCGCTGCGCGCCAGCCCTATGCCGGCAATCCCGTCGGTGGCGGTCAACAAACGCATATCCGGCCGCCGCGCGATGAGCTGTGCGACCAGATACATATTCGCCGGGTTGTCCTCGACATATAGCAGCGTATGCACAGGCGCGCCGGACGCCACGGGTGCCGCGATGGCGGCCGGCAGTTCCGCGACGTCATGCATGAGCGATGGGGGATCGGACGAGTTGAGTTCAACCCAAAACACACTGCCCTCGCCTACAATGCTTTCGACCCCGATCGCACCACCCATCAGCTCGACCAGCCGCTTGGTCACCACCAGGCCGATACCCGTGCCCTCCTCGGCGCTGGCCTCCTGGCCCAGACGATTGAACGGCTGAAACAGTTGCGCGAGCTTTTCCGGCGGCAAACCCTGGCCGGTGTCGCGAATGCTGATACGGATATTGCCCGGGGGGCTCGCTGCGCATTCAACCTTCACTGTCCCATCGGCCTGGTTGTATTTGATCGCATTGGACAGCAGATTGATCACAACCTGCTTGACGCGGGTGCGGTCCGCGTTAACGAAGCACGGCTGGTCGAAGCGCGGAAAGCTCATGCGGATGCCGCGTTTTTTCGCCTGCGGCTCTATCATCGACTGGCATTCGAGCATGATGTCATCGAGCGACACCGGTTCGCGGGAAATCGAGAACTTGCCCGATTCGATCAGCGCGAGATCGAGGATTTCGTTAATCAGCTCGAGCAAGTACCAGCCGGCCTGCAGGATCTGGTCGATGCTCGCCCGTTGGCCCGGCGTCGGCGCCGGCGAGTCGGATTCCATCAGTTGCGCGAACCCCAGGATTGCGTTGAGCGGCGTGCGCAGCTCGTGACTCATGCTCGACAGGAAATTTGATTTAGCGAGATTGGCCTTGTCCGCCGCGGCAATCGCGCTTTCGAGCGCGACGTTGTTTTCCTGCAGCGTCAGCTCGAACCGTTTGCGTTCCGTGACGTCGCGCGCCGCGGCAAACACCCCGCGCAGCTTACGGTCGCGGTCATGCAGCGTCGTCGCGTTGTACGACACCACGGTTTCCTTGCCGTCTCTCGCGCGCGCGGTGAGTTCGTAGTTGGTGACCTTGCTTTCGCCGAGCACGCGCTTGATCGACGCCTCGGCGCGCTCGGGATCGGTAAAGTAGCCTTTGAACGGCGCGCCGATCAACTCGTCGCGCGTGCACCCGGTCAACGCCTCCATCTGCTGGTTGACGTCGGTGATGATGCCGCGCAGATCCGTGATCGTCAGCGCGTCGATATTCGATTCAATGAGCGAGCGCGTGTAGAACTGCTGATCGCGCAGCCGCTGGTCGAGCAGCATCTGCTCCGCCTCCACCTGCTTGCGCGCGGTGTTGTCGGTGCCGATCAGCAGATAGCCGATGATGCCGCCCTGCGCGTCGCGCAGCGCCGTGACCGACACCACCGCCGGAAAACGGCTGCCGTCCTTGCGGAAGTAGGTTAACTCGTAGATGTCCTCAATGCCGCGTGTCGCCTTGAACACCAGCGCTTCAAACCCCGGCGTGATCGAGGTGCCGAGTTCGAGACTTAATGCTTCGGCGCGCGCGATCACTTCCTGCGGATCGGAAATATCGGCCGGCGTGATCTTGTTCATCACCTCGGCCGCCGTGTAGCCCAGCATGCGCTCTGCACCGACGTTAAAAATCTGGATCACGCCCTTGTCGTCGGTCGCGATGCTCGAAAAGTTCGCGCTGTTGAAAATCGCGCTCTGCAGCGCGCCCGCCTTGAGCAACGCCTCTTCCGCCTGCTTGCGCGCGGTGTTGTCG
>JBKJMN010000460.1:0-4112 GCA_046596405.1 Burkholderiales bacterium
TCCATCGCGGTGGCCCTGCGCATCACGCGCGGCAGACCCGGATCGTGCGGCCGCCCCCGGTGCATTGTGCAGCGGTTATCCCACAAGACTACGTCACCCACCGCCCAGCGATGCGCATACACGTAAGCTGGCTGCGTGGCGTGCGCGGTAAGCTCCTCGATCAGGCGCTGGCTCTCGGCCTCGCTCATGCCAAAGATGCGCTTGATGTGCGACGCGAGGTAGAGCGCCTTGCGGCCGTTCACGGGATTGGTGCGCACCAGTATCTGTGGCACCGGCGGCAGCAATGCGCGGCGATCCGGGCTGATGCTATACGGGTCCAGCCCGACTTTTAGCCGCGAGTGAAAGTAATCGTGCTCCGCGACCAGGCCCTCGAGATGCGCCTTGCACTCCACCGGCAGGTCATCCCATGCCGCGCGCATGTCGGCAAACTCGGTCTCGCCGCCGGCAGGTACTGCGCTCTGCGCACACAGCATCGACATTTTGGCCGGCGTCGCCTTGAACGTGCTGTCGGTGTGCCACAGCGCGTTGGCTCGGTTGATCAGCAGCCGTGCATCGTTTTGCTCGCTGAGCACCCTGCCGTGCTCGTCGACATTCGAGATGTCCGCGGATTCGGGCCTGACCAGCCGTTGCGTGTGAGCCGGCCGGAAAGGCGCGATCGGAAATCCCAGCGGCCCAAACCGGTTGGCAAATGAATTCTGCTGCGTTTCAGTAAGCGGCTGGCCGTGGAAAATCAGCACTGCATAGCGGTTGAACGCTGCGTCGATTGCGTCAAAGACGTCATCGCTCACCGGTTCGGCGAGGTTAACGTTGTCGATCGACGCGACAAAATCCGGTGTGGCAGGCGAGAATGAAAGCATATTCCGCACTCTTTCAGACCGACTGCGCCATCATTTTCCCGGCCACTGCCGGGTTCCGCCGGCGCTGAACAGCACGCTGTAAGTTGCCGCAGACGATTGCCATCGCCGTGCTAATACCGGCCGGGCGCCGCGAAGTTTTCGAACCGCGTGTACTGGCCGAGGAAAGTCAGCTTGACGGTGCCGATCGGGCCGTTGCGCTGCTTGCCGATGATGATTTCGGCGGTGCCCTTGTCCGGCGACTCCTGGTTGTAAACCTCGTCGCGGTAAATAAACAAAATCAGGTCGGCGTCCTGCTCGATCGCACCGGATTCGCGCAGATCCGACATTACCGGACGCTTGTTCGGCCGCTGCTCAAGTCCGCGGTTCAACTGCGACAGCGCGACTACCGGGACATTGAGCTCCTTCGCGACCGCTTTCAACGCGCGCGAAATTTCCGCGACTTCGGTCGCGCGATTCTCCATGCTGTTGCCGGTTTCCATCAACTGCAGGTAATCGATGACGATTAGCCCGAGGCCGGGTCCGCCCTGCTGCCGGTGCAGGCGGCGCGCGCGCCCGCGCAGTTCGGTCGGATTCAACATGCCGCTTTCGTCGATGAAGATCGGCGCTTCGTTCAGCCTGCCGACGGACGTCGTGAGTTTCTGCCAGTCGTCATCGTTGAGCGCGCCGGTGCGCATCTTGTGTTGATCGAGCCGTCCCAGCGAGCCGAGCATACGCATCACAAGCTGCGGTCCGCTCATTTCCATGCTGAAGATGGCGGCTGGCATTTTGGTCACCAGCGCGACGTGCTCGGCGATGTTAAGCGCGAACGCGGTCTTGCCCATGCTCGGCCGTCCGGCGACGATCACCAGGTCGCCCGGTTGCAGGCCCGAAGTCATGCGATCGAGATCGGTAAATCCGGTGGCGATGCCCGTTACGTCGCTCGGGTTGTCGCGTTTATAGAGCGTGTCTATGCGCTCGACGACTTTGGTCAGCAACGGCTGGATATCGCTGAATCCCTGGCGCCCGCGCGCGCCGGCCTCGGCAATCGCGAATACGTCTTTCTCCGCCTTGTCGAGCAGGTCTTTCGCGGAACGCCCGAGCGGATTGAATACCGAATCGGTAATGCCGGTGCCGACTTCGGCGAGCCGGCGCATGATCGCACGCTCGCGCACGATTTCGGCGTAACGGCGGATATTGGCGGCGCTCGGCGTGTTGACCGCGAGCGAACCGAGATAGGCCTGCCCGCCGACTTCCTCGAGCTTGGCGCTGCGCTCGAGGCTCTCGGCCACGGTCAGCGCGTCGGCCGGCTTGTTGTCTTCGACGAGCAGCGATATATGGCGATAAATAAGACGGTGATCGGCGCGATAGAAATCAGCGTCGGTCAGCAAATCGGCGATTTTCTCCCACGCGCTGTTGTCGAGCAGCAGGCCGCCCAGCACCGACTGCTCGGCCTCGACGGAATACGGCGGCAGCTTGAGCGCCTCGATTTGCGGATCACGAATGATGGGGGTTACGGCCTGCGCCATGGCGGCAGCTTTCGGTTATTCCGTGGGGAGTTTTTTTCAGGCCCGTCGAACGACTTGATCGCCGACAGCACGCTGCAATTTACCAGACCGCGTGGCATAAAAAAAGGGCCGTTGCCGGCCCTTTTTTCGACGCAAAATTTCTGTTGCAAATGAGCCGTTAAGCGGTTTCTCCGAGCACCGACACGGTAATCGTGACCACGACGTCGGTGTGCAACGCGACCTTGAACGGCTGGTCGCCGACCTGCTTGATCGGCCCCGCGGGCATGCGTATCGCCGCCTTCGGCACGTCGAAGCCCTGCGTTTTCAACGCTTCAGCGATATCCGAATTCGTGACCGAGCCGAATAGCTTGCCGTCGACGCCGGCTTTCTGCGTGATCTGCACCATCAAACCGTCGAGTTTTGCCGCACGCTCCTGCGCGGCGGTCAACGTATCGGCCTGGGCTTTTTCGAGTTCGCCGCGGCGCTTCTCGAACTCTTCGAGGCTCGCCTTGGTCGCGCGCTTGGCCTTGCCCTGCGGGATCAGGAAATTACGCGCGTAGCCGTCCTTGACTTTGACGACCTCGCCGAGCTGGCCGAGGTTGATCACTTTTTCGAGCAATATGATTTGCATGGCAGTCCTTTAGTGCAGATCGGTGTACGGCAGCAGCGCGAGAAAGCGCGCGCGCATGATCGCGTCGCCGAGCTGGCGCTGGTAGCGCGCCTTGGTGCCCGTGATGCGCGCCGGGATTATTTTGCCGTTTTCGTTGATGAAATCTTTGAGCAGATCGACGTCCTTATAGTCGATTAGCTTGATTTTCTCGACCGTAAAGCGGCAGAACTTCTTGCGCCGGAACAGGTTCTTGGCGCCGCGCTTCTTGTCCTTGTCCTTCTTGTCGTTCTTGCCCTTGCCCTTGCCCTTACCGCGTCCCATTGCCATCTTGATCTCCTTGATTCTTGTTCTGTCCGGTGCCGCTGCCTGTGATTTCCGCGTTGACCACCTGCAGCACCAGCCGTCTGTCCTTGAGGCTGTGCTGGGTGAGAAAACCGCTGAATTGCAACGGCTGATTAAGTTTCTGCGTGCTGAGCCTGACCGCGAGTTCGCCGATTACCACCGCATCCACTTCGCATCGCGCCTCGCGCCGTCCACCCGCCTCGATCTGGATCGATTTGTGCCCGATCACCAGATTGAGCGCCGGAATCCCGGCCGGGGTATGACGCAACGCGCCGCGTTTGAGCAAGTGGCCGTCGATGACGACCTCGTTGCGCTTCACCTAGGCCGTAGCTGGTGCCGCCGCCGGTGCTACGGGTTTCGCCGCTTCCGCCGGTGCCGCCGCGCCTGCCGGTGCCGGTGCCGTCGCGGCTGCCGGTGCCTGCGTTAGCGAACGCGACTTTTCCTCTTTCATCATCGGCGAGGGCTTGGTCATCGCTTCGGTCATCCTGACCGTTAAGTGGCGCAGCACGGCATCATTGAACTTGAACGCGTGCTCAAGCTCTTCGAGCGTTTCGTTATTGCACTCGATGTTCATGAGCACGTAATGGGCCTTGTGCATCTTTTGGATCGGGTAAGCCATCTGGCGCCGTCCCCAGTCTTCGAGGCGGTGAATGGCGCCGCCCTTGGCCAGCACCGTCGAGCGGTAGCGCTCGACCATCCCGGGGACCTGTTCGCTCTGGTCGGGATGTACGATAAAAACGATTTCATAATGGCGCATCTAATAAACTCCTTGTGGATAAAGCCTCCCGCTATGCGTGCACGGTGAGGCAAGGATTAAGG
>JBKJMN010000222.1:0-4366 GCA_046596405.1 Burkholderiales bacterium
GTTCGAGTCCGAACTGGGACTGCGCATCTCCTACGTCGACTGGTTCATCCTGCAGTGGCCGTACCTCGGCATGTTCGTGCTCACCCAGTGGTGGGTGCAGCATTACTTCAAGACGCGGCGCGTGGGAATTCAGGGCGGCTATCAGGCAGTCCAGAAGCAACACGCCGAACTGCCGCCGACCAGCCAATCCGAGTGGCTGATTCTGGCCGTGTTCGGCCTGATCGCCCTCGCGTGGATGAGCGAACAATGGCACAAAGTGCCGTCGCACAACGCGGCACTGATCGGCCTCGCGTTGCTGTTTATTCCCGGCCTCTTCGGATTCAAATGGAAGGAGATTCAGGACCGCACGATCTGGGGAACCCTGCTGCTCCTCGCGGGCGCGCTGTCAATGTCGGCGGCCATGGGCAGTTCGGGCCTTGCGCAATGGCTGTCCGATATCATCCACCCGATTGCCAGCGGCCATCCGTGGTGGATGATGCTGCTAATCCTCATGCTGGGCACGCACGTCATCCGGCTGGGCATGCTGTCGAACGTCGCTGCGATCACGATGCTCGCACCGATCCTGCTCGCGATGGCGCCCAAGCTCGGCCTGCACCCGGTGGCCTTCACCATGCTGGTTTCCGACACGGACACGTTTGCCTACATTCTGCCGACGCAGATAACGGCCGCGGTGATCGCCTATTCGAGCGGAACTTTTTCAGCCACGGATTATGCGAAGGTGGGCTGGGTCGCGGTGCTCATCGGAGTCGCCTACGGCATCCTCGTCATGGCGCCGTGGTATGCATTCCTGGGCTTGCCGGTCTGGGACCCGACTGCGCCATGGCCTTTCCAGAAATTCTGATGCGAGGCGCCGGAGCGATTCAGCGCGCCGGCCGACTTTGCACTTCTGCTTTTCAACTGACAACAGTGACGGGATTCACGCCATGAACAAGATGACCGACCCTGCCCAATCCGCCGCGCAACCGCGGCTCACCGAGCAGGACTTGCGCCAGCGCCTCGGCGATTACGTGGCGCCGCAGGGCTTATACGACCAGAACAAGGCGCGCTCGTTCGTGGGCAAAGTGACGTGCAACGTCGACCGCCTCGTCGCGGGACAATGGACGGAAATCGTGCTCGACTACGAAATCGGCGCATCCGGTGTCGCGGACGGCGCGTGGTTCAAGGCCACGTTCAAGTTTTATTCCGACTGGGCATTGTTCCAGACCGTCGACCCCACCGGCGCCAACTACGTGTCGGCCGAATATCACGCGGGGCCGCTGCTGCCCGGCCAAAGCCCGGCCGCGGTGCAATCCCTGAAAGTGCGCTTCGACCAGAAAGGCCATGAGCGGCCTTTCCAGAAGTCCGTGATTGTCGATACCGTCGATGGCTATCTCAACGCCGGCGACCACATCATCATACGGCTCGGCGACCGGCGCGCCGGCGGCCCCGGTACGCGCATCCAGACTTTCGTCGAAGACAAATTCCGCTTTCGCTGCTACGTCGATCCGCTGGGCACCTCGCGCTTTGTCGCGGTGCCCGGCGATGTCGTGATCGACATCGTATCCGGCCCGATCGAAAACCTGTCGTTGATGGGGCCGCGGCTCATGCGCCCGGGCACGCCGTACAAGTTGCGCCTGTCGGCGCATGATCGCTGGGGCAACGCGTGTAGCGACGCCGCCGGCAAAGTCGATGTCGTAGCACTTCTCGATGGCAAAGCCGTTTATAGGAAGACCTTTCAATTCGACGCGAGCGGCTGGGCGAGCACTGCGCTTACCGATTTGCCGTCGCTGGCGGGCGAACTCACAATTACGGCGAGCATGCCGGACGCGCCCACTGTGGTGCGCGCGGTGCATTACGTCACCGTCGATGGCAACGCGCCTTGTCCGCGCGTATTCTACGGCGACCTGCACGTGCATTCGCACGACACCGTCGGCACCAACAGCCCCGACTACAACACGCGCTACGGCCGGGACATCGCGGGGCTCGACGTCATGGCCTATACCGCTAACGATTTCCAGATCACCGACGGCAACTGGGAACTCGGTGTTAAAACCATGCATGAGCTGCACAAGAACGGCGAGTTCGTGTGCTATCCCGTGCAGGAATGGTGCGGCAGCTCGACCGCGGGCGGCGACCACAACGTCGTGTTTCTGGGCGATGAACAACCGGATTTTCCGTACAACGCCAAAGGCGAACACAACCGCACCTTTACCTGGAACGAGGACATGAAAGGCGCCGCGGTCGATCTCGGGCGCTGGCCGATCGAGGAATTGTGGCTCGCGTACATCGACGACGCCGAACATCATTTGATCATGCCGCACGTCGGCGGCCGCCGTTATATACCCGACTGGCATCATCCTGAGCTCGAGCGTCTGATTGAGATCACTTCGTCTTGGGGACATTTCGGCTGGCTCTATCAGGACGTGATCGCGCGCGGCTACAAACTCGGCGCGTCCGCGTCGGGCGACGAGCATCGCGGCCGTCCCGGCGGCGGCCTGCCCGGCACCCAGGTGTTCGGCACCAAGGGCGGAATCACCGGCATCATTGCCGACACGCTCGATCGCGCGACGGTCGGCAAGGCCCTGCGCGCGCGGCATACATTCGCGGCGTCCGGCGAGCGCATTGTCGGCCTCACCACCTGCGGCAAATATCTGCAAGGCGACGAGTTCACGTCGAAGGGGGGCGCGAAAATAAACTACCGCTTTCTCGGCTTGCAGGGCTGGGATGAAATCGCGGCGTACGACCACACGGGGCGGATTTGGCACCGCGACATCCAGCGCGAAACCGGTTACTGCGAGCGCAAGGTCCGCATCCGCTGGGGCGGCGCGCGCATTCCGGATCGCTACCGCTGGGCCGAATGGCGCGGCACGGTCAGCATCATCAACGGCACGATCAACGCGTTTGCGGGCGGCGGCTTCGAGCATCCGGAAGAATCGTGCTGGCGCGCGGGCCCGACCGACATTGGTTTTCGCACCGACACCTACGGCGACTCCGATTCCGTGGTGGTCGACGTCAGCAATCTCGCGCAGTGCCGCATCCGCATCCAGGGGCGCATCGACAGCTATGTGAAAGTCGGCGACCCGACCGCGGGCAACCCGTTCGTGCACTGCCCGACGTTCGAGTGGGAAGTGACCGGCGCGCAACTCCTCGCCAGCGAAGGCCGCCTGCGCATGGAGCTCGGCGGCTGCGAGCTTTTTCTCGCGATCGAGCGCATTGCCGACGCGCCCACACCGCGCGAAATCAGCGGCACGCTGGACGTCGAGCCCGTCAACGGCCCGCACGGTTTCAGGCCGGTGTACTTCTACGGCCGCCAGACCGATGATGCCAAGGTGTGGACGTCGGCGATGTTCATCAACTTCGAATAACACGGCGAATTTTGCAGTGCGACCGTTAGACCAGCTCTTTCAATCGCTGTAGCGGATGCAAACGGCTCGTCGCGCCGATGTAAGCGCCGCCCAGCATCACCGGCAATGGGCCGGTGCGCCACCATAACATCGCGACGATAGTCAGCGCCACGAGAAACGCCGTAAACGCATCGGGGGCAGCGTGCGGCGCCATTTGCGCAAGTGCCACCGCGAGCACGCCGATGACCGCGCCACCGATGCCTTTCATCGCCGCCTTGATCCAACGCTGGTCCTTGAAGCGTGCCAGCACCGGCAGTACCGACAACATCAGGACGAACGAGGGCAGGAAGATCGCGAACCCGCCGACGACAGCACCGGCAATTCCACACAACTTGTAACCGACATAGGCAGCGAGCATGAGGATGGGCCCGGGTGTTAGCTGACCGAGGGCCAAGCCGTCCAGAAATTCCTGCGGCGTCAGCCAGTGCAGTTGATTCACGACCTGCTCCTGGACGAAAGCGAGCATCGTGATGCCGCCGCCGAAAGTGAACGCCCCGACCGTAAAGAAAAACGCGCCGATGTCTGACAAACCGGGGGCGACGGCAAGACCTGACTCGGTTACGACGGATGCATTGCCCGCTGTTGGCAAAAGCCCCGAGTGCGACGCCGCGACCACTGCCGCAACCACCATCGCCGCAGCTAGCCCCCATGCCCGCGAGTGATAGAGCATGACGCCTGCGCATCCGGCCAATAGCAACGTCGCCACGACGCCGAGTGGTGTATACGCGGCGGCGAGTGCGGCGCCAAGGGCGAGTGCAATTTGCGGCGCGGTCTGCAGCGCGTTTTTGCCCAGCCGATAAACGGCAACCACAAAAATTCCGAGCACCACTGGCCCCAATCCGTAGAACGCATCGCGCATGAAAGGCAGCGCGCCGTACGCCGAATACAGCAACGTGAGCGCCAGCATGATGAAAAATGCCGGCAGGATGAAACAGGCGCCGGCGAGCATACCGCCCCACCAGCCGGCACGCTGATAACCGATG
>JBKJMN010000256.1:0-2527 GCA_046596405.1 Burkholderiales bacterium
CGCAAATCCTCCGGCACGCTCTTCAACAATGCCGCCCAAGCCTGGAACCACACGTTTTACTGGAATTCCCTGAGCCCGCAAGGCGGGGGCAGCCCGGAAGACGAACTGGCCGCGGCAGTGGATAAGAAATGGGGCACATTCGAAAAATTCAAGACCGCGTTCGACAAGGCCGTCGTCGAAAACTTCGGCTCGGGCTGGACCTGGCTCGTGCGCAAGCCCGATGGCTCGGTGGATATCGTGAAGACAAGCAACGCAAAGACGCCTGTCACAGGCACGGACGTGCCGCTACTGACGTGCGACGTGTGGGAGCACGCGTATTACATCGACTACCGCAACAGCCGCCCCAATTACTTGAAAGCATTCTGGGAAATCGTTAATTGGGACTTCGCGGCGAGCAACTTGAGCGCCAGCCACGACAGCACGACCGGCGCGCGCGAGACCCGCGCGGGCGCTCAGCCCAGCACCCCTTAAACATCTTTCGCACCTACGATGTCGGCAACCGCCACCCGGGGGCGGTTGCCGCATGTACGGCTGCAGCTGCGCGGCTACGTACGCCAGCGGACATACAACTGAGGATGCTTTTTTGTAATCTACTCGACATGCGGTAATGCGGTCATGTGCCTTGAAAAAGCATCGGTTAACCGAACGACCGGAGATTCGCCGCGATTGATGCTGTGTAGAAAGTGTTGAAATCAAGAAAGGCTACCGTATGGCTAAAACTCCCCAGAAGACCAAGGCCCTCGATCAGAACCGATTGCAAAAATGCCCTACCGGCATCAAAGGCTTCGACCAAATTACAGAGGGCGGTCTGCCGAAAAACAGAATTACATTGGTTTGTGGAAGTGCCGGCTCCGGAAAAACCTTGTTGGGAATCGATTTTCTGATCAACGGCGCGGTGAATTACAACGAGCCGGGGATCCTCATGTCGTTCGAGGAAACTGCTACGGAACTTTATGCCGACGTGGCTTCTCTCAACCTGGACCTGCCCGGGCTGGTTGCCCGAAAAAAGATTTTGCTTGAATTTGTCCTTTTAGAGCGACGGGACATTCAAGAGAGCGACTTCAATCTTGAAGGACTGCTCATACGTTTGGAACACGCCATAGATTCGGTAGGCGCCAAACGCGTGGTTTTAGACTCCATTGAATCTCTATTTGCGGGCATCACTGATGCCGGCATTCTGCGGCTCGAGATAAAAAGGCTTTTTCGATGGCTTAAGGCAAAACAAGTTACTGCGATCGTTACCGGCGAGCCGGGCCAGGATACTTATACCCGTCATGGTCTGGAGGAGTACATTTCCGATTGCATAATTCTCCTGGACAACAGAGTTAACGAACAACTTTCGATCCGCAGAATCCGGATAATTAAATATCGCGGCTCACAGCATGGAACCAACGAATATCCTTTCGTCATCGACAAAGATGGACTTTCAGTAATTCCCATCACTGCCGCAGGACTCGATCAGCCTGGCACCCTCAAGAGGGTTTCGACGGGCATCCCGTCGCTGGATAAAATGTTCAAGGGCGGGGGGTTTACCAGGGGCAGCACGATACTCGTTTCCGGTACCGCAGGAACCGGAAAAACCAGCCTCGCGGCTGCATTCGCAGTAGAAAGGTGCAACCGCGGAGAACGATGTCTGTTCCTGTCTTATGAGGAATCTTCCGGCCAGCTCATCCAAAACCTGCGTTCTATCGGTTTTGATCTGGCGCCATTGGTAAAAAAAGGACTCTTGAAGATTGTGTCAACCCGTCCCTCCTTTTTTGGTTTAGAGATGCATTTGCTGGATTTATACAAGACCATTGAAAGTTTCGACCCGCGATCCGTTGTCATAGATCCCCTGACCAGCCTGATTGCGGAGGGAAGCCAGCGTGAAATCCAGTCAATGGTGACCCGCATGATTGATCTTCTAAAATCCAGGGGTATAACCGGCTTTTTTACCAGCCTTGTTTCCTCGACTGCACAAAATTACACGAGCGGCGAAGTCGGCGTCTCGTCTTTAATTGACACCTGGCTCGTGGTTAGAGAATTGGAAGAAAACGCCGGCAAAAGGCGCATCCGGGGACTGTACATTGTCAAGTCTCGCGGCATGGGCCATTCCAGCGACGTTCACAAATTGGTTTTGAGTGACGATGGAATTGCCTTGCTACCAGTTGATATTGCCGCCGACACCGGTCAGACCAAAGAGCTTGATAAAAATAGATCCGAGTCGCACAAAATGAGGCAAAGGTGAAAGAGCCTGATGGAAAGTGCATGGGCAGCGTGGCGAGCGCGCACGCTTCGTAACGGGCGCGCCCGACGAAACCTGCAACGCGTCGATTCGGGGCCGTTCCCGGGCGTGCAGTTGGAGTCAATGTTGAACGCATTTGATCTGGGAGCCTGCTTGAAGAGTCTGCACGATCGAAAGTTTGAGCGTTAACCCCGGCCATGGAAACTACACGCCCTAATTTCGTGGTCGGTATCGGTGGCTCGGCCGGCGGCCTTAGCGCATATAAAGCGCTCTTCGCTGCCATGCCGCCGGATACCGGCATGG
>JBKJMN010000395.1:0-9711 GCA_046596405.1 Burkholderiales bacterium
AGGTTATTTTATGAAAACCAAGACACTGCCGCCCCTGCGCGTGACCCCCAAGCTGCGTCGCGAGGCGGAGTCCGTACTGGCAAAAGGCGAAACCCTGTCGGCTTTCCTGTTTGACTCGGTCGCTCGCAACGTGGACTTCCGGCGCACGCGGCAATTGTTCATTGCAAGAGGCATAGCAAGCGGCGCACGGGCACGGGCTGACAACCTTTATATTCCTGCAGAAACCGTGATGACCAAGCTTGCGGCAAGGCTCGCCAAGGCACAGGCCAAGTTGCGCAAATGAACCGATATCGCATCCGCTTTACAGCGGATGCCGAGGACGACCTTCTGCGACTGTACGATTTTTTGCTCGCGCTGGACGTGGCGGCCGCAGAGCACGCGCTGGATGCGATTCGCGCTGGAATAGAGTTGCTTACTCTATCGCCATTTTCATGCCGCAAGGCCGTGCCAGACAAACCGCTTTTGCGCGAGCTCGTGATTAAGTTCGACTCAGCAGGCTATGTCGCCCTCTTCGAAATTGATGGTCCGTCGGATGTGACGATACTTGCCGTACGCCACCAGCGCGAAGAGGACTACCACTAGGGGCAACGCACGCGTGTTCCATGTCATGCGCTCCTGGCGTCGATGTGAATCAATCAAAGCGGAGAAACAAAGATGTCGCAGGTCGAACTCGCTTACATGACGTGGAAGGAAGTGGAGGCCGCGCGCGATCGCGGCGCCGCGGTGCTGGTGCCGATTGGAACCCACGAACAGAACGGGACGCTGGGTCCCATGGGCACCGACGGGCTGCTCGTGTTCGAACTCACGAAGCGAATCGCGGTTGAGACGGGCGCCGTCGTGGCTCCGCTGCTGAGCTACGGCTATTCGTCGCGCCATCGCAACTTTTGCGGCACGATCTCTCTCCAACCGGACACGCTGCGCCGGCTGATTTACGACATTTGCGAAGCGCTCGTGAAGGACGGATTCAAGCATGTGCTGCTCGTCAATTCGCACCAGACCAACGAGCCGATCATGGAGCACGCGGGGCGCGAGATTCGCGAAAAGTACGGCGTGATCATGGGCTACATCAATCCGGTGGTGCTGGCCGAGAAAAGCACGCATGACCTTTATCCCAAGCTCGGATCGGCGCACGGCCATGGCGACGAACGCGTAACCTCGATGCTGAGTTATTGCCTGCCCGGCGCAGTGCGCATGAAAGTTCCGCCGGAACCGCAGGACTGGCAGGAGTTCGAAGGCATGAAGCTCGCGTCGTCTCACCAGGTCAAGGTAGGCGAAGGCGTCTTCGGCCTTTACATGGAAGTTCACGATTTCTCGCCCTCCGGCGGCAACGGCAATCCGGCGGCGGTCGACGTCGACAAAGGCGCGGAAGTCGTGCGCCGCGTCGTCAATATGGCTGTGGAGTACGTAAAAGTTTTCCTCACGGTCAGGACCACGGACAGACCGCAATCGATACTGCGGAATTATCGTGCTTAGCAACCCCAGCGAAATCAAAACTGTTGCCATTATCGGCGCCGGTCCCGGCGGCTTCCGGCTCGTCGCCAACCTTGGCTTGATGGGTTATCGCCTGCGGCTCACCGATATCGATGACGCCAAGCTGACCGCGATCCGCGCGCGCGGCGGAATCGACGTTGAAGGCAAGCCCGGCGGTTTCGCGCACCTCGATCTCGCGACCACGGACCTGCGCGCCGCGGTTGATGGCGCGGATCTCATCATCGTCGTGTCCGGCGGCAATACTCAGCCGACCGTGGCACGCGCATTGGCGCCACTGCTCATCGACGGGCAAACGATCCTGCTTATGCAGGGCAATACCGGCGGTTCGCTCGTCGTGCGGCGCGAACTCGACCGTGCGGGCTGCCGTGCCGGGATCGAACTTGCGGAGACCGATACCTATCCGTACGCGATGCGCCGGGTCGGGCCGACCGCGATGCGCCAGACCACCCACAAGCGCTGGATGCAGATCGCGGCGTTTCCGGGCAGTCATAGTGCGGCTGCACACGCACGTTTGGTTGCTCTATTTCCGCAAGCGGTCGCCGCACCCGACATACTGCACACGGGCCTGATGAACGTGAACGCGATACTCCATGTCGCTAACTGCATCGCGAACGCAGCGCGGATCGAGCGCGGCGGCGGTTATCTGTTTTACGGCGAAGGCGTGACGCCGGCGGTAGCGCGCATCTACGAAGCGATCGACGCCGAGCGCATGGCGATTGCGGCGGCGCTCAACGTAAACGTTCCAAGCCTCGTCGACTGGATCGAGCGCGCGTACAAGGTGCGCGAAACCGATCTTGTGAAAACATTTCAGCGCTTGACCGCCGAGCCGGACGGGCCTTACGTGGCGAACAAGGCTGCGGGCACGCTCAACCACAAATACGTGACGGAAGACGTGCCTACGGGATTGATTCCGATAAGTGAGTTAGGTAAGGCGACAGGTACGCCGACGACGGCGATTGATACGCTGATTGAGATGGCGCGGTTGATGACGGGACGCACTTTCGCCGCCGACGCCCGGACACTTGAACGAATGGGGTTGGTGGGGCTGGAAGCGGCAGAGATACCCAAGGTGGCCCGGGACGGATCATGGATCCCTACTTCACCCGATCAACAGGTTGCCACATGAAAAACATGCCGCCCGGCGTTATCGATGCACTCGCGCGCATGCGCAGCGGTACGCTCACCAGCGCCGAACTCACGCGCGCCGGCATCGCCCGGATTGAAGCGCTCGACACTCACATACAGGCCTGGGCGCATCTCGACGCCGTGGGGGCACTCGATTGCGCCGCACAACGCGACCGCGAACGCGCCGCCGGCGCGGACCTGCCGCTGCTCGGTGTGCCAATCGGCGTTAAGGACGTCATCGATACGGCGGGTGTGCCGACCCGCATGGGATCCGCCGTCTACGCCAATCACGTCCCGGAGCGCTCGGCAACTGCCGTGTCGCGGCTGGAAGCGGCCGGCGCCTTTGTCAACGGCAAAACCGTTACTACCGAATTCGCCACCCAGCATGCCGGCAAAACGCGCAATCCGTGGAATGCAGCGCATACGCCGGGCGGCTCATCGAGCGGTTCCGCCGCTGCTGTCGCCGCCGGCTTCGTGCCCGCCGCTATCGGCACGCAGACGCGCGGCTCGGTCATTCGGCCGGCGGCCTATTGCGGTGTCGTGGGCTACAAACCGAGCTACGGTCTTATTCCCACCGACGGCGTGTTTCCGCTGAGCCACACCCTGGACCATATCGGAGTCATCGCACGCTCGGTCGCAGACGCGGCGCATGTGGCGACATGCATGATGACGCCGGCAACTTTGCCGGGTGGCCCCGCCGCGCTCTCGCCACTAACTGCACCGACAAAACCGCCGCGGCTTGCCGCGGTGCGCACCCCGCTCTGGCCGCTCGCAGACGCACAGCAGGCCGGCAACTTCGCCGCCAGCGTACGACGATTGCGCGATGCCGGCGCCGAGGTAATTGAAATCGAACTGCCGCCGGATTTCGATCGCGCGATGCAAGCGGTCAAGGCGATCCAGTTACGCGAAATTGCCGACCGCTACGCCGCCAAACTCGCGGGCTGGGGCGATCTCGTCAGCACCGAGTTCATCGACTATGTCGAGGGCGGGGTGCGGGTAACGAAAGAGGAATACGCCGCGGCGCTCGCTCTGCGCACCGACCTCATCGGTCAATACGACGAGTTCATCGGCGCATACGATGCGCTCATCACCCCGCCGGCCACCGGCGAAGCGCCGGCGGGACTCAAGTTCACCGGCGACGCCTCGTTCTGCGCGATCTGGACTTTGTGCGGCGCTCCTGCGCTCACGATCCCTTCAGGTCAAGGTCCCCGCGGGTTGCCGCTCGGCCTGCAGATTGTCGGCGCCATGAGCGGGGACTGCGCCGTGCTCGGCGCTGCCGCGTGGTGCGCGGGCGCTCTGGCGGTAGCACGATCTTGAGGTGCGGAACGATTCCTATGGCGTGACAGCTGCGCGCACAGCTGCGACCACCGATCATGGTTAATATCAGCATTTAACATTACGAGTTGCCCTCAAATTCTTGGCGGGGAGATGAAGAATGCCGGCGTCATCTACGGCCTGCGTAATCCACGAGGACGCATCCTACGAATAATTCAAACCTTTTCTCCATGCCGGCGGCAAATGATGAAATTAGAGAGAATGTCGGGCACAAAAAATTAATACGGCACACCAGGAGCGTCCATGCCATCCGAAGCTATCCCCGGAAGCTGCCTATGCGGCTCCATAAAATTCGAAGTCACGCCGCCGTTCACGGCGTTTCGCTATTGCCACTGCACCCGCTGCCAGAAAGCGAGCGGCGCGGCGCACGCGGCGAATGCATTTCTCCCCGAGAATCAGTTCAAATGGCTCGCGGGGGAATCGCTGGTGAAGCGCTTCGATCTGCCGGGCGCCAGGCGCTTTGCAGTGGCGTTCTGCACAGCATGCGGAACGCGCGTGCCACATAAGGTCACCACTACGGAGAACATGCTGATACCGGCCGGCCTGCTCGACGCCGATCCCCGCGCGCGTCCGGAGAGCAGCATCTTCTGGAAATCGAATGCCGTGTGGTACGTATCGCCGCAGGAGCTGAAGCAGTTCGACGAATACGGTTAAACGTCAGATTTATATTGCCGTATTCACTGTAATTGCCTATCGTGTCATTCCCCGTCAACCTGACCTGAAGGAGGTATTTCATGAAACGTTCGATTGCTGTAGGCGCCGCACTAATGCTGGTTGCCTCCGCGGCCATGGCCTATCAGGTCACCGGCCCGGTGCTGGAAGTCACCGACACCAAGATCGTGGTGGAGAAGGACAAGGAGAAATGGGAGATCGCGCGCGACAAAGACACCAAAGTCACCGGCGAGTTGAAGAAGGGTGGCAAAGTCACCATTCAGTATCGCATGACCGCGACGAGCATCGAGTCGAAGGATGCGGTGAAGGATACGAAAGCGAAGGATGCCAAGGCGCCGCTCAAGAAGTAATGCCACTTTGATCTTTCGTGAAGAGGGTCATCGACCCTCTTTTTTTTGGAGGAAATTTAGCGGAATCGGCGGGGCGGAAAACTCAGGGCCGACCGCATCCAGGCGCTGAAAGTCGAAAGCCGCATGGTAAGTGTCGCTGCAGGATGTGTAGAAGTTTGACGAAGCAACCTGATGCGTTACGCTGGTGATTCGGTTCTATACTGACCATCGCAGGATAACAATCGGGGGAGAAGGCAATGCGTCACCTATTCATCGCCGCTGCAGCTATCGCCATCGCTATTGCGCCATTCACGGCAATCGGTCAAACGGCATACCCGTCCAAGAGCATCCGCTTCATCGTCCCCGTCACGACCGGCGGGCCGAGCGATCTGGTCGCGCGCCTGCTCGGCGAAAAACTATCCACGTCGCTGGGCAAGCCGGTGATCATCGACAACAGGCCCGGCGCCTCCAACACCGTCGGCGCGGCAATGGTCGCGAAAGCCGAGCCCGACGGCTACACGCTGCTGCAGGCGGCGGCCAATATGGCGACCATCCACATCCTGATGACCGACCTGCCGTTCGACGCCGTCAAGGATTTTGCGCCAGTATCGCTGACGCACCTCACGCCGTACGTAATTGCGGTGAGCGCGCAGTCGCCGGTGAAATCGCTGCCGGAACTCTTGAAGTTCATCAAGGACAATCCGGGCAAGCTTACTTACGGCACCACCGGCGAAGGCAGCCCCCAGCAACTCGCGACGCTGCTTTTCGCGCAGACGGCGGGCCCGCTCGGCAAGATGACGGAAGTCCCGTACAAAGGGAGCTCCGCCGCGCATCCGGACCTGATCGCGAACCGCATCACGTTTATGATCGATCCGCTGGCCGCCGCGGGGCCGCACATCAAAGGCGGTTTTTTACGCGCGCTCGCGGTCACCACGGCGCAGCGCAATCCATCATTTCCGGACATTCCGACCGCCGCCGAGGCCGGCGTTGCCGGCTACGATTTCTCGAGCTGGGGCGGTATATTCGCGCCCGCGCGCACACCGCGGGCAGTCGTGCATAAACTGAACACCGAAATCGTCGCGGCGCTCGGCAACCCGGAGTTGAGCAAACGGCTCACGGACATGGGCCTCGTTGCGAAGAGCAGTAGTCCGGAGGAATTCGGGAAATTTCTGCAGTCGGAAATCACGCGCTGGTCGGCGATACTCACGAAGAAACCGGGAGGCTGATTACTTCATCGGCGTCAGCGGCTCCCCCGCGATCCAGTTCTGGATGTTCCGTAATGCGTTCTGATAGAACATTTTCATGTTGTCGTCGACGACATAGCCGATGTGCGGCGTGAGCACGACGTTGTCAAGTTGGCGCAGCACGTGGTCTTTGGGCAGCGGCTCGGTCCAGAACACGTCGAGGCCGGCGCCGCCAATTTTCTTCGCTTGCAGCGCATTGATGAGCGCCAGCTCGTCGATCAGCGGCCCGCGCGACGTGTTGATGATATAGGCGCCCGGCTTCATCGCGGCAAGCTCCGCCGCGCCGACGATCCCGCGCGTGGCCTGACTTAACACCATGTGCACCGAAATAAAGTCGGCCTCCTTGAACAGCGCTTCTTTCGTGACTCGACGCACGGATACTGCGGCCGCGCGCTCGTCCGTCAAATTGGGACTCCACGCGATCACTTTCATGCCGAACGCCTGGCCGTATTTGGCGACAAACTGGCCGAGACGGCCCAGACCCAGTACGCCGAGCGTTTTGTCCGCGAGCGATTCGGTCATCACGTGCTCCTGCCAGCCACTCGAACGCATCGCCTTCTCCGACTGCGGCAGGCGCTTCGCCAGCGCCAGCATCAGCGCCCACGCGACTTCGGAGGTCGAGCTCTGCGCGCTCTTGGTGCCATGCGAGCCGCTCAGAGCAATCTTGCGCCGCTCGCATGCCGCCGAGTCTATGCTCGCATTGCGCGCGCCGGTGCTCACGAGCAGCTTAAGGTTAGGCAGCGCATCGATAACTTGCGCGGGAAACGGCGTACGCTCGCGCATTGCGATGATCACTTCGTACGGCTGCAGTTGCTGGACGAGCTCCGTCTGATCGGCGATGTGCTGGCTGAACGACTTGACGTCGGTGCCTTGAGGCAGCGAACTCCAGTCGGCGGACTGCATGGCGATCTGCTGGTAATCATCGAGAATGGCGATTTTCATTGGTTGTCCTTGTTTGAGCTGACGCCATTTTATCCCGCGCGACGGGTGTCCGATACAATAGGGTCGAGGAGGGATCGCAATGACGATACTGCCGACGGTGCAACGCGAAGTCGTAAGCGTGGCGCTTTTATTCATGGCCGCGCTGATGTCGATCGCCGGCGATCGCGCCTCTGCGCAAACGCCTTACCCCACCAAGCCCATCCGCATCATCGTGCCCTATCCACCCGGCGCGGGCACCGATTTCACCGGACGGGAACTGGGCGCGATATTCGCCAAAGCGCTCGGGCAAGCGGTCGTCATCGACAATCGGGGCGGGGCGGCGGCGACGATAGGACACGCGCTCGGCGCGAAGGCGGCGCCCGACGGTTACACGCTGTTGCTCGGCACCACCGGCGGGCTCGTATCCGGCCCCGCGCTCATGGGCGCCAAAATACCGTACGACCCGCTGAATGATTTTGCGACAATCGGGCTGGCGACCTACGTGCCTTACGCGATCGCGGTCACGGCGAGCCTGCCGGCGAACACCATCAAGGAACTCATCGACCTCGCGCGCGCGCAACCGCGCAAGCTCAATGTCGCATCACCGGGTGTGGGCACGCCCAATCATCTGGGGGCCGCGCAACTGATGACGCTCACCGGCATCGAGCTCGTGCATGTGCCGTACAAAGGCAGCTCGCTGGCGATCAACGACCTCATCGCCGGCAACGTGCAACTGATCGTCACCGGGTTGCTGCAGCTTCTGCCGCTCCACCAGGCGGGACGGGTCAGGATCCTCGGCGTCGGCCATCAGGAGCGCCTCAAAGCCTTTCCCGATATTCCGACGATCGCTGAAACCGTGCCGGGTTACTACAACACCGGCTGGTGGGGAATCGTGGCGCCCGCGCGCACACCGAAGGCGATCGTCGACAAGCTGAACGCGATCATGAGCAAGGAACTGCTGACGCCCGAAATCTCGCAGCGCTTCGAGAAAAACGGCCTCCAGGTCGCGACTTCGACGCCGCGCGGGTTTCACGACATGATCGTGAGCGACCTGCAAATGTGGAAGAAACTCATAAAAGACGCCAAGATCAGCGTTGAGGTGTTGCCATGATGGGCAGATGCATGGCGCCTTCGCCCCAACAAAAACCCCGCTGCTGCGGGGTTTTTTTATGCGGCCGCAATCCTCAGTGCCCCCAGGGCGACTGAACCGGATACGGCGTATTCGTCCGCCGCTCGAGCGTATTCGGCGGAATCGAGTAAGGCTGATTGGTGCGTCGCTCGAGCGTGCCGCCCTGCAGGGTACTCGCGCTCAGCGGCCCGCGTGCGGGCGGCGTGCCGGTCGACAATACAGACGGGCCTTTAAGAGCTTCCGGTGAATTGGTCGCCTGCGCCAGGCCGCCGGTCGAGTAAACGATACTCGGCGAAGGCTGCCCGGTGCCGAAATCGCGGACGCCGCCCAAGAAGCGATCGGTCGAGGCGTTCGGAATGACCTGGGGACTTGACGGCATGCCTTCCGGGATCGAGGCGGCCTGCGCCCCCGCGGCAGCCGCCAATGCTGCAGCCAGTGCAGCTTTCAACAAGATCGAACTAATCATGGAGCCTCCTGCCAATTGAAGCGAACGCGCACTCGAATTATTCACACCGTGGCGCGACTCAAGGTATGACATTTTAATGGAAAAATGGTTGCAGCCGTAAGCGGCGGGTTACGCCGCTATTCGGGCTTGATCCCGCCCTCTTTTATCAATGCCTGATAGCGCAGGTATTCCTCGCGCATCATGCGCGTGAAACCGTCGGGGGTGCCTTCCGGCGTCGACTCCGCGCCCTGCCGCACGAAAAGCTCGCGCAGCGCGGCCTTGCGCAACCCGCGTACGATGTCGCCGTGCAGCTGCTCAACGATGCGCCGCGGCGTGCCCTTGGGCGCGACGATGCCCGACCAGCTGTCGAACTGCGCTTCAGGCAGGCCGACCTCGGCAATCGCCGGCACGCCCGGCAATGCCGGACTGCGTTGCGGCGTCATCACGGCGAGCGCGCGCATGCGTCCTTCGCGCAGTGGCGGCAATACCGCCGGCAAAGTGAACACGGCGTAGTGCACGCGGCCCAGTCCCATCTCGATGATGGAGTCATAGAGATTACGGAACGGCACGTGCACCGCGGCAATGCCGACGGCCTGCGTGAAGACTTCGCCGGCGAGATGCGACGCCGATCCGATGCCGAGCGACGCGTAATTGAGCTCGCCGGGACGGGCGCGGGCGTGCGTGACGAATTCCGGCGCGGTGCGCACCGGCAGCGCGTTGGTTACCGCGAGCACATTGGTGATCGACGCGACGTGCGTGACGCCGACGATGTCGGCGAGCGCGCTGTACGGCGCGCGATCGCGCATGAGCTCGGTGATGATGCGCGTGACATCGACCATACCCAACGTGTAGCCGTCGGCATTCGCTTTCGAGACCATGTTGTTGCCGATGAGTCCGCCCGCACCCGCGCGATTGTCGATCACGATGCGCTGTTTGTAAAAAGCGCTCAGTTCCTCGCCGAGCGAGCGCGCGAAGAAATCGCTCGCGGTACCCGGTGACGAGGCGACAATGATGCGGATC
>JBKJMN010000089.1:0-19761 GCA_046596405.1 Burkholderiales bacterium
CGACGATCCGCAATCGCGCTTCATCAACGAGCGCGCGCACGCCAATATCCAGAAAGACGGCACGTATTCGGTGGTGCCGCGCATGTTGATGAAGCGCGATTGCGGATCGTCGACGGCTTCGTGCGGCCACGTCGACAGCAGGTAGTAATTGAGCGCCGGCCGGCACGTCGCGCATCCGTTCGGCGAGCTCCATTCCATGAACTGCATGACCGCGGGTATCGCCAGCAAATGCTGCTCGCGTATCGTGCGCCGCACTTCCTCGTGCGTATGCTCGGTGCAGCCGCACACGGGCTTGTTTTTGCTTTGCGCGGGCTGATACGCGCCGCCGACCGTCGAGGCGAGGATCTGCTCGACCAGGCCCGTGCACGATCCGCACGAACTCGATGCTTTCGTGTGCTTGCGCACGTCGTCGAGCGTGAAGAGCCCCTGCTCCTTAATCGCTTTGACGATCGTGCCTTTGCACACGCCATTGCAGCCGCAGACCTCCATCGTGTCGGCCATCGCGGCGGCCTTGTTCTGCCCCTGGTGGCCGCTGTTGCCCAGATGCGACTGCCCGAACATCAGGTGATCGCGGATTTCGTGGATGTCCTGCTTGTCGCGCAGCAACTGAAAATAGTAAGCGCCGTCGACGGTGTCACCGTAGAGCACGCTGCCGATCACCCGGTTGTCGCGCAGCACGAGCCGCTTGTAGACGCCGCCGACCGAATCGTGCAGCACGATCTCCTCGGTGTCCGGCCCGCCCGAAAAATCGCCGGCGGAAAAGAGATCGACGCCCGTCACTTTCAGCTTGGTCGACAGCACCGAGCCCTGGTAGCGCCCGATGCCGAAATGCGCGAGATGATTCGCGCACACCTTCGCCATGTCGAAGAGCGGCGCCACCAGGCCGTACGCAATGCCGCGATGCGCGACGCACTCGCCGACCGCGTAAACTTTCGGATCGTAAGTCTGCATCGTGTCGCTGACCACGATGCCGCGATTGCAATACAGGCCCGCCGCCTGCGCCAGCTCCGTGTTCGGCCGTATGCCAACCGCCATCACCACCAGGTCAGCGGGCACTTCGGCGCCGTCCTTGAAGCGCACGCTCCTGACGCGGCCGCCCTTGCCGTCCTCGCTGTTGCCGACGATCTCCGCGGTTTGCGTTTTCAGTAGAAAGCTCAGGCCCTTGGCTTCGAGCGATTGCTGCAGCATGCCCGCTGCCGTGCGGTCGAGCTGGCGCTCCATCAGCCATTCCATCAAATGCACGACGGTCACGCTCATGCCGCGCAGCTTCAAGCCGTTGGCTGCCTCGAGGCCGAGCAGACCGCCGCCGATCACCACCGCATGCTTGAAGCGCGACGCCGCGTCTATCATCGCGTTCGTGTCCTGGATATCGCGGTACGAGATCACGCCCTCGAGCGTGACGCCGGGAACCGGCAGGATGAAAGGATTCGATCCGGTCGCGAGCAGCAGGCGGTCGTATTCGGCTTCGGTGCCGTCGGCGGCGATTACTTTCCTCGCGACGCGATCGATCTTGACGATCTTTTTATTCAGATGCAGCTTGATCCGGTTGGCCGCATACCAGTCGAGATCGTTCAGCATGATCTCTTTGAGCGTCATCTCGCCCGCCAGCACCGGCGACAGCAGGATGCGGTTGTAGTTCGCGTGCGGCTCCGCGCCGAACACGGTGATGTCGTAGAGCTCCGGCGAAATTTTCAGCAGCTCTTCGAGCGTGCGCACGCCCGCCATGCCGTTGCCGATCATGACCAGCTTCATCTTTTGCATTTCACGTACTCCTCGAATCTTAGGCGCTGCGCAACTGCGCAAGCGCGAGTTCGGACGCAGACGCGAGCCCGACCACTGCGCCGATCACGATCAGCGCGGGACTGCCAAGCTCTGCGTTGCGCGCCGCCGTACCGAGCGTGGCGAGCGTCGCTATCACGTGCCGCTGCAGCTCTGTCGTGCCGTGCTGGATGGCCGCGGCCGGCGTCGTGCCGGGCATGCCCGCCGCCTGCAGCGCCGCGGCAATCCCGGCGATGCGCTGCAGGCCCATGTAAATCACGAGTGTGGTATCGATGCGCGCGAGCGCCGCCCAGTCGGGACCGGCGCCCTCGCGCGTGTGGCCGGTGACGAAAGTGACGCCGCGCGCGAGCCCCCGATGGGTGACGGGGATTCCCAGCGCGGCCGGCACGCCGATCCCGGCCGTGATGCCGGGAATGACCTCGCATTCGATGCCGGCGCGCGCAAGCGTCAGCATTTCTTCGCCGCCGCGGCCAAATACGAATGGATCCCCGCCCTTGAGGCGCACGACGATGTTGCCGCGTGTAGCGAGCTGCACCATCAACCGCTCGATGAACGCCTGCGGCGTCGACTTGCAGCCGCCGCGCTTGCCGACTTCGATCACGCGCGCGGCCGGCGCAAACTCAAGCACCCGGCGGTCGACCAGATCGTCGATCATCACCACGTCGGCGCGCGCCAGCGCGCGCACGGCTTTCAGCGTGAGCAATTCCGGATCGCCCGGACCCGCGCCGATCAAATAGACCTTGCCATGACGCTTTTCCATTTTCTCAATCCTCACTCCTCGATCCTCAATCCTGCTTTCATGCCGCCGGCCTGAGTTGTTTCTGATAAAGGAATTCGAGGACGCGTCCACGCAACTGGTGATAACGCTGATCGTTGACGAGCGCCAGGCGCGCGCGCGGCCGCGCCAGATCGACTTCCACGATGTCGCCGACGGTGGCCGCCGGCCCGTTGGTCATCATCACGATGCGGTCCGACAGCAGCACGGCTTCGTCGACGTCATGGGTGACCATCAACACGGTGCTGCCGGTTTTAGTGACGATCTTGAGAAGTTCGTCCTGCAGGTGGGCGCGGGTCAGCGCGTCGAGCGCGCCGAACGGCTCGTCGAGCAGCAGCACCTTGGGTTCCATCGACAGTGCGCGCGCGATGCCGACGCGCTGCTTCATGCCGCCGGAAATTTCGTTGGGCCGCTTGTCCGCGGCATGGGCGAGTTGGACGAGTTCCAGCGCTTTCATAGTCCGCGCCTTCAACTGCGCTTTCGTTTCGGTCGCACCGAACACGCGCTCGACCGCCAGGTGGACGTTCTGCGCGCAGGTCAGCCACGGCAGCAGCGAGTGGTTCTGGAACACCACGCCGCGGTCGGGCCCGGGACCCGCTATTTCGCGCCCCGCGCACAACAGCACGCCGCTGGTCGGCTGCAGCAATCCGGCGACCATGTTCAGCAGCGTGGACTTGCCGCACCCCGAATGGCCGATCAACGTCACGAACTCGCCTTCGCGGATCGAGACGTTGACGTCCTTGAGCGCGATAAAGCTGCCGTGCTTGGTTTTGAACGACATGTTCGCCTGCTCGACGGATACGAATTTCTCCATGCTCATCTCCGGTTAGCGGTATTCAAAGCGGCGCGCGAGCAGCATCAGCGCCTGCTCGAGCAGGAGGCCGACGATGCCGACCGTGAAGATCGCGATGATGATGTGCTCGACATTCAGGTTGTTCCATTCGTCCCACACCCAGAAGCCGATGCCGACGCCGCCGGTCAGCATCTCCGCGGCGACGATAACGAGCCACGCGACGCCGATCGCCAGGCGTATGCCGGTCAGCATGAAAGGCAGTACCGCGGGAAACAGAATGCGCGTGAATACCTTCCACTCGGACAGGTTCAGCACCTTGGCGACGTTAAGATAATCCTGCGGCACTTCGCGCACGCCGGCGGCGGTGTTGATGATCATCGGCCAGATGCTGGAGATAAATATCACCCAGATCGCCGCCGGATTCGCGGCCTTGAACACGAGCAGCCCGATCGGCAGCCACGCGAGCGGCGACACCGGCCTCAAGAGGCTGACAATGGGCGAGGTCATGTGTGAGAGGAACCTGAAGCGGCCGATCATGAAGCCGAGCGGAATCCCGATCAGCGCGGCGAGCCCGAAGCCGATGCCGACGCGGCCGAGCGAGTTCAGGATGTTCCAGCCTATACCCTGATCGTTGGGGCCCTTGCGATAAAACGGGTCGCCGAAAACCTGCACCGCCGAATGCCAGGTTTTCACCGGGCCGGGCAAAGTGCTGCTCTGCGAGATGATCGCCCACGCCACTACGAACAACGCGAGCCCGAACACGACCGGGATCAACTGACGGAAAAATTCCGCGAGCTCTTCGGCATAGCGCTCGACGAGCGGCGTGCGCCGGCGCACCGGTGGCGGCAACGCCGCGGGTTCCGGCGCCGGCACGGCGACCGGCGCGGGCACCGGCGCCGGCACTTCGCTCACGAACTTCCCGTGCGTCAGGATTGCAGCACTCATACGGTTCTCCTTGAGGAATCACGAGCCATATCAAGCCACCTTGATCTTGAAGCCGCCCGCGTACTTCTTCGGTTCGCGGCCGTCCCACACGACGCCGTCGATCAGCTTGGAAGTGCGGAAGTCCGATTTCGGCAACGGCGTCTTGGTGGCCGCCGCCGCCTCTTTGTAAATGTCGATGCGATTGACCTTTTTCGCGATTGCCAGGTAATCGGGTTCTTCCTTCAAGAGCCCCCAGCGCCGGTGCTGCGTCAGGAACCACATGCCGTCGGACAGGTATGGATAATTGACCATGCCGTCGTTGTAGAATTTCATGTAATCGGGCTCGTCCCATTTCTTGCCGATGCCGTTCTCGTAGCGTCCCAGCATGCGTGCCAGGATCACGTCGGAATCCGTGTTCACGTACGACTTGTCGGCCACGGTCTGCGCGGTTTTCTGGCGGTTCGACAGCGACGAATCGATCCAGCGTCCGGCTTCCAGCACGGCAGCGGTCATCGCGCGCGCGGTATTCGGGTACTTGGCAACGAATTCGGCGGTGGTCCCGAGGGTTTTTTCCGGATGGTCTTTCCAGATCGCCTGCGTCGTCACCGCGGTAAAACCGATGCCGTCGACGATCGCGCGGTTACCCCACGGCTCGCCGACGCAGAAGCCGTCCATGTTGCCTACGCGCATATTGGCGACCATCTGCGGCGGCGGCACCGTGATGATCTTGGCGTCGGTAAACGGGTTGATACCGTTGGCGGCGAGCCAGTAGTAAATCCACATCGCGTGCGTGCCGGTCGGGAAGGTCTGCGCAAACGTGTACTCGCGCTTTTCCTTATCCATCAGGACTTTCAGGCTCGCGCCGTCAGTCACGCCCTTGTCGTGGAGCTTTTTCGACAACGTGATCGCCTGGCCGTTGTTGTTCAGGCTCATCAGCACCGCCATGTCCTTCTTCGGCCCGCCGATGCCCATCTGCACGCCGTAGATCAGGCCGTAGAGCACATGCGCCGCGTCGAGTTCGCCGTTGACCAGCTTGTCGCGCACCGATGCCCACGACGCTTCCTTGCTGGGAATGATCTTGATGCCGTACTTTTTGTCGAACTCCATCACCGAAGCCATGACGACCGACGAGCAGTCGGTAAGCGGAATGAAGCCTATTTTCAGTTCGGTTTTTTCCGGCGCATCCGACCCCGCGGCCCACGCGCCCTGGCGTATCGCGTCCGGCACCAGGCTCATGATCGCGGCCCCCGTGAGCGCGCTGCCGCGGCGCAGGAACTCGCGGCGCGTGTCGCTCGGCGCTGCCGCAATGATGGTTCCATGTGCATTTTTTGCCTCGTCACTCATGCCGTGCTCCCGTCTTTGGTTGAATCCGCGTGGCGCCCTGGTGTGGCGCCAAAAAAATTGGCGTCCATTCTTCCGCGGGCATATCTGCCCCGAAACAATGGACGCCGTTGTCCAATTCGATCGTGCATCCGTCGTTGGATGCCACTCAATGCATAGCTATTAGCAAACGCCATGCCACGCATTGGGAAACGATCTAATATATTGTTTTTACTATTAAGTACCCCGTTATTCTGGAGACGTACTACGAAGAACTTCCGCACTGTTGCGGTGCACCATCCACGCCCTGTGCATCAATATGAAGTGTGTCGTGAGTGTCCTGAGTCTGAAATTCGCTGATCAAAATATGTCGAGAATCGGCGCCATACTTTGTCGCAAATCCTCGCCAGGTGCCCAACCTGGCTGTGGTTTGCTTCTCGTCTGGCACCGATTTCGACACTTTTGAAACGCATCGGCCCGTGAAATTTTTTGCGAATCTATCAGTGAATTTCAGACTCAGGACACTAGGCGATCAGGCCGGCGACCGCTATCAGTTGACGCGATACATCGGCGAGCCGCGCGTTGCTCTCCATCGCCTGTTTGCGCAATGCCCGGAACGCGTCTTCTTCCGACAGATTGCGGCTTTTCATCAGGATCCCCTTGGCCCGCTCGATCACTTTGCGATCGGCGAGCTTTTCTTCGATGTCGTCGAGTTCCCGCTTCAACGCCTGAAACTGCTCGAAACGCGCGATGGCGGCGTTGATGATCGGCCCGATGCGCTCGCCGGACATGCCGTCGACGACGTACGCGCTCACGCCGGCCTGGGTGGCGGCGCGGATTTTGTCGCTATCGCCGTCGTGAGTGAACATCACGACCGGACGCGGATCGTCGCGGGTGACCACGCACAGGTTTTCGAGCGTGTCGCGATCGGGCGAGTCGGTGTCGATGATGATGATATCGGGCTTTAATGCGCCGACCTGACGATGCAGGTCGAACGTCGACGGCACATAGGCGATGACTTCGTAACCCGCGCGCGTGAGCGCCTGCTGCAATACTTCGGCGCGCTCGACCGCTTCATCGACAATCATGACTTTCAGCATGAGTCCCCGCCGGGCGTGCGTCGTAGCACTGGAATTAGCATCAGGCGGCGGCCAGGCTGCCGGTCTCGACTGCCACGATGGCTTTGGCCTGATTCATGTCGTTCGTGTAGCCCGTCCCGTACAGGCAGCATGCCAACTGGTTCACGATCGGCAACGGCACCGGCGTTTCGCCGATCAGGGTACCTTTGATCCACGCCGCGGTGGTCGCGGCATCGATTGCCGCGGGCAGCGTCGGAATGCTCTTCACCGGGCCCGCTTCTGCCTCGAACAGGATCTGCGCGGTTGCGTCCTTGAAATATTCGATGCGCGGCCGCCGCTTGGGATTAGCGAACGCTTCGCCTTCGGTGCTGCGCAAAAGCATTGCGTGGGCGCTGGTCGCGAGCAGGAATTCGCGCATTAATTCAAGGTACGGCGGATGCGATACGCTGACGATGCGCAGGCTTTCGGTTTCAAACGGGTCGAGCAGCTTGGCGAGCGAATGCGCGCTCGAGCGCACGCCCAGGCGCGCGCGCAGGCTCAGCAAATCGGTGAGCCCCGGTGCGAGCACCGCGGTGGGCACAAACGCGATGTTGCCGTTGTCGAGCGCATCCTGCGCCTGCGCGAGGCTCGCGCACGGCATCACCCCGAGCTCGCGCAGGATGTACGCCGTCGCGATGCGGCCGTTGCCGGTCAACGGGCCGTGGATGAGCACGGGCACGCCGAATCGCTGCAGCAAGAGGGCGAGCAGCGGCAGCAGATTGGGCTGGTGGCGGGCGCCGTTATAACTCGGCAGGACGATCGGCTTGGCCTTGCCCGCAGGCGCGCGCAGGCGGAACAGGCGCTCGCTCAACGCGCTGTAAAAGCCGCGCAATTCGGCGCTCGATTCGGACTTGACGCGCAGCGCGATCAGGATCGCGCCGAGCTCGAGCTCCGGCACGCCGCCATCGAGCATCGCGCCGAACAGATGGTGGGCGTCCTGCTCGGACAGGTCGCCGGCGCTGTCCGCGCCGCGGCCGATATCCTTGATGAAGTTTGCAAAGTTCATGATCGGGATCAGGAGTTGAGGATTCAGGATTCAGGATTCAGGATTCAGGATTCAGGATTGAGGATTGGGGATCGAGGATTGAGCAAGCGAACTGAGCGCGGGGACTTGATCTGGTTTTACCTCGATCCTCGGCCCCTCGCTTCGCTCTCCCCGCTCCTCAATCCTGACGTTAACCATGCGCTTGAGCTCCGGCAGGCACGAGCCGCATTCGGTGCCGCACTTGAGGCTGCCCTGCAGCCGCGCGAGATCGGCGCCGGCGGCGAGGACGGTGTTGATTTCCACCGCAGAGACATCGAAACAATTGCACACGATGGGCCCGCGGTTGAAGCTGCCGCGCGGCGGTGTTGCGACCGGCGCCAGTATCCACGCGCGCATCGCCTCGGCCGATGCGCCTTGCATCATCATGTTTTTCAGCCAATCCTGCGCGGCGGTCTCGCCCGCAAGGCACACGCTTTGCACGATACCGTTTTCGATGCGCGCCGCTTTTTCCACCCGGCGTCGCGCGTCGACGTAGCGCATGGTGCGCCGGGTGTCCTGCAAATCGAGCAGCCGGTCGAGCGTCGCGAGCACCGCGTCGGCAATCGGCTCGGCCGCATAGCCGCGCAGCACCACGACTACGTCGTCGCGTCCGCTCAACGTCAGCGTGGCATAGCCGAACCCTTCGAGCAGCGGCTGCAACTCATCGCGCAGGGCCTGCGCGGCCGCCGTTTCGCCCGCCGCGAAGCGGCGCATCGCCACGACCCGGTGCGCCAGCACGAGCTTCTCGACTTCGATCGCCGCGTGCTTGAGTTCGGGTTGCTTGGACTGCGGATCGAACGCCGATACCGTCAACGCATTGACGCCGCCGCCGCGCATGAACTGGCCGCCCCAGTGCATCGGCATGAAGACCTGCGCCGCGCGCATCTCGTCCGAGGCCGCCACCCGCACGGCAAGCTCGCCGCGCCGGCTGGTCAGCCGCGCAATATCGCCATCCTTGAGGCCGCGACGCTCCATGTCGCGCGCATGCATCGCGAGCAATGGCTCTTCGACATGATTGAACAGCCGCGCGACCGTGCCCGTGCGGCTCATCGCATGCCATTGGTCGCGCAACCGGCCGGTGTTGAGCGCGAGTGGATAGCGCGCATCGACTTTTTCGGCGGGCGGCTGATACTTCGCGGCGACGAAGCGGGCGCGGCCGTCGGCGGTCGGAAATTTCCCGTCCGCGTAGAGCCGCGTGCGGCCGGCCGCCGCGCCTTCTGGCATCGGCCATTGCTGCGGACCCGCACGATCCAGGATGGCGTACGAAAGCCCCGTGATATCGAGGTCGCGCCCGCGCGTGCTTTCGCGATGCTCGTTGAAAACGTGCTCGGGGGCCGTATATGCGAACATCCGCGGCGCGTCCGCGCGCTCGAGTTGCGCGCCGAGCCGCAGCGCAAAGTCCGCGGCCATCTGCCAGTCGGCGCGCGCGTCACCCGGGGCGGGAACGGCCGCGCGCACGCGCGTGATGCGGCGCTCGGAGTTGGTCACCGTGCCTTCCTTCTCGCCCCACGTCGTCGCCGGCAATACGAGGTCGGCATAAGCAACCGTGTCGGTGTTGCGATAGGCCTCCTGCACGACGACAAATTCCGCGCGCTCGAGCGCGGCGCGCACGCGGTTGACGTCGGGCATCGATTGCGCGGGATTCGTGCACGCGATCCACACCGCCTTGATATCGCCGCGACGGATCGCCTCGAACATTTCGACCGCGGTTGTGCCGGGTTGCGCAGGCACCGAATCCACGCCCCACAACTGCGCGACCTCGGCGCGATGCACGGGATTCGCGAGATCGCGGTGGGCGGACAGCAGGTTTGCCATGCCGCCGACTTCGCGCCCGCCCATCGCGTTCGGCTGTCCGGTCAGCGACAGCGGTCCCGCGCCGGGTTTGCCGATCTGCGCCGTCGCCAGATGCAGGTTGATGAGCGCGGCGTTGTTGTGCGTGCCATGCGACGACTGGTTGAGCCCCTGGCAATACAGCGACAGCGTCGCGCGAGCGCCGCCGAACCAGCGGGCCGCCTGCACGATATCGGCGGCCGGCACACCGCAGATCGCGGCGACCGATATCGGCGTGTATTCGCGCACGGCATCTTTGAGCGCGTCGAAGCCCGCGGTGTGCGCGCGTATGTAGTCGATGTTGCAAAGGCCTTCCCACAGCATCACGTGCAGCATCGCGTTGTAGAGCGCAACGTCGGTGCCGGGCAGGATGGGCAGGAACAAATCCGCCGCCGCCGCGGTATCCGTGCGCCGCGGATCGACCACGATGATCTTCAGATCGGGGTTGCGCGCCTTGGCCTCTTCGATGCGGCGAAACAAAACGGGGTGCGCGAACGCGGTATTCGAGCCCGCTATGAACAGGCAATCGGCGGCATCGATGTCCGCATAACACGCGGGCGGCGCATCGGCTCCCAAAGTCGCCTTGTAACCCGCGACCGCCGACGACATGCACAGCCGGGAATTGGTATCGACGTTGTTGGTGCCGACCAGGCCTTTGGCGAGCTTGTTGAAGACGTAATAGTCTTCGGTCAGCAGTTGGCCCGAGATATAGAACGCAACGCTGTCGGGGCCGTGCTCGCGGATGACGGCGGCGAATTTGGCGGCGGCAAAATCGAGCGCAGCGTCCCAACTCACGCGCTCGCGCGGCGCGGTGCGCGAGCGGCGCAATTCCGGATGGAGCGCACGCGCCGCCGGATCCGCGCTCAAATGCAGCGTCGAGCCCTTCGTGCACAGACGGCCGAAATTGGCGGGATGCGCCGGATCGCCGCGGACACCGGTGATGCGCTCACCGCTCGACTCGATAATGACGCCGCAGCCAACGCCGCAATAACAACAGGTGGATTTGACTTCTCGCATGAACATCCCATTAGCAACCGACGTGCCAGTGGGATAGGGTATTCAAATCATCAGGATAAAAGCGTAGACCGGTTGCAATAACAAATTTTCGCCAACTCACAGTGCACGCACGCCTCATGTTGGTGCGCCACCCGTATTTCCTGCTCAGGATTCAGCGCACACCGGAGTCCGCGATTTGCCGGCCAGGTAGGCGCCGAATGTGAGCATCGCCGGTGCGCGTGCCAGCACCGCCGTGGCCAGCCGCGCCGCGAGCGGGCGCGTCGCGAGGTTGGCGAATACCGCCGCGGCGCGCAGGCGGGGTGCAAAATTCCGTAGCCAGGTTGCCGCATAAGCGCGCGCCACCTCCGCAGTGCCGTGCCCCGCCAAGACGTCGCGCCGATTGGCGATGAGCTGTCCGCACAACAACCATGACGACTGGATCGCCATGCTAATGCCCTCGGCAACCAGCGGATGCGCCTCACCGGCCGCGTTGCCGACCGCGAAAATTCCGTCGTCGCGGAACGCGCGGATGCCCGGCCGGATCGGTCCCGCCGACAACCAGTCAGCGTCCCGTTGCGCGCCCTCAAGCGCGTGCTCGACCCCGCGGCACGCCGCCCGTATGTGCGCGATGACGGCATCCGCGGCTTTCAGGTGCGGCCGCTCGCCGCGGCAGCGCTTCAAGCTGTCGCGCCGGATGCAGCAGGACAGGCTCACGCGCCCGCCGTCGCTGTGCACCATGCCACCGTAGCCGCCGGGGAACAGCAACAGCGGCATCAATCCGGCGGGCAGCGCGCAATTGAAAAAATGCGCCTTGAATCCAAAGAGATCGGAGTCACGCGGCGCCACCGCGGCGATCTGCGTCGGCAGCCGGCCCGGTTCCCACGAACCGTGCGCGGCGATCACAACGCGCGCGTTCAGCGCGACCGCTTCGCGCGTGTCCTTCGCCACTGCAGTCGCCGCCCATCCCCCGCTCGCGTGCGCGAGGTCTGTCAGCGCCCAAGGCTGCCAAACGGTCGCGCCTGCTTGCACGGCTGCGCTCAACAGGAGCTCGTCAAAATGCTCCCGCCCCAGCGCCCGCCCGAACAATTCCGCGCTGTCGCGCGGAATTGGCATGTCCGCGGCAAGTATCGTGTTGCCGGAGTACAAGCCGACTCGCCGCACCGCCGGTCCGGCGTGCGCAAGATACTCACCGGCCAATCCGAATTCACGCAGCAGCGGCAACGTCGTCGCGGAAATGAATTCGCCGCAAACCTTGCGGCGCGGAAATCGCGCTCGCTCGACCAGCGCGACCGACCAGCCCGCGCGAGCCAGCATGAGCGCAGCCGTCGCGCCCGCGGGCCCCGCGCCGATCACGAGTGCGTCGTAGGAATTCATGCGGCGCGACCGCGGCGAGTCGCCGCGAACCAATGACTGAACAACCCGTACGGATGCTCGTCGAGAATCCACGCAGCGCGGTCAGGCCATGCCGCCGACAGTTCATGATTGCGGAAGCCCGCGCGCACGCTCACGACGGCGTCGTGGCGGGTGACGTCGTTGCAGCCAATCAGAGCGAGCAAATGACTGCCGAGCAGCGCCGGACGCGACCGCCGAGGCTCGCAGGCAATGAACGCGCGCGTGCGTTGCGCGAGCCCCCGCAGCAGCGCGGACAAGCCGGCCGCGTCGAAGTGGTGCAGAAAAAGGTTGGCGACAATCACGTCCGGCCCGACCGCCGCGGGTTGCGCGAGCCATGCGCACGCATCCGCAGTCACGGCGCGCGTGCGCCACCCGAGGGCGGCAAACTTCGCGGTCGTCGCCGGACTCACGAGACGTTGCCGATCGAGCAGGATGACCTCGATCGCGCGCCAGTGCGGAAGTTTGCGCGCCACCTGCAGCATGAAGAGCCCGTCGCCGGCGCCGATTTCCGCGATTACGCGGGGCGGCGCGCCCGGAAAAGCGCGGCGCAATTCCCGCGCCACGAGCGCGCTGTTCATCATCAGCGCATTGATGCGCTTCAAGTCGCGGCGCGAGCGCATGGCGCGCACATCGTCAGCGGGCAACTCGTCCAGCCATTCGGGCTCGATCGTGCGCAGCATCATGATTGCGGCGCGCCTGTGCGCGCTAAGCCACCTTCAGCAACGCGCCGTGACAACTGAACCCGGCGCCGAACGACGACATCCACCAGGCGCCGCCGGGCGCGCCGCCGGCGAGCGCCGCCTGCAGCGCGAAATACACCGAAGGACTGCTCATGTTGCCGAATTCGCGCAGAACCTGCGTGCTCCAGCCGACATCCGCCGCGGACAGCTCGAGGCCCTCGCGCAATGCTTCGATCACTTTGCGGCCGCCGGCGTGCCAGATCCAGATGTCGATATCGTTTTTCGACAGGCCTTGCCTGCCCAACACTTCGTCGAGCAAGCCGGCGGCATGGCGCGCGGCCAGCCGCGGCACCTGCGGCGTCAGAATGTTGCGCAATAAGCCATTTCTGGATTCGAAGCGCAAAGCCTCGCGCTCACCCGGATTGTGGATGGATCCCGCGGCCTGCCATTCGATGCGGCGCCCGCTCGCGGCGGGCGTATTGGCGAGCACCGCCGCGCCGGCGCCGTCGCCGAACAAGCACGCGCTGATCAGCACACCGGGATCGTTGTCGACGTAAAACGCCGCGCTACAGACTTCAACGCAGATCGACAGCACCTGCTTGTACCCGCCTGCGCGCACCAGCGCCTCGGCTGCGCGCAGATTCGGAATCGCCGCGCCGCAGCCCTGACCAACCAGATCAAGTGCCAGCACGTCGGTACGCAGGCCGAGCGTTTCGCCGACATAACTGGTGAGGCCCGGACACAAATAGCCGGTGCAGGTACTGATAATGACCGCGTCGATGGCATCCGGCTCCAGCCCCGCCTGCGCCAGCGCGCGCGTGGCCGCCTCGCTGGCGAGCGCGGGCGCGTGGCGCGCAAAGCGCCGCTGCAGCGTATCGGGATCGAGCGCGAAAACCTCGGCGAGCGTGTCAAGCGCGAGCGCCCGCGTGCGGATCCCGTTGTCATGGAGCAGGACTCGCTGCAAAGTCGCGCGCGCGCGACGGTCGAGTTGCGAAAACTGCGGGGCCGCCTGAAACGCCGTCCAGCACTCAACCTGCGTGTAGCGCTGCGGCGGCGTCGCCGTCCCCAGTCCGGTGATAAACATGGTTGCCTCGTTACGGTCGTCAATGGCCACGCGCCGGAGCGAGTGCTCTGCGGTCAATCCGCAAAAAAAGGCCCCCGGGAAAATTGGATTTTGCCGGGGGCCTGGACCCACTGATTTTCTTCAGGGAGGAAAAGAATGAGCAGGTACCGGTTGCGATTATCCACGCGGCAGCGTGCCGTTCTGTGCGTTATCGAACATAGCAACAATTTACGGCTGCCCGTAGGACAGCGGGCCGGGTCATCCCCGTGTCCGGATCGAGAAGTAGTCAGCGAAATTACGCCCAATTCAAGCGCCCGCCCTCCACGCGCCCGCGGTCGCCGGTGCGCAAATCGCTGATGTCGGTTTAAGACTTATTCCGATTAATCGCGCGGTTTTCATTGTCTTATATCTTCTGATCAGGAATAGATTCAGGCTGCCGTCGAATCCGGTTTACGGACGTGCGGGCGCGGGATTGCCGGGTTACCGTTTCGCGTCGTCGCGCGGCGTGATCGCGCGCACGCCCGCGCGCGCGACGTCGACGGCGCCGCCCACGACATTGGCGCCGACTTTGACCACGGTCGCCGCGACTGAAACAGCCGCGTCGGTCACGGCGACTACGGCGCAACCGCCCAGCGCGAAAACCAGTGCAAGGGTGAACAAACTACGGGCAGGCATAAGCGGGCTCCTGATCTGGGGTTCGCGGTGCGAATCGACGTCACCGACGTTACGCGGGCGCGCCGATCAGCGCCCAGCACACTTACAAGGTATTACACGGTTTTACAAATAGTCACAACCCCGTGCCTTGGTCTGATCAATGAACGCTGCACATCCCCTCCGCCGCACTTCTATGGCATGTGATTCGCGGCCGGCGCAAACGCGCCGCCGGGGGCGCGTTTGCCAAGCGTGCGCAAAAAGCCGACCATGCAGTGAATCGCTCGCCGCCAGCCCTGCTGCGACCCGTTCCAGAGGAGAACCGCCATGCTGACCCAACGTCTCGCCGACTTCGTCGTCGATACCCGCACCCGCGACATTCCCGCCACCGTGCTCGCCGGTTCGCGTCATGCATTGATAGACACGCTCGGCTGCGCGCTGGCCGGCACGCTCGAACCTGCCGCCGAACTTGCCGCGCAATGGACGCAGGAAATGGGCGCGCAGGGCAAGGCGACCGTGTGGGGCCGCCACATCGGCACCTCCGCGGCCGAAGCGGCGTTTGCCAACGGCATCGCGGGCCACGCACTCGATTTCGATGACAGCCTGCCCAGCCTGCGCGGCCACCCAAGCACTACGATGGGCCCCGCTGCGCTCGCCGTCGGCGAAGTTGTCGGCTCGTCGGGCGCGGACGTGCTCGCCGCGTTCGCGCTCGGGCTTGAAGTCGCGGGCAAGCTCGGCCGCGCGCTCGGCCCTGGACACTACGTGCGAGGCTGGCACACGACAGCCACCGGCGGCGCTTTTTCCGCGACCACGGCGGCCGCGCGCCTGTGGGGACTCAACGCGCAGCAACTGCAAACCGCGTGGGGCCTTGCGGCTTCGCAGGTCGCGGGACTCGTGCGCAACTTCGGCACGATGACCAAACCGTTTCATGCCGGCCAGGCGGCCCGCGTCGGCGTGCTCTCAGCGTGGATGGCGCAGCACGGTTTCACCGCGGACGAAAATATTTTCGACGGCGCGAATAATTTTTTCGCGACCTACGGCGGCGGCGACGGCGAGCCGCTGGCCTCTACCATCGAGCGCGTGGGCAAGCCCTGGGAGATGCTCGATCCCGGGATCTACGTGAAACGCTGGCCGAGCTGCTATTGCAATGCACGGCCGGTCGGCGGCATGCTGAAGATGATCGCGGAGCACGGCATACGAGCTGATGAAGTCGATGCAGTCGAGATCGGTTTCCTCCCCGGCTCCGACACGGCGCTCGTCAGTGAGAATCCGCAGACCGGGCTAGAAGGCAAGTTCAGCATCGAATATAACGCGGCGGCCGTCCTGCTCGACGGGAAATTGACTTTGGAGACCTTCACCGACCCGATGGTGCAGCGTCCCGACGTGCGCCGGCTGATGGCGAAAGTGAAGCGTTACCGCATCGAGGCCGCAGGAACTTTCTCGGGCGTCGTCGGTTACACCGACGTGATGATCGCGACCAGCCGCGGCCGGTACAGCCTGCGGGTCGACCATGCGCCGGGCTCGCCCGAGTGGCCGATGACCGAAGCCGATCGCGACGGGAAATTTCTGGACTGCGCGGGCCGCGTGCTCGGCGAGCCCGGCGCGCAGCATTTGCTCGGCCTCTTGCGCGGGTTCGAAACCCTGCCGGATATCCGCCCGCTGATCAGGGCAACCGTGCCGGCGGCTGGCGCACAGCCCTCGCTGCAGCGCGACGTCGCGCGCGCGGCGAAGTAGTTGTCCCTTGCCAACGCGTGTTGCTAACTGATGTGACTGGAATGACGGTGCGCGCCGTCGTCTGCACCTGCGCACTGCTTGCATGCACAGCTCACGCGCAGGATTATCCCAACAAGCCGATTCGTTTCATCGTGCCGCAGCCGCCGGGTGGCACGTCGGACATCGTCGCGCGCGCGTTCGCGCAGAAGCTGGCGCAGAACCTGCGCCAGCAAGTGGTCGTCGATAACCGCGCGGGCGCGAGCGGGACCATCGGCACGGATCTGGCCGCGAAATCAACACCCGATGGCTATACGCTCGTGCTCGCCTACACGACGCACACCACGACACCGGGCATCTACGGCAAGCTGCCGTACGATCCGGTCGCCGATTTTGCGCCGATCACGATCCTCACTGCGGCGCCGCTGCTGCTCGTCGTGCACCCGAAAATTCCGGTCACCTCGGTGCAAGAACTGATCGCCTATGCAAAGCCGCGTCCGGGCGAACTCAATTTCTGCTCGGCCGGCAACGGTAGCGGCAGCCATCTCGCGGGCGAGTTGTTTAACACGATGACCGGCGTCAAGCTCACGCACATTCCATACAAGGGGTCGGGGCCCGCGATCACCGAATTGATCGGCGGCCAGGTCCAGCTCATGTTCGCAGGCATCGTGCCGATCGACCCGCACGTCAAGGCCGGGCGCCTGCGCGCGATCGCCGTGTCGAGTCCGCAGCGCGCTGCGTCTATTCCGCAGGTGCCGACAATCGCGGAGTCCGGCCTGCCCGGTTTCGAAGTCGTCGGCTGGTACGGCGTGCTGGCGCCCGCGCGCACGGCGCCGGCGATCGTCGCCCGGCTGCATCGTGAATTCGTCACCATCCTGCAGGCGCCCGAGATGCGCGACCGCCTGACGAGCGAAGGCGCCGAGCCGGTCGGCAATACGCCGGCCGAGTTCACGGCGTTCCTCAAGACCGACCTCGCGCGCTGGGCCAAAGTCATCAAGGCGGCGGGCGCCAAACTCGATTGAGCGCGGCGAGGTACGCGCGCAACGCGGTCTTATTCTATTTTGATGCCCAGGGTCTTGACGACCTTCGCCCACATTGCCGTCTCCTCGCGCACGATCTGATTCGCTTCGCGCGACGAATTGCCGGCCGGCTCCGAACCGACGCCCAGCGCCGCTTCCTTCACTTCCGGCATGAGCAGAATTTTGGCCGATTCGCGATTCAGTTTGTCGACGACGGCTGCCGGCGTTTTGACCGGCGCGAACAATCCGACCCAGCCTTCGACGTTGAAACCCGCGAGGCCTGCCTCACTGATCGTCGGCAGATCGGGCAGCACCGCAGAACGCTTGTCGCTGGTCACGGCGATCGCGCGCAAGCGACCCGCCTTCACTTGCGGAATGGCCGACGGCGGCGTCGCGAACGAGAGCTGGGTTTCATTGCCGACAAGGCTGATCATCGCCGGACCCCCGCCTTTATACGGCACGGTCGTGATGTTGACGCCAACGGTCAGCTTGAAAAGCTCGACGGCGAGGTGCTGCGCAGTGCCAGTGCCCGGATTCGAAGCGCTCAACTTGCCGGGATTTGCTTTTGCATAGGCGATCAACTCCTTGACCGATGTCACCGGCAGCGTCGGATTCACGACTACCACGTTCGCATACTTGATGATTTGCGTGATCGCAGTCAGGTCGCGCGCAGCGACGAACGGCAGATTGGAATAGACGCTTGCGTTGACGGTGATCGACGCCTCCGCGGTAACGAGCAGCGTATAGCCGTCGGGCGGCGCCTTGACGACGAGTTCGTTGGCGATATTGCCGGCGGCGCCGCCGCGATTGTCGATGACTACGCTTTGCCCGAGCGCAGTCGAGAGCCTCTGGCCGAGCACGCGCGCCGAAAAATCGGACGAGCCGCCGGGCGGATAGCCGACGACGATGCGGATCGGCTTGTCCGGATAGGCCTGCTGCGCAATGGCCGGCGCCGATGGGAGAAAAGCGAAAGCAACTGCGGCGATGCGACCCAACCTTGTGTGCTGCGGTTTCATCACTGCCTCCGTTCATCCATCCTGTAGCTAGTCCGGTTGGTCCCAACTCCGCGCTCTGCGCCGCGTCGCAAGGTTACGGGCGAAGATTGCGCGCAAGCGCCGGTGCCGTCAACCGCGCGGTGCCATGCTCACAACACGCGGATGCGCGCTAAGATAGCGGCCGGAGGAGTTCATGATGCATGCGGCGAACCGTCGGCCGATAGCAGCCCGGCAGAACGTAGTAGTGAATATTTTCGGTACGCTTTTGACCTTGCTCGCGCTCGACGTATGGAGCCAGGGCGCCGCCTATCCCGTCAAAGTCGTGCGCATCGTCAATCCGGTGGCGCCGGGCGGCAATCAGGAAACGATTGCGCGCACGGTCGCGGATCAGCTCACGCGTACGCTCGGCCAGCCGGTCGTGATCGAGAGCCGGCCTGCGTCGAGCGCAATCGTCGGCACCCGTTTTGTAAAAAGCGCGCCGCCCGACGGCTATACCCTGCTTGCGATATCGAACACTTTCGTGCGCGTGCCCGCGCTGATGGTTGAGCCCGGCTACGACCCGCTCAGGGATTTCGCGCCGATTTCGGTCACCGGCGAAGTCCCGCTCGTGCTGGTGATCAATCCCGCGTTGCCGGTCAAAACGGTCGGGGAATTCATCGCGCTCGCGAAACAAAGGCCCGGCGAATTGACGAGCGCGTCCTCGGGTGTCGGTTCGACCGGGCACGTCGCCACCGAAATCTTCAGCCGGCAGGCGGGTGTGCGCATGCTCAACATCCAGTACAAAGGCGCCGCGCCCGCCGTCATCGATCTCGTCGGCGGCCACGTAATGCTGAGGTTCGATCAGGTGACGACGTCGCTGCCTTTCATCCGCGTCGGCAAGCTGCGCGCACTCGGCGTTTCCAGCCGCAAGCGTTCGCCCGCGCTGCCCGCCGTGCCGACGATCGCCGAATCAGGGCTGCCGGATTTTAACGACACGACCTTCAACGGCTTGATGGCGCCCGCGGGCACGCCGCGCGAGGTGATCGAGCGCCTGCGCGACGGCGTCGCGAAAGCAGCCGCGACCCCCGAAGTGCATCAGCGCCTGCTCGATCAGGGCATCGAACTTGTCAGCAGCAATACAGCCGACGACTTCGGCGCGTTCCTGCGCAGGCAGGTCGACGAGTTCGCTATACTGGCCCGGCAAACCGGCATGGCGCCGAAGTGAAGGCGCGGCGATACGATCCTGACGGGAGCACGCGTGAAAATTTCTGAGCACAGAGTCCACTTATCGGCGGACGAAGCGCAAACGCTCGCCATGCAGTCCCTCGAAAAACTGGGATACGACGCGGAAGAAGCCCGCATCATCGCCGAGCATGTCGTCGACGCGGCGTTATGCGGCTATGAGTATTCGGGATTGCCCAAAATACTCAACGTCGCGGAGCACTGGCAATTGCAGCAGCCGCGGCGTCCCATGCGCGCCATTCGCGAGACCTCGATCTCGACGCTGTTCGACGGCGGCAACAACAACGGCATGGTGACGATGTACCGCGCGACGCTGGTCGCGATCGAGAAGGCGCGCGCGCACGGCATGGCGGTCGTCGGCCTCAACAATTCCTGGGTCAGCGGCCGCAGCGCGCATTACGTCGAAATGGCCGCGCGCGCCGGCCTGATCGGCATCCACAGCGTGAGCAGCCGCATCCACGTGGCGGCGCC
>JBKJMN010000230.1:0-17001 GCA_046596405.1 Burkholderiales bacterium
TTCACGATGGCCGACGCCGTCCTGCTCGCCGCCATCGTCGGGCCGATGCAGGTCGCCCGGAATCGCGCACCCACCGTGTATTCAGCGATGCGTCCGGCGACCTGCATCGGCCCGACGATGGCGGCGAGCAGGACGGCGTCGGCCATCGTGAAACCGCGCTCGTTCAGCAGCGGGATCAGATGGATAGACATCGCGGAGAACGCGAGCATGTTGGTGGTAAACGCGAGGGCCAGCAGCACGAACGTGCGCGTCAGCACTATCTCGCGTATGCGCGGCGTACTGCGCACGGCCGTTGTGTCGCTCGTGTCCTGGCGTTTTGCCCTCTGGGCGCCGGCCCTGGGCAGGCACCACCAGTGCAGCGGCGCGCAGATAAGCAGGTTCGACAACGCGAGCACGAGCAGTGCCTGGCGCCAGCCCAGCGTGCTGATCAACAGTTGCGTGAGCGGCCAGAAGACGGTGCTCGCGAGGCCGCCGGCGAGCGTCAGCGCGGTGATGCCCTTGCGCGCCTGACTGCCGAAGCTCGCGGTGATGACGGTGAATGCCGGTTCATAGAGCACTGCGCCCATCGCCACGCCGAGCCCGATCCAGGCGGCATAAAAAGCGGGCAATGACGTGGTCTGGCTGAGGTACGCCAGCATGCCGGCGGCGAGCACGGAGCCGCCGCCCATGACATGCCGGCCGCCGTAGCGGTCAATCAGGTTGCCGACGGGAAATGCGGCCAGCCCGGTGCAGACCATGCTGAGCGAGAAAGCGCCGACGATCGCATCGCGGCTCCAGCCGAGCTCGCGCTCGATCGGCGCGATCAGCACCGAAATCGCGTAGAACAGCGAGCCCCACGAAATAATCTGCGTGACCGACAGCGCCCACACCACGGACCACGGCGGCGCGGAGGGCGGGAACCTTTGATCAAATTTCTTCAAAACCGATAGCCACAGAGGACACAGAGGACACAGAGGACACAGAGAGCACAGAGAAGAAAAGAAACGGCGAGTTTAAGAACTTGCTTATTTCCGTTGGTTTCTCTGTGTCCTTTGTGATCTCTGTGGCCAATGCTTTAAGAAGTAATTTCCGCGCGCCCGTTGTTGAGCACCGTCACATTGCGCGCGGGCACTGTCGAGCGGAAGGAGACGATGTTGCCGTCGCGCCACATTTCGGTGCGTATCGTTTCACCGGGATACACCGGCGAGGAGAAGCGGCCCTCCATGCTTTTGAAGCGCGTCGCATCATAGTCACAGCAGGATTTGAGCAGCGCATGCGCGGCGACGCTGAACGTCGCGCGGCCGTGCAGGATGGGCATCTTGAAGCCGGCTTTCTGCGCGTACGCTGGATCGGCGTGCAGCGGGTTGTAGTCTCCCGACAGTCGATAGATCAGTGCGGCCTGCGGCAGCGTCGGCAGATCGCACGTGAAGTCGGGCGGGGTGGCCGGGATGGGATGCTGCGGTTTGCCCGGGCCGGCAGGGCCGCCGAAGCCGCCGTCGGCGCGGCAGAACGTGGTCGAGGTGAGCGTGCAGAGGATTTCGCCGCTCGCTTTGTCCTGCACCGTGCACTCGGTCATGATCAGCGCGCCTTTGTCCTGGCCCTTGTCGAGCACGCTGACGACCTTTGTCAGGCCGGTGATCGCGCGGTCGACCGGCAGCGTCTTGTGGATAGTGAAACCCTGTTCGCCATGCACGACGTGGCTGCGCGTGATGCCGGTGTCGCCCTGCGCATGCCACGGGCCCGGGTAGCCGAGGATGATCGCCATCGACGGCAGCGCCTCGAGGTTCGGCTCGTATACGAACTTCAACTGATTTTGATCGCACGGATCAGCGCCGAGTCCTACGCCGAGCGCATAAAGTATCGTGTCGCGCTTCGTCAACTGCTGCTCGACCGCGGGAATCTCCCAGTTGATCAAAGAATCATATTTTATCGGCATAGCGATGAATCTCCCTGGCAGTGCGCCGCGCGGTTTTGTATTTTCTGCATCAGACGCGGACGGGGAATTCGAAGAAGGCCGGAGCAAAATCCGGCGCTGACTGGCCTGTATACTAGCATACCGAAATCGTTCTATTTTTCGCTGGAAGGACAGTGCAATGGGATACGTTCCCAGCGCTACTCGATGATCGTCGATGACGGCGTCGTCGGGCAAGTTCGACGTGAGCGGCGCGGACAATATGCTCGCGCAGTTGTAAGCCACGCTGTTCCTCGCGCGACCAATGGATTTACGCGGGAGAAACCATGTTCGACCTATTGATGGCCGTGGCGCTGACCTCGGCGGCGTTTACGCCAAACGGTTCGATTCCGAAGCAGTACACCTGCGAAGGGCGGGACATTTCCGTGCCGCTTGCATGGAAAGACCTGCCGGCGGGCACCAGGAGTCTGGCTTTGATCGTCGACGACCCTGATGCGCCCGATCCGGCCGCGCCGCAACAGACCTGGGTGCATTGGGTGATCTATAACATTCCGCCGCAGAGCGGCGGCCTTAAGGAGGGAATGAAAACGCCGGAACTGCCTAAAGGCGCGCGTGACGGTCTGAATGACTGGCAGCGCGCGGGTTACGGCGGCCCCTGCCCGCCGGTCGGACGTCACCGGTATTTTCACAAGCTTTACGCGCTCGATGTCGTGCTGCCGGATTTAAAACGACCGACCAAGGCGCAGCTTGAAAAAGCGATGCAGGGACACATCATTGAAAAATACGAGTTGATAGGCACTTATCAGAAAGAATAGCAATGACGGCAGGCACTGTTGCACCGCACACGGTTGAAAAAAACGGCAAAGCCGCGCATCCGGACACGGACCGCGCACGCTACAAGTTCTGGAACACCGACAAACTGCGCCTGACCGACGTCGATCATCAGCATCACGTGAACAACGCGATATTCGCCGTTCTATATACGAGCGTGCGGGCCGATTTTCTGCAGGCTCACGTGCGCCCGCTGGTCGCCGCGAGCGATATGTTCGCGATGGTCAAGATCACGATCGAATATCTGGCCGAAATGCATTATCCCGGCGAGGTCGAAACCGGCATTGCAATTCACAAACTCGGCCGCACCTCGCTCACCTTCACGCAGGCGATGTATAAGGACGGCAAGTGCGTATCCGTCGCGGAGGCAGTGATGGTTTTGCTCGATCCTGAGACGCGCCGGGCGAAATCGCTGCCGGACGGCCTCGCCGCGGCTCTCGCCGAATACACCGCCGCATAATAAAATAGCCGGGCGCTGACGCGCCCGGCCGCGACATCTATTTGGGCGCGCGGGACAGGTCCTGCGCCTTGATCATCCCCAGCGGCAGCGTGGCTTTGGCATCCCTCGCCACCTTGCGCGCCATCGAGTCGTCCAGCGCGCCGGCTGCCGGCTTGTCGACGTCGATTGCTTTGGTCTCGTGCAGATAGACGTACGTTTCCGCCAGCAGCTTCTGCACGCGTTCGTCGAACACGAACGGCTTTTCATCGCGCATAGGGCTGCCGCCGGCGGACGCGGGTATCGCGCCGTAAATCGAGAACCACGCCATCGGCACGGTGATGCCGTTGGTCTGGCTTTTCACGAACTCGGCGACCTTGGTCCAGTTTTTCGGATCGAGCACGTAACGCTGCGCTTCGAGCTCGGTTTTGAGCCACGCCTCGACGATGTCCGGTCGCTGCTTCATGAAATCCTCGCGCATCGCGATTGCGCCGGCGTCCGCGATCCCGAACGTGTAGCCCGTCGCAACGATGCGCGCGACGCCTTCGCCGACGAGGTCGCCGATGCGCGAGACCGACGGCTCCCACAGCACCGCGCCGTCGACCTTGCCGGTGCGCAGGTTGGTCGCGATCACTTCGATCGACTGGTTGAGTATCTGCGCCGGCTTGATCTTGGTTCTTTCGATCATCAGGCCCAGGAAGCGGTGCGCGCAACTGCCCTGCGGCGTCGCCACGATTTTTCCGTCCAGCCACTTGATCGCTTCATCGGGCGATTTGAATTTCGGCGCGTCGGCGCGCACCATCACCACGTTGCAGCGCTGGCCCTGCGACATCCCGGTATTGGCGACGAGGTTGATCGGTGCCACGCTGCGCTTGGTCGTCGCAACCACCGCCGGCATGTCACCGAGGTAGCCGATCTGCTGCTTGTTGGCTAGCATCTGGTTGACGATGATCGAGCCCTGCAGCGCGTTCTGGAATTCGACTTCGCTGCCCGGCGGCAGGTACTTCTTCCACAATTCGAGCGCGCGGATGACCACGGCGGAGTATGAGATGGTGTCGTAAGGCTGATAGCCGACGGTGAGCTTGACGGGCTCGGCCGCGAAAGCGCGGCAGGCGATCGACAAAACGAGGGCGGTGGCGAACACCGGCACGCGGGTGCGGAATGACTTGTGCATGAGACTCTCCGTTGGATGAGATAACGCGGGAATCTGCGTTCCCTGACAGCTACATCATAGGCGAAATCGCCGTTTCGAAAGGCGAAATTTTCAATGCTGCAATGAAAAATATTGATGTGTCGGCGGGTCAGGCTGGCTTGCGCAGCACCACGATGCGGTTGCTGTTGGTGCCAGCTTCGTTGTTGCCCACGCCCCAGATGTTGGCGGTCTTGGTGAACTGCTGTTGGTTAATCAGGACTGCATCGCAGGCAAATCCCGCGGCGATGCCGAGCGGCACCACGTGTTCTTCGAGGCGGATCTTGCCCTTGCGCACTTCGCCGACTTCGAATGCAACCCAGCCCCCGCGTTGCGTGATCCGGTAGAGTTCGCCGAGCACCGCGGCCATCTGTATGCTCCAGTCCTCGATGGTCGCGCTCATGGTGATGTGCTCGCCGATCGCTTCGGCATCGAGGCCGTTGAACCAGCAGCGCAGCCAGTTATCGCGCGCGTATTGAACCACATCGAGAAACGGCGGCGACGTCACGGTCAGTTTCACGCTGTCCGGCGTAATCGACGCCGTCGATGCGGCCGGCCCGCTGAGGAGTTGCGCGGTCACCGCCGCGCCGCGCAGCCGCCAGCGGTCGGCGGCGGTGATGTTGCCCTGCAATTGCATTGACTTTCTGAGGATCAACGCGCGAATGTCTTTATAGCCCGGGACCTGGTCGCGCTTGAAGTTAATCTTAACCTGGTTTTCCGCCGATACCGCCTGATTGGGCGGCAGCGTATAGACGGAGAAGAATCCGGGCGAATGCCCGGTCAACCGGTTGGTCGCGACCATGCGTATCCAGCGATCGACGCGGTCTTCATGTCCTTCAAGGCGGCGGCGCGCCAGATATCGGCGCAATCCCAGGATTTCATTGAGCGTGTTGCGCTCGAAGAACATCGACAGATCGATGTCGGTCGATACGTTGGCCGCAAAGCTCAATTCGCGCAGGCGCTTGTCGATGTCGGTCACGCTCGGCAGTTCGAGCCGCGGCCGGGTCAGGATTTCAGAGAGCGGGTTGATGTCGTTGGCGATAACCCGGCGCCCGCGCAATGCCGCCTCGACCGCCGTCGTGCCGCGTCCGCTGAACGGGTCGTAGACGATCTCGCCGTCGTTGGTAAGCCGGTCGATAAAATACGCGGGCAACTGCGGCTTGAAGCACGCACGGTACGAGACTTCGTGGATCGAATGCGCCTGCCGCTGGCGGCTGGTCCATAACTCGAGCTCGTAAACCGGTACCGACAATGCGTCCAGCGTTGCCGAACTTGCCTCCGGTGCGACGCGATATTGCGGAACATCGATACTGCGCGTTCTGGCGTGTGCATGTACTTCGAGCATGGCGATCTTCCCGTTGATGCAACGGAAACAAATCGTACGCCCCTAGTACTAAAAAGTACAGCGTTATTTCAGTTACTTAGCCTCGTGTTCGGATAGCTCAATTAGTACTTCGAATCAACCGGTTGCGGCGCGCAGTCACGCGAGCCTGCGGTCGAGCGCTTCTATCCAATGCATGACGGGCAGCCCCGTCGCGGTTTGCAGATGCGTTTGGCAACCGATGTTCGCGGTAATGATTGCCGTTGGCTTACCTGAAGTCAGCGCCGCGATTTTATTCTGCAGCAACTGCTGGGACAGCGCGGGCTGCAGTATCGAGTAAGTGCCGGCGGAGCCGCAGCACAAGTGCGCGTCGGGCACGCGCGTGAGGGCGAAGCCCAGTTCCGTGAGCAGTTTCTCGACCTGGCCTTTCATTTTTAGACCGTGCTGAAGCGAGCAGGGCGGATGGAAAGCGAGGATTGAGGATTGAGGATTGGGGATTGAGGACTTTAACATAGCAATGATATTATTTTTTTCGGCGATGGCGATTTCGCTGATGTCTTTCATCAACGCCGAAACGCGCGTGGCTTTTTCGGCGTAGGCTGGATCGTGCGCGAGCAGGTGCCCGTACTCGGCGACCATCGCGCCGCAGCCACTCGCGGTCATCACGATCGCTTCCGCGCCGGCTTCTATGTGCGGCCACCACGCGTCGATGTTGCGGCGCATGTAGTCGAGCGCTTCGTCCTGTGCGTTCAGATGAAACGAAACGGCGCCGCAGCACCCGGCGCGGGCCGCGCGCACGAGCGAGATGCCCAGTTTATCGAGCACGCGCGCGGCGGCCGCATTCGTGTTCGGCGACAGGCTCGGCTGCACGCAGCCATCGAGCACCAGCATCCTGCGCGCATGCGTCGCGGCGGGCCACGCGGTAGCTGGTGCAGGCGGCGGAATTTTGCGTTTGAGCGCGCCGGACAATAGCGGTCGCGCGAGCTGGCCGAGTTTCAGCAGTGGCGCGAATAGCGACGCGCGCGGAATGGTGGCCCGCAAGGCTTTGCGCGCGACGGCGTCACCGGGGCTGCGCGCGACTTGCGCATCGACGACCGCGCGGCCGATGTCGAGCAGCCGCCCATATTGCACGCCGGACGGGCAGGTGGTTTCGCACGAGCGGCACGTGAGGCAGCGATCGAGGTGCAGTTGCGTTTTCCGGGTCGCGGGCGCGCCTTCGAGCACCTGCTTCATCAGGTAAATGCGGCCGCGCGGTCCGTCGAGTTCGTCGCCCAGCAATAGATAAGTCGGGCACGTGGCGGTGCAGAACCCGCAGTGCACGCACTTGCGCAGGATCGCGTTCGCCTCGCGGCCTTCCGGCGTGTCCTTGATGAAGTCAGCTAGATTAGTTTCCATCAAATTCAACTTCAATTGGGCCGCAGATAAACGCAGATACACGCAAATAAAATCTGAAAAATTCGCCCGGTTTGTTTTGCTTTGGTTTCATCTGCGTTTATCTGCGTTTATCGGCGGCTAGAATTCGGGGTAGAGCCGGCCAGGATTGAAAATTCCCGCCGGATCGAAGGTGCGCTTGAGATGACGTTGTATCGCCATCAACGCCGGCGGCAGCGGCTGAAATACCCCGGGCGTCTTGTCGCCGCCGCGAAACAGCGTCGCATGGCCGCCCCCGAACTTCGCGGCCTCGCGCACGGCGGCTGCATCGGCGTCGGTGGCGAGCCAGCGCAATGCGCCGTTCCACTCGAGTAACTGAGTTCCACGAAGGTTGAGCGGCGGCGCGGTCGACTTCAGCGACAGGCGCCATAACGACGCGGCCGACGTGAACAATGCAGCGGAGTGCTCGCGGATGTCCTGCCAGTAGCTTTGCGCGGCGCCGTCGGTTAACCGTTCGCCGCCGAGCGCATGGATTGCCGCTGATACCGCAGCAGCCGCGCCTGACAGCCGGAGGTGCAGTTGCCCGTCGTGCCACGCGGTCGCGGACAGCGGCAATGGTTTGCCCGCCCATTCATTCATCGCCGCAATCGCGTCCGCGGCGGTGAGTTCGAAACGCAGGGTGGCTTCGGCCACCGGCACGGGCAGAACCTTAAGCGACACGTCGAGAATCACGCCCAGTGTCCCTAACGAACCGGCAAGCAGGCGCGACACGTCGAAGCCGGCGACGTTCTTCATGACCTGGCCGCCGAAATGCAGATCGTCGCCCCGGCCGTCGAGCATGCGCACCCCGAGCACGGCGTCGCGGACGGCGCCGCAATACGCGCGGCGCGGACCCGACAGCCCCGCGGCTATGCAGCCGCCCAGAGTAGAGTGCGGCCCGAAATGCGGCGGCTCGAACGAGAGCATCTGGCCTTTATCGCGCAATGCGCCTTCGATTTCCGCCAGCGGGGTGCCGGCGCGCGCGGTGATCACGAGTTCGCTCGGTTCGTAATCGATGATGCCGCGATACGCGGCGACGCTGAGGGATTCCCCGCGCAGCGGGCCGCCGTAAAAATCCTTGCTGCCGCCGCTGCGAATGCATAGCGGCGCTCGATGTGCGGCCGCATCGCGGATGGTTGCAGCCAACTGGTCGATAGTGTCCTGCACTATGCAGTAGCGACGGGAAAATTTTCGCCGCAAGGACGAAGGAGGTGAATCCAAGGATGAAGGATGAAGGATGAAGGCGGAAGGAAAATCCGCGCGTCGCGCCGCGATTTAGATTTCATCCTTCATCCTTCCGCCTTCATCCTTTGTTTTTTAAATCGCCGCACGTCGCGCCTTCAGAATCTTGGCAGGTCAGGAAACTTCTCCTGTCCGCCATGCACGTGCATGCGCCCGAACTCGGCGCAGCGATGCAACGTCGGCACCGCCTTGCCCGGGTTGAGCAGGCCGTGCTCGTCGAACGCCGCTTTGACGCCGTGGAATGCCGTGAGCTCGAGTGGCGTGAACTGGTAGCACATCGCATCGATTTTTTCGACGCCCACGCCGTGCTCGCCGGTGATGGTCCCGCCGACGTCTATCGACAGCTTCAGGATCTCGGCGCCGAATTGCTCGGTGCGCTGCAATTCGCCCGGCTGATTGGCGTCGTAAAGAATCAGCGGATGCAGGTTGCCGTCGCCCGCGTGAAATACGTTCATGCAGCGCAGCCCGTACTTGGCGGACAATTCGGTGATCGCATTGAGCACACGCGGCAGCGCTTTCTTCGGAATCGTGCCGTCCATGCAGTAGTAATCGGGCGAAACGCGGCCCGCAGCGGGAAACGCGGCCTTGCGCCCCGCCCAGAAGCGATGCCGCTCGGCTTCGCTGCCGGAGACGCGGACTTCGGTGGCGCCGCTCGCGTGCATCACCGCTTTCATGCGCTCGATCTCCTCGGCGACTTCCGCAGCATTGCCGTCCGACTCGCAAAGCAGTATCGCCGCGGCGTCGAGCGGATATCCGGCGTTGACGAAAGGCTCGACCGCGCCGGTGGTGATCTTGTCCATCATTTCGAGGCCCGCCGGGATGATGCCGGCAGCGATGATGTTGGCGACCGCCTGGCCCGCCTTCGCGACGTCGTCGAAGGCCGCAAGTATGCATTGCGCGCGCTCGGGAGTCGGCAGCAGCTTGACGGTGACTTCCGTGATGACCGCGAGCAGCCCTTCGGAGCCCGTCATCAGCGCGAGCAGGTCGTAGCCCGCGGAATCGAGCCCGTCACCGCCGATTTCGAGCAGTTCTCCATCTATCGTGTAGGCGCGCAACTTCAGGATGTTGTGTACGGTCAAGCCGTACTTGAGGCAGTGCATGCCGCCCGAATTCTCGGCCACGTTGCCGCCGATCGAGCACGCGATCTGGCTCGACGGATCGGGCGCGTAATAGAGCCCGTATTGCGCGGCCGCCTCCGAGATGGCGAGATTGCGCACACCCGGCTGCAGGCGCGCGGTGCGCGCGGCGGCGTCGATGTCCAGGATGCGCATGAAGCGCGCGAGCGACAGCAGCACGCCGTCGCCCGGCGGGAGCGCGCCGCCGGAGAGCCCGGTGCCGGCGCCGCGCGCGACGACCGGCACGCGCAATGCATGACACGTCTTGAGAATGCGCTGGACTTCGGCTTCGGTGCGCGGCAACACGACGACCATCGGCAACTGGCGATAAGCGGACAGCCCATCGCACTCGTACGGCTGTACGTCTTCGCGCGCATGGAGCAAAGCATCCGCGGGCAGAAAAGCGGCGAGCGCGGCGACGACCGCGCGCTGGCGCGCGAGGTCTATCGACGGCTGGTCGGCGACGGTATTCATCGATACGGCGGTCCCGCGGAGAATCGGTGCATTCTAGCAAACTACGTCCGGATGCTCCCGGTTTCACGCTGCGCGCTCCCGGCGCGTGGGCTATACTGCGAGCCCGCCCGTAGTCTTCCTGGCGGGCGCCTTTCAGCGATTTGACAGCCGGGAAATCCACATGCATACGCACGCATTTAGCGCCATCGCGGCCGCGGCGCTCGCACTTGGCAGCGCGTCCTTGTTTGCCCAGGCGGACTACCCGACCAAGCCGATACGCATGATCGTTCCGTATGCGCCGGGCGGCGGTTCCGACATAGTCGGGCGCATCGTCGGCCAGAAAATGAGCGAGTCGCTCGGGCAAACCGTCGTCGTCGATAACCGTCCCGGCGCGGCGGGCATGCTGGGGGCGGAACTTGCGGCGGGCGCCGCGGCGGATGGCTATACGCTGCTGCTGGCCGATTCGTCGTACACGATCAACGCTTCGTATTTCAAGCAGAAGCGCTACGACGCGCAAAAAAGCTTCGTCCCGGTGTCGCTGATTGCGGACACGCCGTACCTGCTCGTGGTGCATCCGTCCGTGCCGGCGGCGACCCTCAAGGATTTCATCGCGCTCGCCAAGGCGCAGCCCGGCAAAATCAACACCGGTTCCGCGGGGAACGGCAGCGGTAGCCATCTGACCGGCGCGTTGTTCATGCTGAAAGCCGGCGTCAGTCTGAATCACATTCCCTACAAGGGCTCAGGGCCCTCAACCGCTGACGTGGTCGCGGGACAAATCCAGTCCACCTTTGCCACCGCGCCGGGCGCCGTGCCATTCGTCAAGGCGGGCCGCCTGAAAGCGCTGGTCGCTGCGTCGCCGAAACGCAGCGCGACGCTGCCCGATGTGCCGACTTTCGTCGAACTCGGCTTCAAAGATATCGTGGTCACCAACTGGTATGGCGTTGTGGCGCCAGCCGGCACGCCGAAGATGATCGTGCAAAAGCTCGCCAATGAAATCGGCCGCGTGATCGCGCTGACCGACGTGCGTGAAAGGCTGGCGGGCGTCGCGCTCGAGACGATGATGCCGGGCCCCGAACCATTCGCGCAGTTGATCGAAGCCGAATTGAAGCGCTGGGCCCAGGTGATCAAGGACGCGAATATACCGACCGAGTAGTTCGCAACATCCGCCAGGGAGACCGTGTAAATGCGCATGTCTATAGCACTTTTTGCAGTTCTGGGCGCCACCGGCGCGCTCTGCGCGCACGCTCAGCAATATCCCGCCAAGCCCGTGCGCCTGATCGTGCCGTTCGTCGCCGGCGGCTCGGCCGACGTGCTGGGACGCGTGCTCGCGCAGCGCCTGACCAAGGAATACGGGCAGCAGGTCGTGGTCGATAACCGCCCGGGTTCCGGCGGTCACGTCGGGGCCGAGGCCGCGGCGCGCGCCACGCCCGATGGCTACACCATTGTGTTCGGCACCATCGGCATCCATGCCGCTTACGCGATTTATTCGAAGCTCAACTACGATCCGGCGCGCGATCTGCAGCCGGTCGCGCTCTACGCCGACGTGCCGAACATCTTGATCGTGCATCCGTCGGTGCCGGTGAAGAATGTAAAAGAATTCATCGCGCTCGCGAAAAACAATCCCGGCCGCCTCAATTTCGGCACGGCGGGCAGCGGCTCATCTACGCACATGGCGGGAGAATGGTTCAAGCTTTATACCGGCGTCAATCTGACGCACGTTCCGTATAAAGGCAGCGCGCAGGCGATGCAGGACCTGCTCGGCGGGCAAATCGAGCTCATGTTCGAGAACCTGCCGACGGCGATCGCGCAGGTGCGGGCGGGCAAGGTGCGTGCGCTGGGCATGACGAGCAGGGAGCGCAGTCCGAGCATGCCCGAAGTGCCGACGCTTGCCGAGACCGGGGTCCCGGGATTCGAGGCGACCGCGTGGTTCACGATAGCCGCACCCGCGAAAGTCCCTGCCGAGATTATCCGCAAGCTCAACACCGACATGAATGCGTTCCTGAAAGCGCCGGAAATGCAGCAGCGCTGGGTTGACATGGGCGCGGTGCCTTTAGGCGGCTCGCCCGCCGACGCGGAGAAGTTTTTCGTGGTTGAGCGCGAGAAGTGGAACAAGGTCATCAAGGCGGCCGGTATTCGCGGGGATTAAACCCAAACCTTGGCGGTATCAAGCCCGAATAACGGTTGAGAAAGAATGCAATGGCAAAATCCAAATTCAATGCGGTCACGCTCGAAATGCTGTGGACGCGCCTCATCTCGATTACCGACGAAGCCGCAGCCGCGCTGGTGCGCACGTCCTTCTCGACGGTGGTGCGCGAGTCCAATGACTTCGCGTGTGTACTGACCGACGAGCATGGTCTCTCACTCGCGCAGGCTACTGACAGCATCCCTTCGTTCATCGGCACGGTGCCGCGCACGGTCCGGCACTTCCTCCGGGAATATGCGCCGCGCGACTTGAAGCCCGGCGATATCCTGATCACCAACGACATCTGGATGGGCACCGGGCATTTGCCTGACATTACGGTCGCCAAGCCGATATTCCACAATCGCAAGCTGGTCGGGTTCGCGGGTTCGGTCGCGCATTCTCCCGACATCGGCGGGCGCATCCGCTCGCCAGACGCGCTCAGCGTATTCGAGGAGGGATTGCAGATCCCGGTGATGAAGGCGATGAGCGCCGGCAAGATCGACGCGACGCTTGAGCGCATCATCCGCAAGAATGTGCGCGTGCCCGACCAGGTGATGGGCGACTTGTATGCGCAGTTCACCGCGTTGACGCTGATGGAGCATCGCGTGATGGCGCTCTTGAAGGAGCATAAGTTGCAGTCGCTTACCGAGCTCGGGCGGGAAATTCACACGCGCTCGGAAAAGGCCATGCGCGCTGCGATCCGCGAAGTGCCCAACGGCGTGTATCGGCAGGTCGCACTGAGCGATGGCATCGCCGAGCCGATCAAGCTCGAAATGGAATTGACGGTCAAGGACGACACGATCGAAATCGATTTCGCCGGCACCGCGCCGCAGGTCATGCGCGCGATCAACGTGTGCATGGCCTACACGATCGCCTACACGTCGTTCGGCGTGAAAGCGGTGCTCGCGCCGCATATCCCGAACAACGAAGGCGTGCTGCGGCCGATCAGGATCAAGGCGCCGCTGGGCTCAATCGCCAATTCGAAACCGCCGGCCGCCGGCGGCGCGCGCGCATTGATCGGGCACTTTTTCCCGATGATGGTGATCCAGGCGCTGTCGCAGGCGCTGCCCCAGCGCGTGATCGCGACCGTCGGCTCGCCGTTGTGGTGCATCAACGCGTCCGGACAGCGTGCGGACGGCTCGCCGTTCGCGAGCCTCTTCTTCACCAACGGCGGCTATGGCGCGGCGCACGGGCGCGACGGCGCGCACGTGCTGTCGTGGCCGAGCAACGTCTCGTCGACGCCGGTCGAAATGATCGAGCAATTGTCGCCGCTCAAAGTACAGTTCCGGCGTCTGCGCACGGATAGCGGCGGTGATGGTGAGTTTCGCGGCGGCAACGGCCAGGAGATCCTGTTCGAGAGCCGCGCACCCGGGCCGGTGACGGTGGCGTTCCTCGCCGAACGCACGAAGCCGGAAACCGCGCCGGCGGGCATTGCGGGCGGCGAACCGGGCGCCTGCGGTGAACTCATCATCAACGGCAAGCCGGTCGATCCCAAATCGCAGCATCACATCGAGCCCGGCGGCACGGTGCTCATCCGCACGCCGGCCGGCGGCGGGTACGGGCCGTCCGAAAGGCGGGACAAGAAACGCAGCGCAGCAGATCGCGCCGAAGGTTATGTGAGCAGTTAGGCGCTCTCCAGCCGCTCCTGCGCGTGACCACGACGGTTACGCGCGAATCACCATCACTTCAGTAAGTAGAAACGGATTGAAATGGCGCAATACGCACTAGGTTTGGACATCGGCGGCACGTTTACGGACATAGTGGTGTACGACCAGCAAGGCGCCGCGTCGTACAGCCATAAGGAGCTGACGACGCCTGACGCGCCGCATCGGGGCGTGGTCGCCGGCATCAAGCGGCTGTTCGAGGCCGAGCAGCTTGCGTATCGCGACGTCACGCGCGTGGTGCACGCGACGACGTTGTTCACGAACGCGCTGATCGAGCGCAAGGGCGCGACCACCGGGCTCATCACCACCGCGGGCTTTCGCGACACGCTTGAAATGCGGCGCGAGCACAAGTATGAGCTCTACGATTTATTCATCGAGCTGCCCGAGCCGCTGGTGCCAAGAAGGTTGCGGCTCGAAGTGCCCGAGCGCATCGGGCCCGACGGGGTAGTCGAGCTCGCGCTCGACGAAACCCTGTTGCTCGCGCGCGTGCGCGAACTCCTGGACAACAGGGTGCAATCGCTGGCGATCGCGTTTCTGCACGCGTACGCGAACCCGGTCCACGAGCGGCGCGCGGGCGAGTTGATCGCGGCTGAGTTTCCGCAACTGCCGGTGTCGCTGTCCTCGGGCGTATCGCCGCAAATTCGCGAGTACGAGCGCACGTCGACGACCGCGGTCAACGCTTACATCAAGCCGCTCGCCGAGAGCTATCTCGATCTGCTCGCAGCCGAGATCGCCGCGCTCGGCATCAAAGCGCCACTTTTCATGATGCTGTCCAACGGCGGGCTCACGCATATTGCTGAAGCCAAGCGCGTACCGGTGCAATTGCTGGAGTCCGGACCCGCCGCAGGCGCGTTGGCGGGGGCGTTGTTCGGCAAGCGCTCGCAAATCGACGACGTGCTCGCGTTCGACATGGGCGGCACGACGGCCAAGCTTGCCGTCGTCGAAAATGGCGCACCGCTGATTGCTTATCAATTCGAAGCCAGCCGGGCAAAACGCTTTGCCGACGGCAGCGGCCTGCCGATCAATATTTCGACGATAGAACTGATCGAGATCGGCGCGGGTGGCGGCTCCATCGCGGAAATCGATGCGTTGGGTCTGCTGAAAGTCGGACCGCGCAGTGCCGGCGCCGCGCCGGGGCCGGCCTGCTATGGCCGCGGCGGCGTGCATCCGACCGTCACCGATGCGAACCTCGTGCTGGGCTTTCTCGACGCTGCGACCTTCGCCGGCGGCACCATGACGATAGACCGCGCGAAAGCCGAGGCGTCGATCAAGCCGCTGGCGGATAAAGCGGGTCTGCCCGTGGCTGAAGTCGCGTGGGGAATTCATTCGGTGGTCAACGAGAACATGGCGGCCGCCGCGCGCGTGCACGTCGCGGAGCGCGGGCACCATGCGAGCGAGTTTGCATTGCTGGCGACCGGTGGCGGCGGCCCGCTTCACGCCTGCGAAGTGGCGAAGCGGCTCGGCGTCACAAAAGTAATCTGCCCGCCGAGCGCGGGCGTCGCGTCGGCATTGGGCCTGCTGATGGCCCCGGCGCGCGTCGATCGGGTGGCGACCCTTGCGCGAAAACTCGATGCGCTCGATTGGCCCGCTTTCGAACGCGCTTTCCGCGCGATCGAGCAAGAGGCGCACAAGGTCATCGCCGCGACGGTCGCCGGCAGTGCCAAAGTGACCGTCGAACGCGCGGCCGACCTGCGTTTCGTCGGGCAGGGTTTCGAGCTCGTGACGACCTTGCCGCGCGGGCCGTATACGGCGAAGTCGGCTGCGGGCATCCGGACGGCCTTCCTCGCTGAGTACAAGCGAATTTTTCAGCAGGTGCCGCCGGTCGGCGCAATTGAAATCATCAACATCCGCGTGGCGCTCACCGCGCCGATCGGCCGCGCGGCATTGAAAGTCGAAGGCGGCAAAGGCGCCGTAGTCAAGGCGCTCAAGGGCAAACGCAAAGCATGGCTCGCCGACCGCGCGCGATTCGCCGAAATGCCGGTCTACGATCGTTACCTGCTGCCGGTGGGCGGCAGCCTCCGCGGCCCGGCAATCATCGAGGAAGCGTCGGCGACGATGGTGGTGCCGCCGGGCGCTCGCGCGCATGTGGACCGCGCCGGCAATCTGCTGGTCGATCTCGCCAAATGAGCGGACTCCCGGGCAAGGAGGGCCTAACATGATAAAGCACGTGGGCACTCCATGTGAACGTATCATCGCGCGCACAGACGGCGCGATCGGCTGGATGATTTTCAACAATCCGGCGAAGCACAATGCCATTTCGATGGACATGGCCGAAGCGGTGCCGGCGGTGATGCGCGGGTTTGAAGACGATCCCGGGGTTCGCGTCATCGTCGTTGCTGGCGCGGGTGAGAAGGCGTTCGCCGCGGGCTCGGATATATCGAGTTTCGGCGCGGTGCGGTCCGATCCGCAGCAGAATCGCCACTACGACCAAGTCAACGAGCGGTCGTACAACGCAGTGTATGAATGCACCAAGCCGACGGTCGCGATGATTCGCGGCTACTGTATCGGCGGCGGGCTCGATTTCGCGACGAGCTGCGACGTGCGCTTCTGCTCGGACAACGCAGTGTTCGCGGTGCCGGCCGGCAAACTCGGTCTTGGTTACGGTCACGAAGGCATCCTGCGGTTTGGCCGTGTGATGGGGCTCATGCGCGCGCGTGACCTGTTTTTGTCGGGCCGGCGGCTGGGTGCCGACGAGGCGCTGCGCTTGGGCCTCGTGCACCGCGTAGTTCCGCTAGCCGCACTCGAAACGGAAACGACCGCTTACGCGCACAGCATCGCCGACAACGCGCCTATGACCCTGGCCGCCATCAAGCGCGCTTTTCTCGAATACGAAAAAGATCCGGCGGTGCGCGACATTGCTGGCGCGCAGACCATGATCGATGCTTGTTTTCGCAGTGCGGACTATGTCGAGGGCCGCGATGCATTTGCGGCCAAGCGCAAGCCGAAGTTCAATGGCGAGTGACGACGGGCAGAGCGCAAAGCCGCGTGAGCTGGTAAGGTCTTTACCGTTAGATAACTCCAGCTGACGCCTGCAAGGGAACCTTCGACGTTCGTTAGCCCTCTAACCGCCTATGAGGATGAAAATGAAGGTGCTCCGCATATCGTTGGCTATTTCGGTCGCGGCATTATTCGGCGGGTGCGCGGCCGTGCCGGCTTACCCGGAATATCCTGCCGCAACTGCGCCATATTATGGCCCTGCTTACTCTGGCCCTGCCTACTCTGGCCCTGCTTACTATCCGCCGCCCGGTTACTACGGCCCTGCCTATT
>JBKJMN010000245.1:0-3911 GCA_046596405.1 Burkholderiales bacterium
CAGCGCTTTCGCATCCTGCCGGTCGGCGTGACCAAGACCGAAGCGACGATCGCGACCTGCGAGCCGTTCGTGCACGACTGGGAGGAGAACTTAAAGCAGGTCCTGCGCCTCGACATCAAGCGCGTGATCGCTAACCCGGTCGACATTCAAAACTACATTGTCGAATTCTTCAATCTCGCCAAGTCGGTGAAGTTCGCGAGCGAGAAAGACAAGGGCGCCTACGGCAGCATCGGCAACTTCGAGCAGTTGGTGCAGCTGGGCAAGAGCGGCAAGCTCGATGCCAACGACCAGCACGTGGTGGTCATCTGCGACTGGCTGTTTACTTACGCGTTCGAGCAGCGCGCAAGCGATATCCATCTCGAACCGCGCCGCGACGCGGGCAACGTGCGTTTCCGCATCGACGGCGTGCTGCACGACGTCTACCGGATCCCGACCCCGGTGCTGGCCGCAATGACGAGCCGCATCAAGCTGCTCGGCCGGATGGACATGATCGAGAAGCGCCGCCCGCAGGACGGACGCATCAAGACGGTGACGCCGGAAGGCGGCGAAGTCGAGCTTAGGCTGTCAACGATGCCGACCGCCTTCGGCGAAAAGCTCGTGATGCGGATTTTCAATCCCGACGTGCTGGTCAAGGATTTCGCCGAACTGGGCTTCTCCGAAGAAGATCTCAAGAAATGGAGCGGCATGATCGCGAAGCCGCACGGCATCGTGCTCGTCACGGGTCCGACCGGCTCCGGCAAGACCACTACGCTCTATTCGAACATGAAGCACCTCGCCACACCCGAAGTGAATGTGTGCACGGTCGAAGACCCGATCGAGATGGTCGAACCGCAGTTCAACCAGATGCAGGTCGTGCAGAACCTCGGCGTCGATTTCGCCGCCGGCATCCGCACCTTGATGCGCCAGGATCCCGACATCATCATGGTCGGCGAGATCCGCGACCTCGAGACCGCCGAAATGGCGATTCAGGCGGCGCTGACCGGCCACCTGGTGATGTCCACCCTGCACACCAACGACGCGCCGTCGACCATCACGCGCCTGCTCGATCTCGGCGTGCCGTCGTATTTGCTGAGTTCGACCGTACTCGGTGTGATGGCGCAGCGCCTGGTGCGCGTGCTGTGCCCCGCGTGCAAAGAGCAGGCGCCGCTCGAGGATTCGGCGTGGGAACTGCTGGTGTCGCCGTGGAAAGCGCAGAAGCCGGAGACCACTTATATCGCCAAGGGCTGCCTCGACTGCCGCATGACGGGCTACATCGGGCGCATCGGCATTTACGAAATCATGGTGCTCAACAACGAAATCCGCAACATGATCAACGACAAAACCGACATGGACCGGCTGCGCGAAGTGTCCTATCGCGAAGGCGTGAAGCCGCTGCGCATCAGCGGCGCGATGAAAGTGGCGGCCGGCGTCACCACCGTCGATGAAGTCATGAAAGTCGCCCCGCCGATGCAGGACCGGCGCGCGCTGCCCCGCTGATCGCGGTGAAAGGTGAAAGGTGAAAGGTGAAAGGTGAAAGGTGAAAGGTGAAAGGTGAAAGGTAGAATTAGAATGCGGTAGGTGTAGTGGTCTACGGCAGTTTCCTCCTCTCTCCTCTCTCACCTTCCTTTACTCAAGTACCGCATGCCGCGGTCGAGACCGCCGATGGTGAGCGGGAACATGCGCTCGCCGATCAACTCGCGCGTCACCCGGATCGACTCGTGATAATCCCATACCGATTCGGGCTGCGGGTTGAGCCAGATCGTATCCTTGTAGACTGACAGCACGCGCTGCATCCATAGCGCGCCGGGCTCGGGATTGGTGTGCTCGACACTGCCGCCCGGATACGTGATCTCGTACGGGCTCATCGTCGCGTCGCCGACGAAAATCACCTTGTAGTCGTGCGGGTATTTATGCAGCACGTCCCAGGTCGCCATGCGTTCGGTCGCGCGCCGCCGGTTGTCCTTCCACACGCGCTCATACAAGAAATTGTGGAAATAAAAATACTCGAGATGCTTGAATTCGGTGCGCGCGGCGGAGAACAACTGCTCGCACACCGAGATATGGTCGTCCATCGACCCGCCGATGTCGAAAAACAGCAGCACCTTCACGCTGTTGTGCCGCTCGGGCACCATTTTGATGTCGAGATAGCCGGCGTTTTTCGCCGTCGAGCGTATCGTGTCGTCGAGATCGAGCTCTTCAGGATTGCCTTCACGCGCGAACTTGCGCAACCGCTTTAACGCGACTTTGATGTTCCGCGTGCCGAGTTCCACCGAGTCGTCGAGATTCCTGAATTCGCGCTGGTCCCACACCTTGACCGCGCGGCGATGCCGCGACTCGTGCTGGCCTATGCGCACGCCTTCCGGGTTGTAGCCGTAAGCGCCGAACGGACTGGTGCCGGCGGTGCCTATCCATTTGCTGCCGCCCTGGTGGCGCCCCTTCTGCTCTTCGAGCCGCTTTTTCAGCGTCTCCATCAACTTATCCCAGCCGCCGAGCGCCTCGATAAGCTTTTTCTCTTCCTCGGTCAGGTTGTTTTCGGCGAGTTTCTTCAGCCATTCTTCCGGGATCAGCGCCTCCGCCCCTTCCGGTAGCCCCGTGATGCCTTTGAAGTACGCGCCGAACACGCGGTCGAACTTGTCGTAATTAGACTCATCCTTGACCATGCAGGCGCGCGACAGATAATAAAAATCGTCAACGCTGCCGCTGATCACGCGCTTGTCGAGCGCCTCGAGCAGCGTCAGGAATTCGCGCACCGAGACCGGCAGGCCGCCCTGCTTCAGTTTGAGAAAGAACTCGATCAGCATTTTTGGGGAGAGGCGAGAGGCGAGAAGCGAGAGACGGGGCAGACCAAATCACTCTCGTGGGCTGTTCGATGCGGCGACAGGATGCCGCGCCACTGCTTAAGCTTGTCCTCGAACCGCATCGTGTAGGCAGGACTCGATGACGGCAGCACCAGCGTCTCGTATCCCCATTCGAGAAAGAGCGGCTCCATCTTCGCGGCGGTCTTGCCGTTGAAGCACACCCTGCGCAGTTTCTTCGCGACGCTCGTCACCCGCGCATAATCGTTATGGCGCGGATTACGAATGTTCGAATCGAGACTGCCCGGACGCACGCACGTTCCGATAATGTCCCACAAGCCGATGCGGTGCTTCAGCAGCGTCTTGAGGCGCTGGGCATATTCCATTTCGGGCAACGGCTCGTCGATCACCGTGCCGACCAGCCGCCAGAAATGGTTCTGCGGGTGCCCGTAATACTGCGCTTTCACGAGCGAGGCGACGCCGGGAAAGCTGCCCAGCAGTAGTGTCTCGCTTTTCGCATCGATGACCGGCGGAAACCCGGTGGCCGGCTTACGCACGCTCAAATCAGCCCGGCTTGCGCCGCGACATGAATACGAGCCGCTCGAACAGGTGCACGTCCTGCTCGTTCTTGAGCAAAGCACCGTGCAACGGCGGAATAATTTTGTGCTGATCGCGGCTCGCCAGCGCTTCGGGCGGTATGTCTTCGGCCATCAGCAGCTTAAGCCAGTCGAGAAGTTCGGAGGTCGACGGCTTCTTCTTGAGGCCCGGCACGTCACGGATTTCGAAGAACGCTTCAAGCGCTTCCTTGAGAAGCGCCTTTTTCAGACCCGGAAAATGCACGCGCACGATTTTTTCCATCGTCTCCTGATCGGGGAAACGGATGTAGTGGAAAAAACAGCGCCGCAGGAAAGCATCCGGCAGTTCTTTTTCGTTGTTGCTGGTAATGATGACCAGCGGACGGTGGCGCGCCTTGACGAGCTGCTGTGTCTCGTAGACGTAGAACTCCATGCGGTCGAGTTCACGCAGCAAGTCGTTGGGAAACTCGATGTCGGCCTTGTCGACTTCGTCGATCAGCAGCACCGACTGCTGTTCCGAATCAAACGCGTTCCACAACATGCCGCGCACGATGTAATTGCT
>JBKJMN010000307.1:0-6714 GCA_046596405.1 Burkholderiales bacterium
ATCATCCGGAACAACTCGCCCGCCATATGGCCGGAGCCGCCGGGGCCCGACGACGCGTAGTTGATTTCTCCCGGGCGCGCCTTCGCGAGCGCGATGAACTCGCGCAATGATTTCGCCGGCAACGACGGATGCGTCATCAGCAGGATCGGCTGCCGCGTTGCCAGCGTCACGGGCTGAAAATCCCTGACCGGGTCGTAGGCGAGGTTTTTGTGCACGGATGGCGCAACGCCGAAGGTGGTTATTCCGCCGAGCATCAACGTGTAACCGTCCGCGGGAGCTTTCGCCGCCATCGTTGCGGCTATCATTCCGCCGCCGCCGGGACGATTGTCTATCACGACGTTGTGCCCTAGGGCCTCGGTGAGCCCCTGCCCCATGGCACGCGCGACGATGTCGGTCGGGCCGCCGGCCGGAAATGGCAGGATCATTTTCAGCGGCTTGTTCGGATAGCCCTGTCCCCACGCGGACAGCGACAGCGCGCACGCCGCCACGCCCGGCGCAAGCCACCCTGCCCTAAGTTTTCTCCCCACCAGCGTATTCAACCGGCCGTGCGCGGCGGACGCTGCGAAAACCGCCGCTCGAAAATAACTTCGGCGAGCCGGTTTTTCAGCATCTCAAGCGAGCCGCCCGCAATCATCCAGCCGCGCGAGCGCCGGAAGCAGTATTCCACCAGCGTCTCACGCGTATAGCCAAGCCCGCCCATGCACTGCATGGCCTCGTTCGTAATGTCGAAGCCCGCCTTGTTGCAGAAAAGTTTGGCGATCGTCGTTTCGTCCGCCGCCGGAAAACCGCGGTCGGCATTGGTCGCCGCCCGGTAGAGCAGCAATTGCGCCGCATCGAGCTGGATTTTCATGTCCGCGAATTTCCACTGCAGGCCTTGAAATTCGCACAACGGCCGGCCGAATTGCTTGCGCGTCATCACGTACTCGCGCGCCAGGTCGTAGCAATAGCGTCCGTATGCGAGCGACCGCGACGCGTTGCCGATGCGCTCGGCGTTGAAACCGCTGATCTGCTTCTTGAAGCCGCCCGCGGGCAGCAACACGTCTTCCGGGGGCACATACACATTGTCGAAATAAAGCGGCGCCCATTCGTTTTCCGACATGAATTTAGACGGCTTCGCGACGGTGAAGCCCTCGGCGCCGCGCCGCATCATGACCGAGCCTATGCCCCCGACGCCCGGCCCGTAGCGCACGTAGACTAAGTATTGGTCCGCGTGCGGATTCGGAAATACCTTGCTGCCGGTAACCCGGAAGCCCTTGCCGTCGGGCACCGCGGTCGTCGTGAGATCCGTCGTCGCCGAGCCCGCGTCGGGTTCGGTCATCGCCACTGCAATGACTTCCTCGCCTTTGAGCAACGGCTTGAGAAAGCGTTCTTTCTGGTCGGCGGTCGCGAACTGCGCAAGCACCCTGATCGCGCCGAAGTTGCCTTCCTGGATCACGTCCGCGCTGCGCGGGCAGCAGACCGCGATCTGCTCGATCGCCAGCACCGCGTCCATCAGCGTGCCGCCCGCGCCGCCGTCTTCTTCCGGCAACAAAATGCCGAGCAAACCGGCTGCCGCCATCTTGCGTGCGACGTCATGCGGGAATTTCGCGGAGTGGGCGCGCGCGAGCGCGCCGGCGGCGAGCTCTTTGCGTGCAAATGCCGCGACGGAATCGCGAAACATGATCTGCTCGGCGGAAAGCGCGAAATCCATGATGCTCCTGGGCGGATTGTGAGGCTGGAGATTATCTGCTTACAATGCCGGACTTTATCCGATATCGGTTAAAACTTCATGCGCACGACCGTGCCGCGCCGGCGGCGATTGACAATCGTTTTACCTTGCGCATTCGCGGCAATCCACGCAACGCTCGCACCCGCCGCCTATCCCGACAAGCCGATCCGCATCATCGTGCCGTTCGCGCCGGGCGGCAATATCGATATCACCGCGCGCACGATTGCGCCGGGACTGACGCAATTTCTCGGCCAGTCCGTCGTCGTCGACAATCGCGGCGGCGCCGGCGGCAAAGCGGGCACCGAACTCGCCGCCAAAGCAACGCCGGATGGTTATACCCTGCTGCTCGGATCGAGCGGCGCGCTCACCATGTCGCCGGCGTTTTACAAGGTCGGCTACGACCCCCTCAAGGATTTCGTGCCGACGTCGCTGGTCTCCGTGGTGCCCATCGTTTTGATCGTGCATCCATCGCTGCCCGCGCAGAACGTCAAGGAACTGATCGCACTCGCCCGCATGCGCAATGGCACGCTGACCATGGCCTCGGCCGGGCCCGGCAGCACCACGCACCTGACGGGAGAGCTTTTCCAGCTCAACAACAACATCAGGTTCGTGCACGTTCCGTACAAGGGCAGCGGTCAGGCGCTGATCGATGTCATCGGCGGCCAGGTCGACCTGATCTTCGATCAGCTGAGCAGCTCCACGCCGTTGATCAAATCCGGCAAATTGCGGCCGCTCGCCATCGCCATGGCACGGCGTTCGGCGTCCCTACCCTCAGTGCCTACCATGGCCGAAGCCGGGGTGCCGGCTTTTGAAGCGTCCACCTATACGGGCGTGGTCCTGCCCGCTGCGGTGCCGAAGGAAATCGTGCAAACAATTTACGCCGCGCTGTTGAAGACATTGGCATTGCCGGCGACGCGCGACAGTTTCGAACGCCTCGGCGCCGAAGTCATTTCCAGCACGCCCGACGAATTTTCACGCCGCCTCGTGGCCGGCCTTGCGCAGTGGAAACGCGTGCAGGAAAAAACCAACATTCAGCTGGAGTAGCCGCCAGTGACCAATTCTCTACGCGCGTTGGCCACCGCTGCGTGCCTGCTCCTCACTGCGCATGGCAGTGCTGCGGACCAAGCTTTTCCGGCCAAGCCGGTGCGCATCATCGTGCCGTTCGCCGCGGGCGGCCCCACCGACATCGTGGCACGCACCGTCGGCCAGCAACTGACATTCGCGTTCGGCCAGCCGGTCGTGGTCGATAACCGGCCCGGCGCCGGCGGCGTGGTCGGCGCGGATCTGGCCGCCAAAAGCCCGGGGGACGGTTATACGCTGCTGTTGTGCAGCACCGGCGCGATGGCCATCAATCCGGGACTTCTGTCCAGCATGCCCTACGATCCGGTGCGCGACCTCGCGCCGATCACGCTTGTCGTGACCATTCCGTATCTACTGCTCGTCAACCCGTCGTTCCCCGCGCAGTCCGTGAGGGAATTGCTGGCCTTGGCGCGGAGCAAGCCCGGGCAGCTCAATTACGGTTCGGCCGGCACCGGCACGACTTCGCATCTCGCGATGGAGCTGTTTCGCTCGCTGGCCGGTATCAAGGTCACGCATGTGCCGTACAAAGGCAGCGCGCCCGCGGCCACGGACCTCGTCGGCGGGCAATTGCAACTATTGTTCGACGCGCCGCCGTCTTCACTACCGTTCGTGCGCAGCGGCAGATTGCGCGCGCTCGGCATATCTACCCTGCGCCGCACTCCATTGCTTCCGGATATACCGACGATCGATGAAGCCGGCGTGCCCGGCTACGAAGTCCTGACCTGGTCGGGGATTTGCGCGCCGGCCGGCACGCCGAAAACGATCATCGCGCGCCTCAACCAAGCGATCGTTCAGGGGGTGACCAGGCGCGAAACGCGCGAGCGCTTCGCCGCGCTGGGCGCCGACGTAGTCGCGAACTCGCCGGATGAATATCGAAAATTTATCTTGGCCGAACTCGCGAAGTGGTCGCGCGTGATCAAGGAATCAGGCGCGGCAGCGCACTGACCAACGGGCTACGAACCTATCCCGCGACAACCGCCAGCGCGTCGCCCGCCACGACGCCGCCGCCTGCGGCGCGTACGAACAACGGATTGATATCAAGCTCCACGAGCGTGTCCCGCAACGTCCATCCCATGCGGGATATACGGCTGACCGCTTCTGCGAGCGCTTCGATGTCGCGCGGCGGCGCGCCGCGCACTCCCTGCAAAATCGCCGCGCCGCGCAATTCATCGATCATCGCGCGCGCCGTGCCTTGGTCGAACGGCGCCACGCGGTAGGTGCGGTCGCGCAACACTTCAGCCAGCGTGCCGCCGAAACCGAGCAATACCGTGGGCCCGAACACCGAATCGTTGACGATTCCCACCATGAGTTCGAGCGCGTCGACCACCATCCCGGTGACGAGTATGCCTTCGATGGCCGCCGCCGGCGCCGCGCGGCGCACCTCCGCGGTCATTGCCGCAATCGCAGTTACAAGCGCCTGCGCGCTGCCTATATTAAGTCGCACGCCGCCGACGTCCGATTTATGCGGCAGGTCGCGCGATAAGACTTTCGCGGCGACGGGATACACGAGACCGTCGAGCACGACGGACCCGTCAGCTTGCAAGCGCCTTTGCGCCAACACCGGCACGCCATAACTGGCGAGTAGATTCGTGCTGTCGAGTTCGTTCAATACCCTGCGTTGCGCCGCTCCTGGACCGGCGACTATGCCATCGTCCACCGCCGCAGTACCCGCGGTCGCTATGAATTCCACGTACCGCGCAGCGACGGCGGCGGCATGCGCGACGCGCGTCGGCGAGGGCAGCACCGGAATGCCGGCCGCCGCGAAAATTGCATGGGCGGCTTCCATAGTGTCGCGTGGCACCGAGGAGAACACCAGGATAGGCTTGGCAAACCGCGTTTGGGCATCCGCGAGAATGCGCGCGCCGTTCTCCGCCTGCTTCCCCTGCACCGTCGCGAGCATGACGCATAGCTGATCGATGCTGTCGTCCGCCAGCACGGCATCAACCGCACGCGCGTACTTGGGCGCAGAAGCGTCGGCCAAAAAACCCGCTGCGAAATCGATCGGATTGGCTGCACTGCCCATGCCCGGCACGAAGGCGTGCAGTTTTGCCACGGTGGCGGGCGTCAGCGCGGGTATGAGCAAGCCCTCTTCGTCGCATGCATCGGCAAATACGATCGCCGAGCCGCCGGAACCGCCCATCAACGCGACACGCGGCCCGCCCGGCAACCTGCCGGTGCTCAAGACTTGCACCAGGTCCGCGACTTCATCGAGGTCGCGCACCTCGATAATACCGGACTGCCGCAGCGCCGCCTGATAGATATCATAGCTGCCTGTCATACTGGCGGTGTGGGAAGCGGCCGCGCGCAGCCCCTGCTCGCGGCGCCCGCCTTTCCAGAGCAGGATAGGTTTGCCGAGCGCCGCCGCCTTGCGTCCCGCCGCCATTAACGCGCGGCCGTCGTTCACCCCTTCGATATAAGTGACGATAATCCGGGTTTGCGCATCATCGAGGTAGTAATCCAGCAATTCCGGCGTCGTAATATCGGTTTCATTGCCGCTCGCGCACAAATAGCGGAATCCAGCGCCGGCGGCAGCGCAGCGCAGCGCGAGGCTCTGGCCGAACCCGCCGCTCTGATAGACCATCGATACGTTGCCGGCGGGCAGCACCGGCGTGCGCGTCATGCTGCCGAACGCCGCATACACGCGATCGGTGATGTTGACGACACCGAGGCAGTTCGGCCCGATCAGGCGCACGCCGCCGGCGCGCGCGGCCGCGAGCAACGCGCGCTCGCGCGATTTGCCTTCATCGCCCGCCTCGCGGAAGCCTCCGCCGTAAATAACCGCGAATTTGACACCTTTGGCGCCGCACGCCGCCACCGCATCGATCACGCCTGCCGCCGGTAGCGCGATGACGGCGAGGTCGCAGGGCCCCTCGATCGCCCCGACCGACGGATAGCAGCGCACCCCACCGATGGTCGCGTGTTTCGGATTGACCGGGTAGACGGCGCCCGCATAGCCGAGTTCGAGCAGGGCTTTCACGGGCTGGCCGCCGCCGCGCGCGAGATCGCCGCTCGCGCCTATGATCGCGACGCCGCACGGATGAAACAGCCCGTCGAGCTTGCCCATCAGCGCCTACCGGCCCTTATAGACGCCGGCGCGCTTGCCCTTGTAGGCGGTGATCGCCTCGCGATAATCCTCGGTCGTCTGGACTATCGTCATCTGCGAAGCGATCAACTCGAGACTGGTGCGCAAATCGCAGGTCAGCGATTGGTACACCGCGCGCTTGATCATCCCCACCGCGACGGGCGGCATCGCGGCGATTTTGCCCGCGTATGCGTAGGCACTGGCGAGGAACTTGTCGTCGTCGTACACGTGGTTCACGAGACCAATTCGCAGCGCCTCCTCCGCGCCGACGAATTCGCCGGTCAGCAGCATCTCGAGGGCGCGCCCGACGCCGACGATGCGCGGCAGGTAGTAACAGCCGCCATTGCCCGGAATCAGCCCGACGCGCACGTAGGCCTCCGCAAAGCGCGCCGAGCGCGCGGCAATTCGAATATCGCACATCAGCGCCATGTCCATGCCCGCGCCGGCCGCAGCGCCGTTGACCGCCGCTATGATGGGCTTATCGATCTGGGGAATGGTTAACGCCACCGAGTGCGTGGTCTTGCCGAACCGCTGCTTGCGCTCCAATACCGTCGGTTGTTCTGCTGTCAGCTGGTGCGAGCGGCGACCCAGGTCGCCGCCAGAGCAAAAAGCATCGCCGGCACCGGTCACCACGATTACCCGCACGTCCGGGTCGTCCTGCGCATCGAGCAGGCTCTGCCGCCATTGCCTCAGCATATCGTCGGTAAATGCGTTCTTCTTCTCCGGACGATTCAGCAATAACGTCGCGATATGATCCTTGACGCCGTACTCGAGATCGCTCATGCAAACTCCGTGAAAAGTGGGCGGCTAGACCGCGGGCCTGGTCGCGACGAACGACTCGCGC
>JBKJMN010000093.1:0-10964 GCA_046596405.1 Burkholderiales bacterium
CTCCCGGAGGGAGAAGGGCTTACCTTCCCTCTACCTCCGGGAGAGGGACCGAGGGTGAGGGAAGCTTTTGGCACGCTACGCATTTGTCATACGGTTATGTAAAGATCAATAATTCAACTGAGCCCGGGAGGGTTAACTTGATTCGATCCTTGTCCGGCGCGCGGCTGGTCGCGGTGGTCTGCGCGGCGCAGGTGCTGGTGCAGATCGGCGCATTTTTCTGGCCCGCGCTGCTGCCCGGCATGATGATGCGCTGGAGTCTGACTAACAGCGAAGCAGGGTGGATCACGGCGATTTTCTACGGCGCCTATCTGCTCGCGGTACCGGTTCTGGTGACGCTCACCGACCGTGTCGATGCCAAGCTCGTCTACCTGTTCGGCGTCGCCTGCACGGTCAGCGGCCATTTGCTGTTCGGCCTGTATGCCGAAGGATTTTGGTCCGCGATGGCGACGCGCGCGCTGACCGGCATCGGTTGGGCGGGCACGTATATGACCGGCCTTAAGCTGCTCGCCGACCAGGTCGACGCCAGGCTCATGTCGCGCGCGGTGACCGGGCACGCGGCGAGCATAGGGATATCCGGGGCGCTGTCATTTTCCTGCGCGGATTTGATCGCGCAGCAGTACGGCTGGCAGGCCGCGTTTCTGGTTGCCGCGCTGAGTGCGGCCGCGGCATGGCTGGTAGTGGCGTGTGCGGTGCCGCGCCGTAAGTCTCCCAAGCCGCGGCCGGCCGACGGGTCGGCGCTGTTCGATTTCCGGCCGGTGTTGCGCAACCGCTCGGCGATGGCCTACGCGCTCGCCTACTGCGTGCACACGCTCGAGATGAGCGCGCTGCGCGGGTGGGCCGTCGCATTTCTCGCGTTCGTCGCCATCGGCGCGGAAGGTAGTCAGTTGTCGCCCGCGGTCGTCGTCACCGGACTCGGCCTGGTCGGCGCCGTCGCGAGCGTGATCGGCAACGAGACCGCGATACGCGTGGGCCGGCGCAAGCTCATCTGCTTTGCGATGCTCGCTTCCATCGTCGTCGGCGGCAGCCTGGCATTGGTTGGCACCACGTCGTATGCCGTCGCCGTCGCGCTGCTGCTGGTTTACGGCTTCGTCGTCTGGCTGGATTCGTCGTCGCTTACGGCCGGCACCGCCGGCACCGCCGAGCCCGCGCGCCGGGGCGCGACGCTGGCGGTGCATTCGATGCTCGGCTATGCGGGCGGCTTCGTCGGGCCGCTCCTCATCGGCTTCATCCTGGATCTGGCCGGCGGCATGTCGCGCATGGCGTGGGGCGCGGCGTTTCTGGCGATCGCGATGCTGGTATTGCTCGAGCTGATCGTGTTTCGGCTGATGCGCCCGCGTGAACTCGCCGGTGATCGCGGCGCCGGCTGAGCCAATACTTCGGCTAAGTCACTTAGGGCACGCGCGTTGCGCGCCAAGTGTGGGTCGCGCGGCCGGTTGCCACGCCGTCCATCGTATCGCCGGTTATGCGGCCTGCATACACGACGCCGTTGACGGTAAAGCGGATGTCGTTACCGCGCAGCCGGCCGCCTTCGATGCGCACGCCGATGCCGGCGGTCTCGTAAGTGCCGAAGACCAATTGCAGGTCCTGCTCGAACGTGAGTTCGGCGTCGGCCAGCCGCCAGACGCCGGCGACATTCGGTGGCACTACGTACAAAGTGGCGACGCACCAGGTCAGGCAAGGCTCGGTGCGGCCGGTTTCTTCCGCGTACCAGCCGCCGATTTCGTACGTGTTCGATACGATCCGCGTCCCCGGTTTCAGTGCGCGGAATTTCGCGTCCAGCCGGTGCAGGTTGTCGGGAATCAGGAAGAGGATCAGTGCGGTCGCCCGCGAAATGTCGGCTTCGAACATGTCGCCCTCGAGGAAAGTCGCGCGTTCGTCGACACCGGCTGCCGCGGCCGCGCGCCGCGCCACTTCCACCAGCGCGGGGTTGTATTCGACCCCGAGCGCGCGCGCGCCGCGTCTGGCGGCGGCAATCACGTTGCGGCCGTCGCCCGAGCCCAGATCGATCACGTAGTCCTGCGGCGTCACGCGCGCCATGTCGAGCATTTTCCCGACCATGTCGCGCGGCGACGCGATCCACACCACGTCTTTACCCGGATCGCCTTCCAGCGGCTGCGCTGCGGCACCGTTCGCGCACAGCGCCGGCACGATGATCACAAGGCGCAGCAGCGCGCGGTAGATGCTATTCACGGCAAACTCCGGAAGAGGGAACTATCGTTTATCATTATGACCTGCGACAGCGCCGGCGAGAACCCGTGTTCGACCGGGCCCCAAGCACGGCAAGACCTCCGTGCCCGCGCCAGCCGATCTGAACCGTTTACGCATTCAAGGGAACGCACATGAGCAAAAACGACCTGCACGCCTACAATATTTTCGACCTGCGCGACATCGCACTGAAGCGCGTGCCGAAAGGCCTGTTCGAATTCATGGATCGCGGCACTGAAGACGAGGTGTCGCTCAAGAACAACCGCGCCGTGTTCGACCGCCTGCGCTTTAAAACCCGCACGATGGTCGATGTCTCCAAGCGCAACCAGGACACGACGCTGTTCGGCGTCAAGCACAAGATGCCGCTGGTGATCGCGCCGACCGGCACCGCGGGCCTGATGTGGTACGAGGGCGAGTTGGCGCTCGCACGCGCGGCGCGCGCGGCGGGCATCCCGTTCACCCTCGCGACCGGCTCGATGACCGCGATGGAAAGAGTCGCCGACGAGGCGGGCGGCGAACTGTGGTTCCAGCTTTACATGTGGCCCGACCGCTCGCTGTCGCATGAACTCGTTAACCGCGCGAAAGCCGCGGGCTACAAGGCGCTGGTGGTGACCGTCGACGGCGTGTCCGCCGGCAACCGCGAGTACAACATCCGCAACGGCTTCACGATCCCGTTTTCGTTCTCCGCGCGCAACGTCTTCGACATGGTCACGCATCCGCGCTGGCTGCTCGGCACGATGATGCGTTACCTCGTCACCAGCGGCATGCCGATGTATGCAAACTATCCGGCCGCCGCCAAAGCGAAGATGACCAAGGGCCCGATGGGCCGCTCGAGCCTGCGCACCGATTCGATCAGCTGGGGCGACCTTGATGCGCTGCGCAAGATCTGGCCGCATAAACTGATCGTCAAAGGCGTGCTCGATCCGCAGGACGCCGCGATGGCGGTCGACCACGGCGCCGACGGCATCGACGTGTCGAATCACGGCGGGCGCAATCTTGACGGCATCGTGTCGCCTATCGAAGTGCTGCCCGAAATAGTCGACGCGGTGGGCAAGCGCGCAACGATATTCATGGACAGCGGCATCCGCCGCGGCAGCGACGTAGTCAAAGCGCTGTCGCTCGGCGCGAACGCGGTGATGGTCGGCCGCTCGACGCTGTATGGCGTGGCCGCCGGCGGTGAAGCGGGCGCCGCCCGCGCGCTCGAGATTTATCGCGACGAGATCAGTCGCAATATGGCGCTGCTCGGCTGCAATACGATCGACGAGCTCGGGCCGCACTGCCTGCAGTTCGTCGATTCGCAACTGCGCCCGCCGTCGCTCGCACGTCCCGCGTTGCGCGCCATCGATACCAAGGCCGCCGCGGAAATCCGCGCGTAGGTTCGTCGCGGTCGCGGGTGCGGGTTCGCGCCCGCGTAGTTCAACTTCGTGATTCGGACGCCGTCGCAGCCTGTCGCTGGATTTTCGAATGCAAGATATTACTCCCGAAGAAACGCCGCGCACTCCGCCGTTAGCCGTGTTCTGGATCTTCCTGAAACTCGGCTGCACCTCGTTTGGCGGCCCCATCGCCCATCTGGGGTACATGCGTCACGAATTTGTCGAGCGGCGCCGCTGGCTCGATGAGCACGCTTACGCCGATCTGGTTGCGCTCTGCCAATTCCTGCCGGGGCCCGCCAGCAGCAAGCTCGGAATTGCGCTGGGCATCGCGCGCGCCGGGTTGCCCGGAGGATTCGCCGCCTGGCTCGGGTTTACCATGCCGTCCGCCATCGCCATGATACTTTTCGCGTTGAGTTTCGAACGGTTCGGTTTTTCGACTCAAGCCGGCTGGCTGCACGGACTCAAAGTGGTCGCGGTGGCCGTGGTCGCTCAAGCGGTGCTGGGGATGGGAAGAACGCTGTGCCCGGACCGCTTCCGGGCGTCGCTGGCGGTTGCCGCGACAGTGATCGTCATGGCGTGGCCGACTGCCGCGGGACAGATCCTTGCAATTGCCATTGGGGCGCTGCTTGGCTGGCGCTACCTGCGGCCGGTCAATCTCGAGGTCGCACCGGGCCTGAGTTTTTCGATCGGTCATCGGACGGCGATTGCCGCCTGGATTTTATTCTTTGCCCTTTTGATACTGCTGCCCATTGCCGTCACCATGACGGCGGATCATACGCTCGCGCTGGTTGACAGCTTTTATCGCGCCGGGTCACTCGTCTTCGGCGGCGGCCACGTGGTGCTTCCGCTGCTGCGCAATGCGGTGGTGCCCGCCGGCTGGATAACCGACGATGCCTTTCTCGCGGGTTACGGCGCGGCGCAAGCCATGCCGGGGCCGCTTTTTACATTTGCGGCGTATCTGGGTGCGGCCATGGACTTGCCACCCACTGGTATCGCGGGCGGATTGGTGTGCCTCGTTGCCGTCTTTCTGCCGGCTTTCCTGCTGACGATAGGCGCACTGCCGTTTTGGGAAGCATTGCGCCGCCGCACCTCCATCCAGCGCGCATTGCAGGGTATCAATGCCGCGGTGGTCGGGATCCTCCTCGCCGCGCTTTACGATCCCGTGTGGACGAGTTCCATCCGCTCGACCGGCGATTTTGCATTGGCGCTGGTGGCGTTTTCCCTGCTGATTTTCTGGAAACAGTCGCCTTTGCGGGTGGTGATATTCACGGCACTGGGTGGCGCTATGCTGGCGTTGTTCTATTGAGGATTGCATAACCGTATGACAAATGCGTAGCGTGCCGAAAGCTTCCCTCACCCTCGGTCCCTCTCCCGGAGGTAGAGGGAAGAAATGCCCTTCTCCCTCCGGGAGAAGGGTGGGGAGAGCAAAGCGAGGGGGCCGAAGGCGGGAAAAACTTGTCACTCGGTTATGTAATTACCGCCCGCGGAAGACTGGCGCGCGTTTTTCGACGAATGCCTTGACGCCTTCTTTTGCGTCTTCAGTGTCCTTGCACACGATTTGCGCGTAAGTTTCGAATTCGAGCGCCTCGCGCAAGCTGCCGTCAGGGTTCTTGTGAATCGCCCGTTTCGACAGCGCGATCGCGACGGGCGGTCCGGCGGCGATTTTGCGCGCCAGCGCGTACGCGGCATTCATCAGTTCATCGGGCGCGACCACTGAGTTCACGATGCCCAGGCGGAGCGCTTCGGCCGCGTCGATCGAGTCGCCAGTAAAAATGAGCTCGCACGCTTTTGCGCTGCCGACGACGCGCGGCAGAAAATACGATCCCCCCCAGTCCGGCGCCAGTCCGCGCTTGACGAAGGCCTGCGAAAATTTGGCGGTGCTCGCCGCAATGCGCATGTCGCAGGCGAGCGCCAGGTTCATGCCGGCACCCGCCGCCGCGCCATTGACCGCCGCAATAATCGGTTTAGGGCAATCGCGCAGCGCGAGCACGCAGCGGTCGCGCACGGGCGCCATGCGTTCATCGCTGGTCGCCGACTGGCCGGCCTGGTCTTTCTCGCTCATGGACTTCACGTCGCCCCCGGAGCAGAAACCGCGGCCCGCGCCGGTAATCACGATGACTCCAATAGCCGGATCGGCGCCGGCGGCGATGATCGCCGCATACAGATCCTCGCGCAGCGTGCCGCCGAGCGCGTTGAGCCGGTCGGGCCGGTTCAGGGTCAGGGTCGCGATGCGCTCTTTGACTTCGTACAGCAGGCATTCGTATTTCATGGCGGTTTTCCTTTTCGTTCACGCGCGGGTGTCCGGCATCGCGCTGCGCGCCGGGCGCTTATCTTACCGCGCCGTTCGCTGCACGCGCCGTTCACTGCACCTGTTGGCCGCTCCCGCCAGCCCGCTCACCGGCGACCTTGGCGCGAATTGCGCCGCCGCCAGGTTGTGAATATCGGCGGTGCGAGACGGCGGTAGCCTCCGGGCCATGGCCTCGCCCGCCCGCGCTCGCCAAGCCAGCCGCGTAAGCGGGGTAGCCTGCAGGGACCACTTAGGGGCGGCGCAAGCGGCTCTCGCAGTTTCGCTCGATTGCGAGTATCATAGCCACCCCCCCACGCCGGGGTTTAGGTGGCCGCCGGCACAGTCATATTGGGCGACTGGGCGACTTTGGCGACATAAGGAGCGATTGAAATGCAAGAGATACTGCAATATCTGAAGAACCACGGTGAGCGGCTCGACTCGGAAATCGCTGCCGCGACGGGACTTTCGCTGGCGCACGTGCGCCGCGGCATGACTGATCTTTCCGCCAAGGGCGACGTCATGATGTGCCGCTCGATTCGCTTCAAAGACGGCAAGCAGATCGAAGGCATGAGCTGCCGGGTGTCGGGCTACATACCGCCGGCAGCCCCTGGCCGCAAAGCCAAGGCGCATAAGACGTAGCCTCGGCCGCCTCCAAGTTTAACCGCGTGGTTTTTCCCGCAGCCGCCTCGCGCGGCTGCGCGGAAAGCGCGCATCGACTGATGCGCCCCCAATTTCCGGTGCGACCTACAGTTTGGGTATGCGCAAAGTCTTGCTGATCATCAGCGTTCCCGAAGCCGCGTAAAGCAGCGCCAGCGGATGCAAGTCCCACGGCCCCACTGCCCACACCCCGCCGTATAGATTGACGCCCAGGCGATTCTGCCAGGCGAGCAGCGCCAGTACGCCGATCAACAGCACACTCGTCGGAATCGGCGTGCCTTCGAAGTAAGCGACTTTGTCGCCACCCTCGGAGAGCGACTCCGCGGTCACGTTATAGCGCGCGAGCCGGCTGACGCCGCAGCACACGAAATAAATCAGGATGGCGACGTCCCAGCCGCCGCTCAGGCCGGCGGCAAATCCCAGCGCCGCGGGCGCAACCCCGAACGAGATCACGTCCGCGAGCGAATCCAGTTCGCGGCCGAGCGCTGAATGCGTGTGCCGCCAGCGCGCGATGCGGCCGTCAAGCACGTCAAACACGAACGCTGCCGGCGCCATCGCGGCCGCCGCCAGGAAATGCCCGAGCGACGCGTTGCCCACGTACACCATCGCGAGAAATATCATCGCCACGCCGCATGCGGCGTTCGCCAGCGTGAAAAAATCGGCGAGATGGAAGCCGCGCACCATCGAGAAGTGCCGGCGCGCGGGTTTGGGTGACGGCGGTTTCTGCATGGGATTTTCCTCGCGCAGTTACGTCTTGCCGTTGCGGGGGCCGAGGAAAAACCACAGGATGAGTCCGAGCAGCGGCAACAGCACCACCACGACGATCCAGAGCAGTTTTTTCTCGTTGGACGCCGAGCTTTGAAAAATATTGATGATGGCCCAGATGTCGCCGATCAATATCAGCAGGCCGAACAGGCTGCTAATTCCGCTATCGAACATAATCAGTTCCTTTTTGTTGACGAAGTGTGCCGGCTGCAGCTGGAATACCTGACTGTACCGGATTTTGCTTTGCCGCGACTGCCCTGTATGTGCGGCAAAGCACAGTCGGGACTGGCGCCACACTGCCGCTCTGCCGCGCCGCGAACCGGCCCTCTGTGCGTTGCCGAACGGCGCTTAGGCCGGTCGCACAATATCATTTCGATCGCGGTCATACGAGCTGCCGCCACCTGTGGCGCCTCATTCAATTGTCACGCAAGGTCCTTATCTTTACGGTTTCGTGCGCCGCCGGACGCCGGCCGCAGCATGGAGAATGTCAATGGTCATTGCGAATGCTATTCGCGAAGCTGAAACGGAATACGTCGTTTATTTTCTGCTCGAAGCTTATCTCAATACCGCAAGCCGGCGGGCGGCGCTGAAAAACCTGCCCGCGCGGATCAGCAGACTTCCGCTGACGGCAGGCCGGACGCGCAAACGCGCTTTGCGATGCTCATGGTCGAATTCGATGCCGCATTCCGGCGGGTCGATGCCGCCGCCTCCACCGGGATCGCGGAAACGCTGACGGTGTTCAGCGCCGCCGTGCAACGTTTGGAGTCGCTCGAGATCAAAAAGTCCACGTCCCGCGCGGCCGGCGCGCGGCCGTTTTTTCATGCCGCCGCCGGTGCGTTTCCGAAAGCGAGTACGCAGGCCTGAGCCGCGATTGCGCGCCCGCGACTCAGTACCCGGTCCCGCCACGCCGCAGAGGGCGGGCAAAATACCCGCAATAGGCGTTGCTTGGCCGGATGGTCGATGGCGGCGCTGCCGTAGTGGTGCCAGCGGTTCTCCGCGCGCAATGCGGCCAGCATGCGCAGCGCATGCAGCGTGCCGAATTCCTGAGTGGCGAAAAACAGGCTGGCGCGCGGAAACAACTGTTCGTACATATCCTGCTGCGTGCCATGCACGTGGTAAGCCGCGCCGGTGCCGTCGGCTGCCTGCACGCGCGCGCCAAAACAAGACCGCATGCTGCGGTTGAGCGGGGCGCGCGCGGGCGCGGGATCCACCATCAGCATGTCCTCGCCGTAGCGGCCTAGCCCCGTGTGCACGTCGATCGCAACTATCTGCTGCGCCTGCGCGAGCCGGTCCGCGAGATAGTCCCGGTACGCGGCGGGGCCCGCCTCCAGCCGCGCGCCCGCGTAAAAAAGGCCACGCGCGTTGACGGTCTGCCCGCTGACGACGGTCTGGCGCAGTTTCGCAATGCCGTGGCGCGCAACCAGCCACGCTGCGCGCGCGTAAAAAAGTTCGGCCCCGGGCAAAGATGGCGGATTGAGCAACGCATCCAGCGCCGCATAGGCGCGTGCCGGTTCGTCGTCTACCGTGCCGGGCGCGCGAAAATTGCGGTTCAGATCGACGTTGTTTTCGTTGACCCTGCGCAGCCACGCCGCGCCATAGGGGTTCAGCATGTGGGCGATCACGATTGCCGCGTCGTCGGGCAGCGCCGGAATTCCATCCGCGAGCCATTGCAGTTGAATCGCCGCGCCCGCGTAGCCCTCGACGCCGTGCAGGCCGGACGAATGCACGAGCACGCGCTGCGGAGCCGGCGCGCCGAACCAGCCAACGTCTATGCTGAGCGCTTCGCCCGCAGGTCCCGCGCCGGGAACGCGCAAGCTGTCGAGCCGCCCCGCGCGCGCCGTAACGGCGTCGCGAAAGCGGCGTTGCGCCGTGGCGAAATCGGGCGAGAAAAAACCGTTGGCGGGGCTCATGGATGGATCGGTGCGCGGTTGGCGGGCAGCCGGATAAAAATTATGGTATCACCAGTACGCGGGCAGTTTGGAAATGGAAAAACGCCAAACAGGGAGGCCGTAAATGATTCCGGAACATAAGCGCATTTCGGGAATGTCGGGAGATGAAAGCGAGGCATAGTGGCCGTCCGAGAAGCCGCTGAACAGTGGGCGCTTATTAGTCGCTGCGCGCCGACAGCATCCCTTTACCCTTGAAAACGCTGCTCGAGTCCGTGCGTGCCGACGTCTGGACGAATGAACGAATGCCTTAGTTTTTAAGGCGATAGCCGGTCTTGAAGATCCACGTCACTATCGCCAGCGAGGCCGCCATGAAAATCAAGGCCATCGCCACACTGACGCCGACCCCGACGTCGGCGATGCCATAGAAGCTCCAGCGAAAGCCGCTGATCATATACACGACCGGATTGAAGAGCGAGACGGTCTGCCAGAACGGCGGCAGCATGTCGATCGAATAAAAGCTTCCGCCGAGGAAGGTCAATGGCGTGATGATCAAAAGCGGCACGAGCTGCAGCTTTTCGAACCCGTCCGCCCAGATGCCGATAATGAAGCCGAACAGGCTGAAGGTCACTGAGGTGAGCACGAGAAAGAGCAGCATCGCGATGGGATGCTCTATGCGCATCGGCACGAAGAGCTCCGCGGTCGCCAGAATGATGAGGCCGAGCACGATCGATTTGGTGGCGGCCGCGCCGACGTAGCCGACGACCAGCTCGAAACCCGAAATCGGCGCCGACAGGAGCTCGAAGATGGTGCCGGTGAATTTCGGAAAATAAATGCCGAACGACGCGTTCGAAATGCTTTGCGTGAGCAGCGACAGCATGATGAGGCCGGGGACGATGAATGCGCCGTAGCTCACGCCGCCGATTTCGGGGATGCGCGAGCCGATTGCGCCGCCGAACACGACGAAGTACAGCGACGTCGACAGCACGGGCGAGATAATGCTCTGCATCAGCGTGCGCCGCGTGCGCGCCATTTCGAACGCGTAAATCGCGCGTATCGCGTGCAGGTTCATGCCGGCTCGTGCACGAGGCTGACGAAAATTTCTTCGAGCGAGCGCTGCGTCGTCTGCAGGTCCTTGAACCGGATCCCCGCGGCGGCCAGGTCCTGCAACAGCGCGGCGATGCCGGTGCGCTCGGCTTTTGCGTCGTAGGTGTATACCAGTTCGCAGCCATTGTGCGCGAGTACGAGCTCGTAGGCGTCAAGCGCTGGTGGAATGCCGTCTAGCTTGTGCTGCAATTGCAAAGTGAGCTGCTTGCGACCGAGCTTGCGCATGAGCTCGGTTTTCTCTTCGACCAGTATCAGCTCGCCCTTGCTGATTACGCCGATGCGATCGGCCATTTCCTCGGCCTCTTGGATGTAGTGCGTAGTGAGTATGATGGTGACGCCGGTGGCCCTCAGGTCTCGCACCAGTTGCCACATATCGCGCCGCAATTCGACGTCGACGCCCGCGGTCGGCTCGTCGAGGAACAAAATGCGCGGCTCGTGCGACAGCGCCTTCGCGATCAGCCCGCGGCGCTTCATGCCGCCGGAGAGCGTCATGATCTTGCTGTCCTTCTTGTCCCACAGCGACAAATCCCTGAGCGTTTTTTCGATATGGCGCGGGTTGGGACTATAGCCGAACAGGCCGCGGCTGAACGACACCGTCGCCCATACCGTTTCGAATGCGTCGGTCGTCAATTCCTGCGGGACGAGCCCGATCAGCGACCGCGCCGCGCGCCATGCCGTGATGTT
>JBKJMN010000137.1:0-14376 GCA_046596405.1 Burkholderiales bacterium
CTTGATGAAGCGGGCCCGATCGGAAATGCCGTCCGACACTGCGAGCGCGTTGCTCTCGCGCAGCAAATCGTCGGAGAGATCCACGCCGAACCCGCGCGCGCCGAATTGCTTGGCGGCGGTCCTCACCATGCGGCCGTCGCCCGAGCCCAGATCGATGACGAAATCCGCGGGACCGACTTTCGCCATCCGCAACATCTCCTCGACGACGATCTGGGGAGTCGGCACGTACACCACGTTGCCGACGCCACGCTCCTCCTCGGCAAGCAACAACAAAGGGAAAACCAGCGCCAGCCACAGGCCACCTTCGAATACACTTTTCAGTCGCTTCATTCTTGGATTCTCCACGTTAATTTTTCGTTGTTCAGCCGAATCGAGTCATTGCGGCGGCGCTATGCGTGCCGCTCGCCATGGAATCTGCGTGCGATCGCCGCCGATTCCGCGCGCGATGATCCCTTCCATAGCGCCGCCGGTGACCTTGCCGTCGAAGTAAAGATTGCTGTCGATTTCGCCGCTATCGTCGACGATCACGAAATTGATCCGGTCCCCGCGCAAGCGGGCATTCCACAGGCCCGCGACTTTCTTGTCGTAACGCGTGAGGCCGTCGATCTCCTGAAATTTCTGCCGGATCTCGATGTCGTACGTGCGCTCGCCGGCGGGCAGCTTGAGCGTCGTGCGCCAGCGGCCATCGACTTTTGCCGGCACTATCCACAAGAAAACGTTTTTGCGCACGGTCGATTTCTCGTCGGGCTGCCAGTCCCCGAGGTCGAAATCGTGCGATACGATGCGCGTGCCCGGCTTGAGGTCGTCGACCAGGCGCGCGCGCAGCTTCATGTTGACCGAGGGCAGCAGGTACATGGTCACGACTGTCGCGCGGCTGATATCGAATTTGAAGAGATCCTGCTGCTCGAACGCGACGCGGTCGCTCACGCCCTGGGATTGCGCGTTGTAGACGCTTTCCTCGATGCGTTCCGGATCGAGGTCGACGCCGATCCCGCGCGCGCCGGCCTTGCGCGCCGCGGCGATCAGGATGCGGCCGTCGCCCGAGCCCAGGTCCATCACGAAATCATCCGGGCCGACCTTCGCGAGGCGCAGCATTTCCTCGACCACGACGTACGGCGTCGGCACGTACGGCACATCGAATTTGAATTGCGCCAGCGCGGCGGACGCCGCGAGACACATGACAGCCGCAGCGAATCCGCGTGTAAGGCCGTCGCGCCACCCCATTTACTGCACCAGCTGCAATTCTTGCAGGGTCGGCTTCTTGAGCGCAGCGTGGGCCGGATAACCGGGCTCGGTGCGCGCCGCCAGCCATTCGAGCTGCCGCTGCGCGGTGGCGCCGGCCACGCGCACCGCGCCGGTGATTTCCTGGCCGCTGATATGGCCGCTGAACTCATAACGGGTCTGCGCGCGCGGATCGTTGACCGTGAAGCTCAGATCCTCGCCGCGCAGGCGGGCGTTTTCGAGCGGCAATGCGGCGCCGTCGATGCTCATAGTGCCGGTGACCGTCTGAAAATTCTGCGCGAGGTTCAGGGTGAACACCGCGGGCTTGGCCCCCGCCGGCATTTCCCAGCGCCACTTGCCCGCGGCATTGGCCGGCACAATCCAGTAAAAGACCTTGCTCTTCTTGTCGCGGCCGACCGGCTTGTCGGGCGCGTCCATCACAAGCTGCTCGTCCGGCTTCCACTCGCCCATATCGTAATCGTGAGTCACGATGCGGGTGCCGGGCTTCAGCGTCGCGAGCAACCGCGGGCGCACCATCAGGTTGACTTCGGGCAGCAGATAAATCGTGACCACGCTGGCTGCCGTGAGGTCGGTTTCGTACAAATCGCGCTCGTAAAACGCCGCGCGGTCCGCCACGCCCGCGCTCGCCGCGCGCTTGTTTGCTAGCTCGACGAGCCGCCGGTCGAGATCAACGCCGAACCCGCGCGCGCCGTATTTTTGCGCCGCCGTGATGACCATGCGGCCGTCACCGGAGCCCAGGTCGATCACGTAATCGGCTGGCCCGACCTTGGCGATCTGCAGCATGCGCTCGACCACGTTCTGCGGCGTCTGCACGTAGGGCGTGTCGCCGAAGTCCTGCGCTGCCGCTGGATAGACCATTGCCAGCGCAAGGCCCGCGATTACTGCGGCGCGGCCCATAGCACCCATCAATGACGCAATGCTGTTCATGCTATCGGCTCACTCCTGCAATGCGCGCGGCTTCCCCGGACGACCCGGTCTTCACTCCGCGCGTGGCGTTCCATTCATATTGCCCCTGCGTGCGGGCGCCCGTGAGCTTGACGCTGCCCTCGATTATGCCGCCGCTCACGCGGCCCGTGAACTCATGCTTGAGCGGGCCGCCGTTCACGTCGGCGGTAAAACTGCCGCTGATCTGGTCGCCGCGCAATTTCGCGTCCTCGAGCTTCACGCTGCGCCCGCCGACCCGCACAGTACCGCCGATCACCTGGAAGTTCTGCTCGAGCACCATCTCGTAGGCGAACGGCTTGCCGGCCACGGTCGACTGCCACTGCCAGGGGCCCGTCACTTTCGCCGGCACAACCCAGAAATAAATCGTACTCGTGCCCGACCCGCCGCCCGAGCCGTACTTGTCCTGCACTTCGAGATTGACCGATTCGTCGGCGCGCCATTCGTCCATCGAAAAATCGTGCGACACGATGCGGGTGCCCGGTTTCAATTCCAGAATTTTCGGGCGCAAGTCGAGATTCACGCGTGGCAGCAAATACATCGTGATCACAGTCGCCTGCGAAAAATCGGTCTCGAACAGGTTGCGCTGAAAGAATGTCGCGCGGTCACTCACGCCGGCCTTCGCCGCGTTCTCGGTGCTTTCCTTGATGCGTACCGGATTGAGATCGACGCCGAATCCGCGCGCGCCGTATTTCTGCGCGGCGGTGATCACGATGCGGCCGTCGCCGGAACCCAGGTCGATCAGGTAATCCTGCGGCGTGACCTTGGCCATCTGCAGCATGCGGTCGACCACGATCTGCGGCGTCGGCACATAAGGCACAGTGGGTTCCGCCGCCGGCGCGAAGTTCCACAACCCGGCCAGCATTCCCATTCCCGCAGTACGCAGGAATCGACTTATCAATCCGCCCATCAAATCCTCCCGCTGCAGAGCGCGTGTCCACTGTGCCGGCGATGCCGACTCGCGCCGATGATTGAACTCTGGTAGATTTCGCGCACACTCAGGACCATTCCGGCGGCGTGCGCCGGTCCCAACGCGCCGTCATTATACCCGACCGTTTATCGGCTACGACATGCTGCACATCATCATTTTCGTCACCGGCGCCGCAATTCTCGCGCTCGAACTCCTCGCCTCGCGCATACTCACGCCGTACTTCGGCGTCAGTCTTTACATCTGGAGCGGCATCCTCTCGATCACGCTGGTCTCGCTCGCGGCCGGCTACTGGCACGGCGGCCGGCTGGCGGCCGGCCCGCACAACCGGGCGCCCGCGCCGGAAAAACTCGCCTACCTGTTTGCGCGCATGCCGGCGATCGCCGCGCTCGCGATCGTGGTCGCGTGCCTCGCCTATCCGTATCTTTTTCACCGGCTCGCGCAGTTCGACCTTGTGATCGGCGCTTTTATTGCGTGCGTCGTGCTGCTCTGCGTGCCGCTTTTCGTGACCTCCGCGATGAACCCTCTGCTCGTGGCCATTCTGCTGCGGCAATCGGCAGCGCGCGGCGAACTCGCCGATGCCGGCGCCGGCCGCGTTTTCTTCATCAGTACGCTGGGCTCGGTTGCCGGCGTCATCGTGACCGCGTTCGGCCTGATCCAGTACATGAGCAATTTTGGCGCGGCGCTTACCGTGGCAGTGGTGCTCGCGGCGCTTCCCCTTGTCATGTTGTTCGGCTCGTCGATCCGCCTCGCGCAGCGCCAGCGCCTGACGATCACCGCGGCGGTCGCGCTGGTGGCTTCCCTCGCCTTGCTGGCCGGCGCGCACGCTTATACGGACCGCCTGTGGCCTGCCGCGTATAGCGGCGCGAACTGGCGCATTGAGTCCGTTTACCGCTCTTCGTTCGGCACCGTGAAAGTTCTCAAGAGCGGGCCGCGCGACAACGAGCCGTTTACCCGCATGTATTTCCAGGACGGCCTCGTGCAGAACATCGTGGGCGCCGGCAACCGTTCGCTGTCGATGTACACGTACGCACTGGAAGCGCTCGCGTTTTCATACCGCCCCGACCTGCGCAAGGCGCTCGTGCTGGGTATCGGCGCGGGCATGGTGCCAATGCGGCTGGCCGGCCGCGGCATCGACGTGACGACGGTCGACATCGACTCGGCTTCACTGCGGGCCGCCACCGAGGTGTTCGGCTTCGATCCGACCAGGGTGCGTGCGATCCAGGCCGACGCGCGCACCTACCTGCGCGGCTGCGAAAACGGCTATGCGATCGTTATCGTCGATCTGTTCCACGGCGACGGCGTGCCCGACTATCTCGTAACGCGTGATTTTTTCCGCGATCTCAAGCGCTGCCTCGGCGCCAATGGCATTGCGATATTCAACACGTTTGCCGACCTCAATCACCCTCGCGCCTACGCCCACTTGCTGACCACGCTCAAGAGCGAACTGCCGTTCGTGACGCTCTACCGCCCGAACTACGGCCTCGCCCCGCACATCAACAGCTTTATCGTTGCCAGCGCCGCGGCGCTGCCGAGTCCTGCCGGCGACGATCTCGGCCACGTGCCGCTGCGTCATCAGCAGACGATATCAGCCATGCTGCGTAGTCCCATTGCGCTCGATCAACGTCTGCTCGAGCACGGCCGCACGATCACGGACGCCAACAACCCGGTCGCGATGGACCTCGCCGCGAGCCAGTTGATCAACCGGCGTTACGTGGTCGAAGCGCTACCGGCGGCGTTCTTCGTGAATTGAATGCCGCTATAGCCCGGGGCCGTCAAATCTCGACGCGCGTGCCCAGCTCGATTACCCGGTTAACCGGGATATTAAAATATTCGACGATGCTGCCCGCGTTGCGGGTCATCGTGGCAAACAACCGTTCGCGCCACAGCGGCATGCCGTCGCCGGGTGTCGGCACTACCGTCTCCCGGCTTATGAAGAAAGATGTTTCGAGCAAATTAAATCCGGCGCCGGCAATCTTGCACAGCGCCAGCGTCTGCGGCACGTCGATCGAGTCCTTAAAGCCGAAATTCAGCCTGAGCCGGTGGCAGTTGTTCCCGAGCGGCTCGATATTCATGCGCTCCTCGAACGCCACGCGTGGCACGTCGCGCACGATGACCGTGAGAAAAACGACCCGCTCGTGGATGACCTTGTTGTGCGCGAGATTATGCAGCAGCGCGTGCGGAGTCGAGTCCGGATCGCCGATCATGAAAATTGCGGTGCCCTCGACGCGGTGCGGCGGATGCTGGAACAGCATCTTCAGGAACGGCTCAAGTTGCAGCGCGGACGCGCGCAAGTGCTGGAACAGAATTTCCCGGCCCCGCCGCCAGGTAACCATAACGGTGAAAATAAGACCGCCCATGACGAGGGGAAACCAGCCGCCCTCGATAAACTTGAACAGATTTGCAGAGAAAAACGCAACGTCTACAGCCAGGAAAAAACTGGTCGACAGCACGCATAACGTCAAGCTGTAGCGCCAGCTGAAGCGGATGACGAAAAAAGTCAGCAGCGTAGTGATCAGCATGGTGCCCGACACCGCCAGCCCGTACGCGGAAGCCAGGTTCGACGATGAACCAAAACCGATGACCGCCGCGATGATCGCGAGCAGCAGCGTCCAGTTGATCGCCGGTATATAAATCTGGCCGAATTCGGTGTCGGAGGTCTGGATGATATTCATGCGCGGCAGGAAACCGAGCTGAATGGCCTGCCGGGTCATCGAGTACGTGCCGGATATCACCGCCTGCGACGCGATCACCGTCGCCGCGGTGGCGAGCCCCACCATCGGCAGCAGCGCCCAATCCGGAAACATCCGGTAAAACGGATTCTCGACCGCCTGCGGATTCGCAATCAGCAACGCGCCCTGACCGAAATAATTCAGCGCCAAACCGGGCAGCACGCAGGCGAACCATGCAAACCGTATCGGCGCCTTGCCGAAGTGCCCCATATCGGCGTACAACGCCTCTGCACCCGTGACCGCCAGGAATACCGCTCCGAGCACTGCAAACGACGCCAACCCATGCTGGGTCAGAAAGCCGTACGCGTGCACTGGATTGATCGCCTGCAGAATCTGCGGCGCGCGCACGATGTTGACGATGCCGATCGAACCCAGCACTGCAAACCATAAAATCATGACCGGGCCGAACAGCGCGCCGACCGTCGCCGTGCCACGGCGCTGAATGGCGAACAATGCTATCAGCACCGCGACCGTAATCGGAATGACATAAGGTTTCAATGCCGGTGCCGCGACTTCGAGCCCTTCGACCGCGCTTAACACCGAAATTGCCGGCGTGATCACGCCATCGCCGTAGAACAGTGCCGCGCCAAATACACCGAGTATGGCGAGCGGGCCGCTCCACCCTGCGCGCTCTTTGACCGATGCCGACGCGAGTGCCAGCAGCGCCATGATGCCGCCTTCGCTTCGGTTATCGGCGCGCATGATCAATATTACGTACTTGATGGACACGACGATCATCAATGCCCAGAAGATCGCCGACACCCCGCCCATCACGTTGGCCGCGGAGAACGGGATGCCGTAGCTGGGGTTGAAGACTTCTTTGGCCGCGTAGAGCGGACTCGTGCCGATGTCGCCGTAAACGATGCCGAGAGCGGCCATTGCAAGTGCGCCGCGCGATTGCTTCGACTGGTGTAATTGATCCATCGGGAACAAGTCTCCGGTTTTTAGACCGATACCCCGGTCAGGGTTGGAAGCGGTAACCGACGCCCGTCTCGGTCAGGATGAAGCGCGGCTGGGTCGGGTCTGCTTCCAGCTTCTGGCGCAGGTGGCCGACGTAGATGCGCAGGTAATGGCTGCTGTCTACGTAAGACGGCCCCCATACTTCGCGCAGGAGCTGACGGTGCGTCATTACCCGTCCCGCGTTCGTCACGAGCACCGCGAGCAGGCGGTATTCGAGCGCGGTCAGATGAAGGGCGTCGCCATCGCGCTGGACGCTGCGACGGGACAAGTCCACGCACACGTCGCCAAACGTGATGAGCGGCGCGAGTTCGGCGCCGGCGCGGGACCGCCGGCGCAGCAGAGCACGCGTGCGCGCCAGCAGCTCGCCGACACCAAACGGCTTGGCGAGATAGTCGTCCGCGCCGGCATCCAGCGCGTTGATCTTGTCGTCCTCATCCGAGCGTGCGGACAGAATAATGATGGGAACATCCGACCATCCGCGCAAATCGCGAATGAGATCGATGCCATCGCGGTCAGGCAGGCCCAGATCGAGAATTACCAGATCGGGCTTGCGGGTGCCCGCCTCTATCAGTCCCTGTTTTGCGGTAGCCGCTTCATAGATCTTGCAGCCTTCGTCCTCCAGCGCATGGCGTACAAAGCGCCGGATCTGCTCTTCATCCTCGATGACGACGATCCTGGGCGCGATTTCAGCCATGATTGGCGTCGGCGGCTTCTTCTTCGATCACCGGCGGATTGCCGGTCGGCAGCGTAAAGATAAAGCACGCGCCCGCTGGCGGCCGGTTGACGGCGTGAATCGAACCGCCATGAGCCTCGACGATAGTCCTGCAAATCGCGAGGCCAAGCCCCACGCCGGGCATAGCGGACTCACGCGTGCCGCGCACGAACATGGCAAAAATATCCCCGGCGTGTGCGTCGGCGACGCCGGGTCCGTGGTCGCAGACCGCGATCTCGACCACGGCGTCAACGCAGCGCGCCGAAATCTCGATCGGAGTTCCTGCCGCCGAGTACTTGGCGGCATTCTCAAGCAGGTTGCAGAACACGCGCTCCATCAGCACCGCATCGAACTCCAGCAACGGCAGCTGAGGTGCGAGCTTCACGCTGACGCGGTGATCGAGCAGATTTTTTTCCAGCAACTTGATGCTGGACCCGATCACTTCCTCGAGCGGCTGCCATTCCCTGCGTAAGTTCACGTCGCCCGCATTCAGCCGCGCCATGTCGAGCAGGTTGCCGACCAGGCCGCTCAGCCGGGTCGCCTGATTGCGGATTGCCTCGGCGCTTTCGCGTTGTTGTGCGGAAAGCGCCGGCCTGCCGACCGCCAGCGAATCGGCAAGCCCGACGAGCGCGGTCAACGGCGTTCGCAGATCGTGCGACACCGCGGACAAGATCGAGTTGCGCAACCTCTCCGACACCATTTGCAGTTGCGCGCGGTTTGCGACATCCACGTAATGAATGCGTTCGAGCGCAATGGCAACCAGCGACGCGACGGCTTCGAGCAGTTCATGGTGCTCATAAAGCGGTTCGGCGTCGCGCCGGGTAAATACGACCGCCATGACGCCCCGTACGCGCATCGGCGCCTTTAGCGGGAAATAACCGACCGGCGACGGCGCGGCAAGATCCGCGCAAACACCGCTATCGAGCGCCGCACGGGCCATATGCGGATCGATCGCGGGTGCGGTGGCGCGCAACTCATCCTGCCCCTCCAGGCCACCGTCAGAATCCATCAGCAGCAACCTCGCCTCGGCCTGCACTGCGTCACGCAGGAAATCATGCGCGATGGATTTCACCTGGCTCGCTTGCAGCGCGCCGGCGAGTTCGCGCGACATTTCATACAACGCGAGAGCCCGGCGTTCCCTCAGCGACGCAAGGTCGGCCTGCCGTTTGAGGCCGGCGGTCAGTTGCCCCGTAATCAACCCGACCGCGAGCATCACCGCAAACGTGAGCAGGTATTGAGCATCGTTGACCGCAAACGACAAGCGCGGCGGAACCAGAAAAAAATCGAACAGTGCGACGCTCAGGAATGCGGCGAGGACGGCCGGTCCGCGGCCAAACCGCAGCGCGACCAGCACCACCGTCAGCAAAAAAAGCATGACCATGTTGGCAAGATCGAAGTATTCGCTCAGCGGCCGCGCCGCCACAGTGGTGACGGCGCATGCGAGCAATGCCACGCCGTAGCCGCGCAGCGCGCTCTTCGGGTGAAACTTTGCCTTGGACGGCTGATGCGGCGTAGCGGCAGGCGAGGCCATTACAGGTACTGCATCGTGGTTAGCATGGTGACCCAGCGTACTGCAAGGAAGGTAAAAGCAGCGACAATTATCGCGGCCGCGACGTAAAAACGGTGTAAAAACCACCCCCCGTTCCACGTCCCGCGCATACATAAATACCAGATCCTGCAATACCAGGGAGCGTGCGCGCCCGGCGCGCGCAAAGCCAAAAGGTTAAATTGGCGGGGTGTGGAAGGGCACCTCAGCGCGGGTTATGGCTTCGACAGCTACTCGCTGGGGCCGCGCCCCTCAGCGACAGGAATAATCCGGCTACGCGCGGATTGCGCGCTAATCGGTAAGCACTTTTACGGCAGCCGTGCGCGTCGCGGTCCAGCGCTGCGCCGGCTTGCCGGCCGCGGCTTCCACCGTGCCTTCCATCGCTTCGCCATCGACGCGGCCGCTGAAACGCGCCGTGCCTTTGGCATCGGGCAATACGAACGTGATGTCGTTGCCGCGCAACGTCGGGTTCTGCGCCTTGACCGGTTTACCGGCCCTCGTGGCCGTAGCCTCGAGCGTCTGGAAGCGCTGCTTCAGTGCTACCTGATAGGTTTCGCCGGCCGCAGTCTCGACCACCCAGGTGCCGGCCACGCGCGCGGGCACGAACCACAACATTACGGTGGCACGCGGCACCCCGGTTACACTTTCTTTCTCCGGCACGTCGAAGCTGATCGAATCATCGGGCGACCAATCGCCCAGGTGATAGTCGTGCGATACGACGCGGGTGCCGGGCTTCAATTCACTAAAGAGTTTGGTGCGCAGATTGAGCATCATCGCCGGCAGCAAATACAGCGTCAGCACCGACGCGCTGGCCAGGTCGGTCTTGAACACGTCCTGCTGGACGAACTTGACGCGCGCGGCGACACCCAGTTTTTGCGCGGTCGCATTCGATAGCTTGACGAGATCGGGATCGATGTCGACGCCCATTCCGCTCGCCTTGAACTGGCGCGCGGCCGTGAGCACGATGATGCCGTCGCCCGAACCCAGATCGATGACGTAATCTTTTTCGGTCACGGCAGCCATGCGCAACATGCTGTTGACGACCGTTTGCGGGGTCGGCACATACGGGCCGCCGGTTTTCAGATTGTCGTCGGCGGCGCGCGCGCTCGACCATACCGCGGCGGTCAACAGCACCGCCGTTTGCAAAGCCATGCGTCTATTCATCGGGATGCCATTCATGCGTCCTTACGGCAAACGGTGCGCCGCGGCCATTTCGGCATTAAGCCGAAAGGCCGCGCGCGCAATCAAAACCGCAATTTGTCGCCAGGATTGATCGGGTAGACTTTGACCGGATAGCTGCCCAGCGCGTCCATGTACTCCTGCGGTGTGCCGACCAGAAACGGATTGCTCGCGTAATGCATCGGAATCGCATATTTCGGCTGCAGGAATTCCCTGGTCGCCTTGGCGGCATCCCACGGGTTCATCACGAAATGGCCGCCGATCGGCACCATGATCAGGTCGGGCTTGTAGTAATCGCCGATCAGTTTCATGTCACCGAACAAGCCGGTGTCGCCCATGTGATAAATTTTGAAACCGTTTTCGAGCTCGATGATGAAGCCGACCGGCTCGCCGCCGAACAACGTATGTTGCTTCTTGCTCGCCGGATCGGTCCACAGGACTTCCGAGCTGTGCTCGGCATGGACCTGGGTAATTTTCACGCCGGGAAAGGGCTGAATGGTCCCGCCTTTGTTCATGCGCGGCGCCAGCTCGGGCGGCAGTTCGCCGAGGGTCTGCAGTTGCTGGTTGAGGCCCGCCGGCGCCCACATCGGCACGTTGTTCTTCTTGGCGAGCGCGACCGCGTCGCCCAGATGGTCGCCGTGCGCATGCGTCACCAGTATGAGGTCCAGTTTTCCCAGTGCGTCGAGATTCTTGAATTGCGGCGGCGTCTTAGGGTTCCCGAGGATCCACGGGTCGATCATGATGACCTTGCCGCCCGGCGTCGTGATGCGCATCGCCGATTGACCCAGCCACCAGATTTCCGTGTTGCCGCTCCTGCCCGCATTGCGGTCCGGCGGCGTGGCACAGCCGGCGACGAGCGTCACTGCCAACGCCGACAACAGGCACAACATGTTGCGTTTCAAGTGTTGCATGACTTCCTCCCGGGTTGAAGATGCTAACAGTGCTTGATGCAACTAAACACGTGGGCGTTTCATTATGTCAGGCACTCTAAGGTTTCACGAACTTGAGCACGAATTCGTCGTTGGGCTGCGCCGGATTGGTCACCGGTGCGGTGCGCGGATCGTTCGGATTGCGCAGAAAACCGCCTTCCGCGACGAGCTTGAAGCCCGCCGCCTCGACTTCGCGCTGAACGGCCGCCTCCTCGATACGATGCAGCGTCTTGCCGACACCCACGCCCGCGCCGGGCTGTGCCGAGTGGTCGGCAACGATATAGCGGCCGCCGGGTTTAAGCGCGGCGAAAACGGCGCGGTTCATCTGGTCGCGATCGACGGTCATGTAAGTCGTATCGTGATAATTGAAATTGAAAGTGACGAGATCGAGATTACGCACTCCCGGCAACGGATTTTCGAACGGCCCCACGACTTCGACCACATTCTTCATGGCGGGCTTTTTCAAGCGCTCCTCGAGCCGCGGCTTGAGATTGTGCGCATAAACACGGCCGGTTCCGCCCACCGCGCGCGCCAGCAGCTCGGTCGTATAGCCACCGCCGGAACTGATGTCGGCCACCATCATGCCGGGGCGCACGTCCATGAACGCGAGAAATTGCACCGGCATGCGGCGCGCGTCGTTGGTCCGGTCGGCGTCGCTGCGATCGGCGCTAGCGACAATCGCCTGATAGTCCGGCGCCGGCGCGTGCGCCGCGCAGCCGGCCAAGCCGGCCAGCAGCGCCGCAACTCCCCAATAACGTTCAATCGCTTTCAACACTTCCCCCCTCCCCCTTTTTCCGGCCTCACTTCACGCGCACATCTTTGCACTCTTTACGCACTTCGAGCGGCGTGCGCGTGCGGTCGTACGTCTCCAGCACGGTTTTTCTTATCTTCGCCATGTCGTCCATGGTCATGCCGCCGCCTTCGAGCTTCTCCGCTTCCGCGAGCAGCACTTGCAGCGGCTCGCCCTGATTGCGATATTGCTCGGTCGCGAGCGCGATGTTGCCAAGCTGTTCGCAAGTGATTGCGGATGCCCCAGGCGCGCAATATAGCAGCAGAATGATAGTGAGGGCGCGTCGCGCCTTGGAAGCTTTCGGCATAACCGCCATGTTAAACCACTCGCATGTTGTGTGCATGCCGGTATGCGTTAACGCCCCAGCGTTTGCAGATAGGTTTTGATGACCTCGTCGATTCCACTGTCCGCGGCAAAACCCAGCGCGTTGGCGCGCACGGTCGTAAAGCGGGCCGGCCAGCCCAGCACGATTTTCTCGATCGCCGGGTCGCGCTCGAAACGCACACGGTCGGCGCATTCCCGACCAGCGATTTTCGCCAGCGCGGCCAGCGCTTCGGCGACGCTGACCGTGATGCCCGGCGCATTCAGCGTGCGGTTCCAGCCCCACGCGGAAGCGGGCAACTCCATCGCATGAATCAGCGCCTCGACCGCGCACCCGGGCGATGCTATCCACATCCGGGCATCGGGCAGCAGCGGGCAGACCGCGGGCTCGCCGTTGAGCGGTTCGCGCAGGATATTGCTCATGAAACCGGACGCCGCCCGGTTCGGCTTGCCCGGCCGGATCACGATCGTCGGCAGCCGCACGCAGCGACCGTCGATATAGCCTTTGCGCGTGTAGTCGGCGACCAGCAATTCGCCGATTACTTTTTGCGTGCCGTACGATGACTGGGGTGTGGCCGCGGTCGCGTCATCGACGACTGCCGGCAGTGCGCCGCCGAACGCGGCAACCGAACTCGTGAATATGAGCCGCGGCGGTCGCGGTTGATGCCGGCAAGCGTCGAGCACCAGCCTCGCGGCGTCGAGATTTACGCGGTAACCCAGATCGAAATCGGCCTCGGCGCCGGCGCTGACCACCGCTGCCAGATGGAACACCGCGTCCGTGGACGGCGCGAACACGCGCTTGACGAGCGCGGCGTCCGTGATGTCGCCCGCGATTTCGCGGATGCGCGCGTCCGTCGCGCCGCCCTGCGGCAGCGCCTGATCGACGAGCACGAGTTCGGTCAATTCCGGCGCGCCACCGGGTTCAGCGCCGAGTCCGCCGCGCGCCAGCAGCGCGCGGGCAACGCGCTGCCCGAGAAACCCACCGCCTCCCGTGATCACAATTCTCATGCTGGTGCCGCCCCGCCGTATTCGTCCGCCGCTTCGACGCGCTATCATCGTGTTTTGACGCAACGCGCGCAAGCGCCGCCGGCGCGTTCACCGGGAACCTGGAGTGCCTGACATGACATCCGCAGAATGGTATTTCGATTTCATCTCGCCGTTTGCCTACCTGCAATTTGAATCGCTCGCGCAACTGCCGCGCAGCATGGAAATCTCGTTCAAGCCACTCGTGTTCGCGGGCATCCTGAATCACCTGCAGCATAAGGGTCCTGCGGAAATACCCGGCAAGCGCCGCTTTACTTACCGCCACGTGAGCTGGCTCGCGCGCCGGCACGGCATCGCGCTCGAGTTTCCACCCGCGCACCCGTTCAACCCGCTGCGCGCGCTGCGCCTGGCGGTTGCGTTGGGCAGCCGCCGCGACGCCATCGAGCGCATTTTCCGTTTCATCTGGCGCGAGGGTCGCTCGCTCGACGACGCCCCAGCATGGAATGCACTGACTGCGGAACTCGGCGTAACCGATGCCGATCGCGTTATCACCGCCCAGGCCGTCAAGGACGAATTGCGCGCGAATGGAGAGCGCGCCAGGACGCTCGGCGTGTTCGGCGTGCCCACCTTTGCGCTCGACGGCGAACTATTCTGGGGATTCGACGCGACCGGCATGGTCGCCGACTATGTCGCTGACCCGCGGTGGTTCCGCTCCGCTGCAGTCAAGCGGATGGACGATTTGCCAGCCGCCGCGCAGCGCGTTTAGGCCATGGCTACCGCGCCACTCATCCGGCCCGCGACCGCCGCGGATTTAGCCTCGATTACTGCAATTTATGGCCACCACGTGCAGCACGGCCTCGCGAGTTTCGAAATCGAGCCGCCCGATGCGGCCGAGATAGCGCGCCGCTTCGCTGCCATCCGCGAGCTCGGCTTGCCGTACCTCGTCGCCGAGATAGGCGGCAAAGTTGCGGGCTATGCCTATGCGGCGGTCTATCGCGCGCGCCCGGCTTATCGCTATACGGTCGAGGATTCGGTGTACGTCGACGAGGCGTACGCGGGCCGCGGCGTCGGCAGCGCGCTCATGCCCGCATTGATCGAAGGTTGCGCCGCC
>JBKJMN010000176.1:0-32340 GCA_046596405.1 Burkholderiales bacterium
GCGCGGCGCGCGCGTGCCGTCGATGATGGTGGCGTTGCGGACGATCAGGTCGTAATGGTCATTCGCGGCCATGGTCAGTCGAGCTTCGCGCCGGATTTTTTGACGACGTCCGCCCACTTTAAGGTCTCTTTTTTAACGAACGTGGCAAACGCCTCAGGCGTCCCCCCGACGGGCTCAGCCTCAATGGCGGCATAGCGATCCTTGAGAGTAGGCGCTTGCAATGCTCGATTGATTTCGGTATTTAACTTCTTCACGATCGCGGGCGATGTGCCGACTGGCACCACGATCCCGCCCCACGCGTTGGTCTCGTAACCAGGCACACCGGCTTCGGCGATGGTCGGGACGTCGGGGAAAATCGGTGAGCGCCTGGCACTGCTGACCCCGATCCCGCGCACCTTGCCCGATCTGACGTGCGGCGAAATCGAGGTCAGATTGTCGAACATGAGTTGCACCTGGCCGCCAATCAGATCCGAAATCCCCTGCGGGCTGCCCTTATAGGGCACGTGCACGATCTGCGTGCCGGTCATGATCTTGAAGAGCTCGCCGCCCAGATGGCCGGTGGTGCCGTTGCCGCCCGACGCATTCGTTAACTTGCCCGGATTCTGCCGCGCGTATTCGATCAATTCTTTGACCGATTTCACTGGCAGGGCGTTGGTCACCGCGAGCATGTTGTAAGTCGACAGAAATTGGCCGACGATGACGAGATCCTTGTCGGGATCGTAGGGCTGCTGTGCGTTGGGCAGCAGTGATTTGTTGATGGCGAGCGACACCACGTTCGCATAGCCCATCGTATAACCGTCGGGATTGGCGCGCACGATCATCTCGGTGCCGATGGTGTACGAAGCGCCGGGCCGGTTGTCGATCACAATCTGCTGGCCCAGCTGCTTGACCAGCTCGAGTGCGAGTATGCGTGTTACGACGTCGGGCGAGCCGCCGGCCGCGGACGGAATGATGAGGCGGATCGAGCGCTCGGGATATTCGCCAGCAGCGCTGCCGCCGGCGAGCGCCAGGGTGAGGGCGAGCGCAAGTCGCAAACGCAAGGGACTGTGGGGCATGACCGGGACCTTTTCCAATGGCGGGCCGCAACGCCGCGAACCCTGCCAGCGATTCTGGGACAGTTGGCGCGCAGGGTCAAACCGTCGCAGCGGTTTTAGCCGTGGACTTCGACGTGCAATTTATAATTAAGGCGCTTGAACGAGGCGATCAGCGTGACGACCGCGGTGCACAGAAAGTTGCCGACGAAAATCGCGGTAAAGCCGACGTCACCAATCACCAACCAGCCATACAGCGCCGCCGTGGCGTTGGCGAAAGTCCAGAAACCCCACGTCATGATCGATACCGCGGACGCGCCGTCGTTAGCTTTTAACACGGCGCGGATTTGCGGCGCATAGAAGAAGATACGCACCGTATTGGTCACCAGATAAATCCACGAAATCAGCGTGACGAAATTTTGCATTGCTGCCTCTTGAGGTTCGAATGCCGGCGTGTTGCAGTGCAATATTAGAACTTAATAAGGCGCCCGCACCAAAGTCGTAAAAAGCGCCTGGCCATGCACTTTGCAAGTTGGATGCCAGATAAGATAATCAATAAAAATCAATCATTTGTAATATATACGTAGCCACCGCAGACGTTATTCTGCACCGCCAGTGTTACGCTTTTTTGTGCGTCGCACCAATAAAGCACATTAAACGAGTAAAACGCAACGCAACAACGACATCGCGCACGGTGGTGGGGCGAAGCTTGAAGTAAAGCTGAAACGCGTCGCGAGCGCGACGGCGCATTGACTACTACGGCGCGAGGCGGCCGATTTTCCAGCCGTCGGCCGCGCGCGAATACAGCACGCGGTCATGCAGGCGGTTGGGACGTCCCTGCCAGAACTCGAGCACCGAGGGCGTCAAACGATAGCCGCCCCAATGCGGCGGCCGCGCGGGCGTTGTGCCATGGTTCTTTTCGGCGGCGGCGAAACTTGCCTCGAGCACCGCCCGATTCGCGACCGCCTGGCTTTGCGGTGAAGCGATCGCGGCGTGCCGGCTGCCAAGCGGGCGGCTCGCAAAGTACGCGTCGGATTCCGCGGGCGTTATTTTTTCGACGCGGCCTTCGATGCGCACTTCGCGTTCGAGCTCGACCCAGTGAAAAAGCAATGCCGCCGCGGGATTCGCCGCGAGCTCTGCGCCTTTGCGCGAAGCGTAATTGGTGAAGAACACGAAGCCGTGCTCGTCGGCGCCTTTCAGCAGGACGATGCGCGCCGACGGCTGCCCGCCGGCCGCTGCGGTCGCGAGCGTCATCGAGTTGACCATCGGCATCTGCGCCGCGACGGCTTCGTTGAACCACAGTTCGAATTGCGCGAAGGGGTCGCGCGCGACTGCGTGCTCGTCGAGGGTCGCGCGCATGTAATCCTGACGCAGTTCGGCGATTTTCATATGCTTACGGTGAGCGCAACAGACGACATTCTACCTGTGCCCGAGAGCGTCCGCGCGCCGCGGATCGTGCTCCCCGTACCTCTGCAGGATACGAAGTATCCACGCGAGCGGTGGAAATTTTTCACCCAACACCGTGCGATTGACCGTGTGCCGAGCCGCCGATAGAGTCACGGATAGTGAAAAGAAGCGTTTAAATTTCCTATTCGCGGTGTTTATTCCGCCGATACGTGTTTTTAAAAGGAACCGCATCATGTTGAATTCGATCACGCGCGCCATGACGCTGGTTGCGGTTGCGATGTTCTGTCTCCCCGCAGCCGCCCAGCAGTTAGAGAAGCAGCACTTCAACCACAACAGCTGGACCAAGGAGCGCTTTTCCGAAGCCGTTACCGTATCGGGTCCCGGCAAGTGGGTGTTCCTGGCCGGCATCGGCTCGGAGGCGGAAAAGGACGGCTCCGTTCTTCACGTCGGTGATTTTGCGGCGCAATGCCGCTACGCGTACGAAAAAATCGGCAAGCTGCTCGCTGCCCACGGTGCGACGATGTCGGACGTTGTTAAGCTCGTGACCTACGTGGTCGACATCAAGGATCGCGACACCATGAACAAGTGCAGGGCCGAGGCATTCAAGGGTGTTCCGCTGCCGGTGCACACCTTTCTCGTGATCAGCCAGCTCGCCCGTCCCGGCATGGCGGTGGAGATGGACGTGATCGCCGTCGTGCCCGCGGGGAAGTAGCGACAGGCTGCATTCCGCCGACTGCGCTTTCGTCCGCCACGTGCTGCACGGGCGTTCTCCCCGTTATGTGTATATCTATCGATACATCAATCGAGCTTTGTGCCTGCCGCCTTTATGACCTTCGCCCACTTTGCAGACTCGGCGCGGATGAATGCGTCGAAATCTTCGGGTGAGCCGCCGAGCGGCTCGGTGCCCTGCAGCACGAAGCGCTCGCGAATTTCCGGCGATTTGAGCGCCTTGTTTATTTCGGCGCTGAGCCGCTGAACGATTTCGCGTGGCGTGCCGGCCGGCGCGAGCACGCCCTGCCAGGTCCCCGACGTGAATCCTGCGATGCCCGACTCGTCGGCGCTCGGCAGATCCGGCCACGCCGGTGACCGCTTCGCCGCCGCAACCGCAAGCGCGCGCAGCTTGCCCGTCCTGGCATGCGCGATTACGACCGGCACCGCTTCGAAGGTAACGGAAGTTTGGCCACTGATCACTGCGGTTACACCCTCGGCGCCGCTTTTGTACGGCACGTGCGTGAGCTTCGTTCCCGTCAAGAGCTGGAAGTTCTCGAGTCCCAGGTGGGGGCTGCTGCCGTTGCCGGCCGACGAGAAGTTGAGCTCGCTCGGCCTCGATTTCGCGAGCGCGACGAGCGCCTTCAACGATTGCGCCGGCACCGAAGGATGTATGACGACGATGTGCGGCGTCAGCGAGACGAGCGTAATTGGCACGAAGTCTCTTTGGGGATCGTAAGGAAGCTTGGCGTACATATGCTGATTGACCGACTGCGTGCCGATCGTCCCCATAAACAAAGTGTAGCCATCGGGCGCGGCCTTGGAGGCGAGGTCGGCCGCGATATTGCCGCCCGCACCCGTACGATTGTCGATGATGATCGTCTGCCCGATACCTTTGCCGACCTCAGCGCCGATCTGACGCGAGATCAGGTCCGTAATGCCGCCGGCACCGAAGGGCACGATGAGCCGGGGCGATTTCGCAGGATAACTTTGAGCATGGACCGCAGCGACTGCCGACAAAAGCGCCGCGCCGACAGCGATCGCTGAATACCGATGGTGGCAATTGAAGAGCATGTAATCCTCGAAGAATTGACTCGACACAGCTTCTTTCTTATCCACCTAAGCAAGCGATGTTGCCGCTGGCGCCCGGACGATTGTCGATGAGCAGAGGACTTTGCGGACAAACGGCGATGTGCTGGTTGCGTGCAGACGCATCTTCATAGACCCATCATATTCCGCGTCGCATTGGCGACCCGTGCGGACGACATGGAGTGATACAATCTTTCTTTAGCGACGCGCACTATCGTGCCAATGCTATACGAACTATTGTGCCGATGCCATAAGCAAGCATCTTGCCATAGATGAACGGAGGATCCCGATGAGCTCTACCGCGCAATTATCCAAAGAAGAACTCATGCAGCGCGCCCAGACAAGCATGGAAACGAGCCTCGACGCTCTGGAATGGAGCATCCTTCAAAAGCTTGCACTGACGTGCCGCATTCTTTTCGACGGCGGTCACGACTCCGGGCTCGCGGGGCAGATCACCTATCGCGGCGACCGACCACGCACTTTCTATACCCAGCAGCTCGGCGTCGGCTTCGATGAGATCACGCCGGCTAATCTGCTGCTGGTCGACGAGGATTTGAATGTGCTCGAAGGCAAGGGCATGCCCAACCCGGCGAATCTTTTCCACAGCTGGCTCTATCGCGCGCGGTCCGACGTCAACTGCGTCATCCACACTCACGCTCCCTATGTGTCGGCGCTATCGATGCTGGAGACGCCGTTGATCGTGGCGCATATGGATACGTCAGGCTTGTACGACGATTGCGCATTCGTCGAAAAATGGCCGGGCGTGCCCGTGGGCAACGATGAAGGCCGCATCATTTCCGAAGCGCTCGGCGCCAAACGGGCGATCCTGCTTTCGCATCACGGGCAGCTCGTCGCCTGCGGGACGGTAGAAGAAGCTTGCGTCCTCGCGCTTACGTTCGAGAAGGCTGCGCGCCTGCAACTTCTTGCCAGTGCTGCCGGGAAAATCCAGCCGATCGATGAAGCCCTCGGACGCGAAGCTCACGACTGGCTGCTCGGCAAAAAGCGGGTCCAGGCCACCTTTGCATACTATGCAAGGCGGGCGTTGAAGGATCATCCGGATTGTCTTTCGTGATTGATCCCGCGTCAGGACTCGAACCCACCAACGCGTAGCGAGACGACCCTGCGAGTTAATCGCCTTCCAATTTCGATCCTGATCCGTACGATTAGTAAATCTCACAAGGAAATAAGGCGACGCACACCGACGTGTTGCGCCGGCACGTGCGGAGCAACGCGCGTCAAATAACGTGCGCGCCGAACAGCCGGTGGTGCAGCATCAAGAGCGCGGCGTAGAGCGCCAGCCCGAGCAGAATTTTCCACCAGCCGATTTCCGTGAGCCGGAACTGATTGCGCCCCGCGGCGATCGCGGCGAACGGGATATTTGACGTTACCGCGGCAAAGCGCTTCCAGTTGTCGCCGAGGGCCGCCGCCTTGCGCCGGTCGATTAGCCACGCACCCGAGATCGCGAGCACGGCGAACGTGCCGAAAAAAATCAGCGCGGCCGCGTCGCCGCGCGCGACGATATGACTCACCGCCCACAAGGCGAAACCCCACATCAGCGGATGGCGGGTGATACGCAAGATGCCGCGCGCCGGCTGCGCGGATTCGAGCACCCTTTGCTGGCCGACGAGCGTCGGATTCGGCGTCGTGAGCGCGCCAACAACCAATACCAGCGCGAAGGGCATCACGACGAGCGGGACCGGGCGCAGCGCCACCGCGTACCAGAGATTAATGAATGGCGCGTGATAAAACGCCCAGATCATCCAGATCAGCGTTGCCGCCGCGACGAGCGAATAAAGCGCGAGGTAGGCTTTGCCGAGAACCGACACGAGGATATCCCGCAGCGGCGTGCTTGCCACGTAATGCGTCGCGACAAACGCCAGCGAGGCGACGATGAGGTGGGTGAGCGGATTCATGGCGCGCGTCCCTTCTATGCGCACGGCATGCACCGTGCATGGCCGCCATCTTAACCCCGGGCGTGCCGCTTCGGCTCCCTGTCGCGCAACTCCCCCTTGCACAAGGTGCGAGGGGGAGGCGGATTACTTGACCTCGAACTCGCCGACGAAAACCGTTTCCTGGCGGCCTTTGAGGCGCAGCGTGATGCTTTGCTCTTTTTGCTCGGCAGTGCCGAAGCGCGTGGCGAGCTTCACCTGCAACGTCGTGGGCCCGGTGACGGCCTGGCGGCGGTCGCCGAAATACTGCGCCTCGACTTTGTATTTTCCGGGCTTCGCGCGCTTCAACGAGAACTCCTCCGGTCCGTAGCCGCCGGTGAAGTCGAGGGACATGCGCCCGCCTTGGTAAGTGAGCTGGTGGCCGAAGAACGCTTTCTCGCCGTTGGGATCAGTCACCCACAAATCGATGTCGGTATTGTCGGCGTCCCACGTCAGCACCACGCGCAGGTCGAGCGGAAGATTTTTGATGAGCCGCGGATCGATACGGCTGACGTCAAGTTTTCCGCCGGCATTGGCGATGACACTGTTGAGCTCGGCAAGCGTGATTATTTCCACGTCGGGGAAGCGGCCGTGCCACGGCCTGACGACGACTTCATATAGCGTATCGACCGCTTGCTGAAACTGGCGGTCGGCGGCCAGTGCGAGCCCCAGATCGCGATACGACTGCGGCTCCTCCGGCGAAAGCTCGAGGACCTTGCGAAAAACCGGAATCGCCAGCTTGGCGCGCTGCGCCTGCAGCAGACGGTAGCCGAGTATGCGCAGGATGTGCCGGTTCTCGAGGTCCATTTCTGCCAGATTGGTCAGCACGCGCACGGCGAGCGCCGGCTGGTTTTTGTCGAACAGGATGTCGGCGGCGTCGAGAAAAAACGCGGTGCTGTTCAGATAACCGGGCCGCTCGTCGAGATAGACGCGGTACACATTGTCGCCCGCGGCGTTGCGCATGCGCGCGGCGTACGGTGCGTCGGGTTCCCATTTCTTGAGCCGTATCGTCGCGCTGGTGACGGAGTTGCCGCCGGTCCCCGTATCCTCTTTGGATTTTTCGGCCATCAGCCGGCCGACTTCGTTCGCCGAACCGCGAATTTCCAGCTTTTGCTCCTGCCGCGGCGCGGCCGCAGCAGGCGCCTGGTTGCGCGCGGGCGCGTCGCGCCTGTCCTGCGCGAACCCCGACATGCTCTCCGCCGGCCGCAGTGCCGGTAGCGGCGCCGGCTTGTCGTCGCGCGGAAAGTCGCGGTTCCACCATGTAATCTTGTCCTGAAAACGGCGCACGATATTTTCGAGGTGGGCGCTGCGATCGGCGCCGCGGCGCTGCAGCGCGGCCACGTTCAATCTTTCGTAGTCTGCGGCGAGTTCCGGCGGCGGCGCGATTTCATATCGCGCGTAGTCCTCGACGCGCTCGAGCACGATGAGCGAAGTCTCGCGCGTGACCAGCCGGAACGCCTGGCCCAGCCGGCGGATTTCGGCGCGGTTCAGATCGTATTGCGCTTCCAGCGCTTCTATCCTGAAGCGCGCCCACAACGGCGCGACCAGCGCGAAGGGCGTGGCGTCAGCGCGCACGGGTATTTCGAGCGTGACGGGTTTGGCGCCGGGATGCATGACGGTCACGCGCACGCGGGTCGCGGCTTCGGTCAACCGGCCCGCGATTTCGATGCGGCCTTGGCGCGGATACGGCGAGCGCATGACAAGTTCGCGCGCGCCGTCCGCGCTGAGCGAGACAACGCGGGTCGTCGCATTGAGCAGTTTGCGTGCCGCTTCCGGCGCGCTGTCGGCGAGCAAATCGATGAACCGCCCGCCGCTTTCCTCCGCGATGCGCGCAAGGAGCGCCGGATCGCTTTTCGACGCTGCCGATACGCTGTAGAGCGGCACGCGCGGCGCGGGCAGGGAGCGTGCACCGAAGTTCGACAGGCCATCGCTGAAGAGCAGGTATTCGGGCACGCCGGCGTCGGGCACGAAAGCGCCAAGGTTGGTGCCGCCGTCGTAGGCGGTAGTTTCGAGCGCCGCGCGCAATGCACGCCAGTCGCCGGCGATTACGCTGAACGATTGCACGGCTTCGGCCGTATCGCGAATGCGCGTGAGTTTGACTTCGCCGTTCTGCATGCGGCGAAAGTAGCTGTCGAGCAGCGCGAATTCGCGCCCATGGTCGCGCGCGGCGCCCGAGCCCGAGCTGTCCCACACCAGGCCGACGGTTTTCGGCAGCACGCGCGGCGCTTCGCGCACCGGCAACGGCAGATCGGCGTAGAAATAGGTTTTCGCGTCGAACGTCTGCGTATAGGCATGCGCGCCGGGCACGGGCGCGATGTCGAGTTCCAGCACGCCGCGGCCGGCATAGCGGTCGCGCGCAACCTGCGCGTGATAGCCATTGGCGCCGGCTTTGAAATTGAGTTCCTCGAACTGCCCGCGCGATTTAACCGGCGCGCCGCTCGCACCCGCGACGTTAAGGTCCAGCCGGAAATTGTCGAGCGTGTCGGCGTACTCGAGTGGCAGGCGATAGACGAGCCGGCCCGCGCGCTTGTGCAGGGTCTCCGCGTAGCGGATCAGCACCTGGCGCGTGCCCTGCGCGGGAATCGGATAGACGCGCAGCTTGAAGTTGTTGCCCTGGGTGACCTGCAGCAGCCCGGGATCGACCTGGCCGCGCGTGATGTCCTCGAACACTGCCTGGCCGCGCGCCTTGTCGACGGGCACCGCTTCGCGCATGCGCCCGTTCACGTCGAGCGCGAATCCGAGCACGTTCTGGCCGGCGAGCAGCGGGAATTGCAGCTCGCCTTCGAGCACGCGGCGGTTAGGATTGTGGAAGGTGAGCGCGATCTCGGTGATGGCGAGATTGCCGCTGACTTCGGCGTGCACCGCGACCTGCTGCAACCGCACGGGTGTGTCGCCCGGCGCGGCGATCACGAGTTGCGGCCGCGCTATGCGGTCCACCGCGACCGGCGTGAGATTTTGTGCCTGCGCGGCGCCTGCGAACCACGCGACCGCTGCCCACAGCAATAGACCACTTGTTCTGATTCCCGAACTTTGCATGACCGTCTCCCGTTGATGACACGTATTGCTCTAAACGGGAGGCGCCCCCGAAAGGGGTTAAAGCGGGGTTACGACACGGTCATTATTGGCTCAGGCAGTCGTCGGCCAGGCATTGGATCGGCGTGAAATCGCGGTGCGCGATGTATTCGGGACGGTGGAAGCGCCGGATATGGTTGCGACAGGAATTGAGGCTCAGGTAGACGATCGTGCGGTTCCACGGCGTCATATTGCTGCCCGACGCGTGCACGAGATTGCAGTGAAAGAGCATCATCGAGCCCGCCGGCCCCTTGGGCGAAATGATGCCGCCTTCGGTGACGAGCCGCGTGATCGTGGCGTTGTCGATGGTCCACAGCGGATAACTGGTGGTCGATAAATCGTGGCCGGCTGCCTGCCGCCCCTGCTGGTGCGAGCGCGGAATGAACATCAGCGGCCCGTTGAATTCGTTCACCTCTTCCAGAAATACCGCGACGTTCATCGCGTGCGCGTGCGGCATGTCGTCGTCGTTGAACCAGGTGCCGTAGTCCTGGTGCCATTGCCACACGTCGCCGTCGAACGCGGCCTTGCCGTTGATTTTGAACTGATGGACGTACACGTCGTCGCCGAGGATTTGCCGTGCGGGCTCGATCAGCCGCGGATGGTGCGCGAGCCGTCGATAAGCATCGTTGTAGGTGTGGGCCGCGAAGTTGGTGCGCACGGCATTGCTGCCTTTTTCGCGCACGTTCTCCGGCCTTTGCTCGGCGTAGAGCTTCGGCACTTCGGCGTTGAGCACGCCGGTCTCCGCCGCTGAAAAGAGGCCGGGGAAAAACAAATAACCGTCGCGCTGATAAGCATCGACTTGCGCAGGCGTCAGATTCATCGCGGCTTCCCGGGCTAATGGATGGTCACGACGAGCTTATCACTCGCGCCGATCAGCGTCATCGGCCGGCGCCGGCCGGCGCCGCCAGCGCCGCCATTGTGAAGCGGCGAGCGCGGCGACCGCTAACACGACGGCCGCGAGCGCCAGCCACCTTAGCGTACCCTGCTGCGCCGCCGGGTCGCGCGCACCGGTGGCAGACGCCTGCTTCCATTCCCTGACCCACGCCGCGGGTTCGCGCGGCGGCGCATCGTCGCTAAGCCACGTGAGCGCGACCGGAAACCCGTACTCTGTGATATTCGCCCCGCGCGCGTCGGTCAGGTGCAAACGTACTTCGTCGATGCGCGTCGGTTGCTCGCCCCAGTAGAAAAAACTGACCACGCCGATGCCGCCCCCGGCCAGGCGCGCGGGGGTCCCGGTGCCGCCGTTGTCGAGCACCGGGTTGCCTTTGAACCATCCGCTGACCGAAACGGCAATCGGCGCCGCGCTTTTCACTTCGAAGCGCACAAAAAACGGCTGCTGGCGCGCGAGCAGCGCGTCGGGCGCGGGATCGGTCGCCAGGACTTTGAGTTCACTCACGGCGTGCGCGCACCAAGGCATAGCGGCGAAGAGCAACCCGCCCAGGACCGCCCGCAACCATCGGGATGCCGTGCGCGCCGTCATCGGCTCACCTGGTTGCGGCCTTTGCTTTTCGCGCGGTACAGCGCCTTGTCCGCGGCCTTGATGACATCCTCGGGGTTGGCGCAATGGGCACTGCGTTCCGCCACGCCGATACTGATGGTGACCGACACCGGATTCGCGTCGCGGAACGCGCCGGGCCGGCGGCTCGCGGGTTCCGGCTTCGCGGGGCGGCCGGGCGCGCGCACCGCGATTTGGTACGCTTCGATCGCACCGCGCAGAGCTTCGAGGTGCGGCGTGGCGTGAATGAGATCCTTGCCCGGAAACAGCACCGTGAACTCCTCGCCGCCGTAGCGGAAGGCCGTGCCGCCGCCGCCGACCTCGGCGAGCTTGGCCGCCACCATCTTGAGCACCTGGTCGCCGAGATCGTGGCCGTGCGTGTCGTTGAATTTTTTGAAATGGTCCACGTCGCACATCGCGATCGTATAGCGGCGGCCGAGCCCCATCATGCGTTCGTTGAGGGTGCGCCGGCTCGGCAGTCCCGTGAGCTCATCGCGGAACGCCATCCGGAAGGTGTCCTGCAGCAGCGCGACGATGAAGATCAGTGCGGCAGCTGCGATGTAGACGGCAAACGCGTCAGCGACGCCCACAAAATGCAGCGCGAGCGCAAACGCCACGAGCGCGCCCGCGAACGCCATATCGAATGCGCTGCGCCTGATGAGCCACGCCGCGACGCTGATTCCAAGGCCGAGCGCCAACATGATCCAGCCCAGGTCACGGATGGGCGAAGAGGCGAAAAATGGGCTGGCGCCGAAAGGCGAAATTGCCCACGCGGTAATGCGCGTCGCCGGCGCGGAAATCACCCACAGCGTCAACAACACTTCGGCGGCGAGCACGCCCAGGCGCCGCAGGCCGTGCAGATTGAAAATGCCGCGCTCAGCGGAAACGCACAACAGCGCGAAATTGAGCGGCACGAACACGCCCAGTGCGGCAAAGAGCGTATGCGCGCGAAAGCCGGCGAGCTCGTCGCCCGCGAGCCGGCCATAGCTTATATAAGCGAGTACGAGCGTGAGCAGCGCGAATACGATGCGCCCACGCAGAAAAGCCACGCCGAGCAGCACGCCGAGCACCAGCACAAAATAAACGCCGTACACCTTGATCGCCGCAAACGTCGGCGGCAACGCGGCCACCTGCGGAATAACCAGCCACGCCGTCAGAATCACCGCCGCCGGCAAAATCAGGTCAAGAAAAATTTTGGCGGGGTTCATGCGGGGGTGCTAAAGCGGAAGGTCAGCGCTGCGATCATTGGGGTCGGGAAGATGCGCGCGCTTTTGTAAGTACGTGCTAAGTACATCTGAAGTCGGCGGGCATTGCGAAGGATAGCATGCGTTTTGCGCATTGATATTCGACCGCTTCGCGCGTGCGGCGGGGCGGGGAGTAGAGTCTGCCGTTGAACTCTGCGCCGGCGCCGTCATCTTACCTATGACGCTAGCCGCGCGGGCTTGCGAGCGCACATAATAGGCTCCGCGCAATCCATACAAGGACGTCAACCCATGAAACTCTACTATGCGCCGGGCGCGTGCTCGCTATCGACCCACATCATCCTGCGCGAAGCGGGCTATAAATTCGATCTCGAGAAAGTTGATCTTGCCGCCCGGACCACGGCCGGCGGGGACGACTTCACCAAAGTCAATCCAAAAGGCTATGTGCCGGTGCTCGAACTCGACGACGGCCAGTTGCTGACCGAGAACATCGCCATCGACGAATATCTCGCCGACCAGAAGCAGGAGTCCACGCTCGCGCCCAAAGCCGGCACGTTCGAGCGGTATCGCCTCATCGAATGGTTGGCGTTTATCAGCACCGAAGTGCACAAGCCGTTCGGACCGCTGTTCAACCCTGATACGCCCGACGCCACCAGGCAGGCGCAGAAAGACCAGCTCGCGAAGCGTTTCGATTACGTCGCGGAGCAATTGAAAGGCAAGCAGTACCTGATGGGCGAATTCACCGTCGCCGACGCCTATCTGTTCACCGTACTGAGATGGACCGGCAAGACGCAGATCGACATGAGCCGCTGGCCGGTGCTGCAGACGTACATGACGCGCGTCGAAGCGCGCCCGCAGGTGCAGGCGGCGTTGAAGGCGGAAGGTCTCGTCAAGTAAGCAGGACGGGCATGGTCGCTTGCCGGCAACGGAAAAGCGCGCATACTGCGGCCTTCTCCGCTCTTGCAGGTCCGCCTATGAAGCCATCGCCGCCCAAACCGCCTAAAACCACCGCGCCCGCGCCGGCCAAGAGCAAGAATCCGTTCGCGCTTAACCCGACCTTCAATCAGCAAACGCGCAAAACGCTCGGCAAGCACTATCGGGCGAAGTTCGGAGTGAAGTAAGCAGGAGTGAGGATTGAGGATCGAGGATTGAGTCTTGGGCATTAGATTATTGTGTATTACGTAATACATGACAATGGCGCCGCCCGTCAAAACTTTCCCTCACCCTCGGTCCCTCTCCCGAAGGGCGAGGGAAGAAAAGCCCTTCTCCCTCCGGGAGAAGGGTGGGGAGAGCAAAGCGAGGGGGCCGAAGGCGGGAAAGTTTTTGGCATCAATAATGTAAAACTCAATAGTTTGCAACCGTTCGCCCTGATGCATGGAAGCATGTCATGAGGTATCGAATGGGGTGAAAGGTGTAACCGGCGGACTCAGCGGTCGTGCTTCTCCACATCAGCACGAACGGACTCAATCAAGAATTCAGCTCATTTCACGGTGCACGAACTCGATCATTTTGTCGATCGCGTCGCGCGCCGCCTGCGAGGTCGGATCGTTCGTGATGAATGCCTCGCCGACGCCGTCGAAGAGGTGCAATTCCACGCGCCCGCCGGCCTTCCGGTAACTCGCGATGAACTGATCGCGATTCGGTTTCGGGTGCGCGATGTCGGCAGTACCTTGCAGATACAGCACCGGCGGCAGCGCGACTTTTTCGCCGCGCTCGAGCGCGAGCGTCGGGTTGCCTTCCGCCATCGCCGCCTCGGTCCCCCAATATTTATCGTGACAGGCGACCCACTCGTCGGCGGCTTGCTTGAGTTTCGCGTCCGCGCCGCCCTGCGCCGCCTTCGCATATCGATAGCGGCCGAGCGGATCGATAACCGGCCAGCACATCACGGCGCAGTGTATCGACGCGTCCACGGCGACGTTGTCCGGCAGCGCAAGCGCGGTAAAGCGCGTATCGGCCGGGCGCATTGCCGCGAGCATCGCCTGATGGCCGCCGCTCGAGACCCCGAGGATGCCCACGCGGTCGGCGCGGCCGCCCCACTGCGCTGCATGCGCCTTGCACCAGCGGATTGCGTAGTTAACGTCCTGCAGCGACGCGGGATAACCGGCGTCGGGCGGCATGCGGAAATCAAGCGCGACCACGATCACGCCGCTTTTCGCGAGCGGCTCGTCGGTGCCGGCGTCGCTCGTGCGATCCTTCTTGCACCATGCACCGCCGTGCAGATCGACGATGATCGGAAAAAGTCCGGCGCCGCGCGGCTTGTAAACGCGCGCGAGCAGCGGCTTATCGCCGTGCCGCAGGTATTCGATATCACTGACGTCGACGGCGTAGCTCGCAAGTTCGGTGGTGGTCATGAATGATTCCTCTGTTGAATCCGGATAATTCTACGGCAATTTGCCGGGCGGCGGCTCGCGGACGCCGGTGGCGGAAACCATGCGAAAATCCTCGCACTACCCGCAGCCACCGCACAGGACCCGAATCATGGACATCGAACGCGGCCTCGTAAAAACGCGCCTCGGCTATATACATTACCGCGCGGCCGGCAGCGGAAAGCCCGTTGTGCTGCTGCACATGAACCAGCAATCGTCGGCCCTGTATCTCGAATTGATGGCGGTATTGGCGCCGGAGATGCGCGCGATCGCCATCGACTATCCGAGCCACGGCATGTCCGACCACATATCCGTGCAACCAACCATCGCGGACTACGCGCGGTGCGTGCTCGAAGTCATGGATGGACTTGGCCTGAAAAAAGCGAGCTTCCTCGGCGAATCGGGCGGTGCAGTGATTGCAATCGAGCTTGCCGCGGCGTTTGCCGAGCGCGCCGACAAAATCGTCATGGTCAACTGCCCGTGGTATCCGGATGCCAAAACCGCCACGCGCAATCACGGCGCGCTGAAAAGCGGTGCGCGGCCAAGCGACGCATCCGGATTTCCGACGACCCGCACGATAGAATTCGTGCTTGCCAACGATCCGGCGCACGCGCCCATGCACCCGACACAATCGTGGATGGACCGCATCAACCGCGCGCAGATGGAAGCGGGACGCGAACGCTGGCAGGTGCTCGACGCGCTGCACCAGTACGACATGCCGGCTAACCTGCCGCGCGTTCAGCGCCCTGCCCTGCAATTGACCGGCGAGCATTTCATCTACGTCAAGGACCACCCCGAGTTCGCCTCGCGCATGAAAGACCTGCTCCAGCACGTGATCGCCGGCGGGCGATGCTGCGTCGCGTGGGAAAAAGCGGACGCAAGACGCTGGAGTTTCTGCGCTGATATGTTGAAACAAGCGATCCGGCTCATCGCCCTGTTCTCGCTATGCACGAATGGCACTGTGGGAATCTGCGCTGATGGGGCCGCTGATTATCCAAATCGTCCGATCCGCTTAGTCGTGCCGTTCCCCCCTGGCGGCGGCACCGACATCGTCGCGCGCACGGTCAGCGCAAAACTAACCGAGACGTGGGGCCAGCAGATCATCATCGATAACCGCGGCGGCGCGGGCGGTGTCATCGGCGCTGACACGGTCGCGAAATCGACGCCGGATGGTTACACGCTGCTTTTCGGAACACCGGGCGCACTCGTGATCAATCCGCTGCTCAACAGCAGATTGCCGTACAACGCGACGCGCGACTTCGCACCAGTCAGCCTGCTCGCGCTCAACCCGCAGTTGCTCGCCGTGCACAACTCGGTGCCCGTCAATACGGTGAAGGAACTGATCGCGCTCGCCAGGGCGCAACCCGGCAAATTGAATTACGCATCGGTCGGCGAAGGCACGCCCAATCATCTCGCAATGGAATTGTTCAAATCGATGACGGGGACGAACATGGCGCATGTGCCCTACAAGGGAGCCGCGCCGGCGGTCACCGATCTCGTCGGCGGGCACGTGCAGTTGATGTTCAATCCGATGCCGCCTTTGCTGCCGCACGTGAAAAGCGGCAGGTTACGGGCGCTCGCGGTCGGCGGCCTGCAACGCTCGGGCGCATTGCCCGAAATCCCGACCGTAGCGGAAGCCGGCGTGCCCGGTTACGAGTACGTCACGTGGTACAGCATCGTCGCCCCGGCAAAAACGCCGCGCGCGATCATCGAGAAGCTCAACGCGCGCCTCGCGGCCGTGCTGGCTATGCCGGATGTTGCGCAGCGCCTGTCGAGCCAGGGCGCGGAACCGCGCAGCAGCACGCCCGGGGAACTCACTGTGTTCATTCAAAAGGACACCAAGCGGCTCGGCGACGTCATCCGCTACGCCGGCATCAAAGGCGAGTAGGCCGTAGCGACGTTGCTCACGCGTAACGCGCAGAGTTATTTCGGCACCACGCCACACATCGATGCAATCAACATTGACGGCAGTACGCAGACGGAGAAAATCAGGATGAGCAAAGTCGCAACGATTTCATTGTTTTTCGCGGTCTTTCCATCTCCGTGTTCTCCACGCACTCGATGCGACACATTTTCTTTGTTCGCACTACCGGAGCATCCGAGATGCGCGCGCTTGAGCTGAAAATTCCGCCACCCGCCGTCGGACTGTGCGTCGGCGTCTCAATGTGGCTGGCGGCCCGCGCGCTGCCTGTATTCGCGTTTGCGCTCCCGGGGCGGGAATACTTCGCCGTCGCGCTGGCCGCCGCGGGCTTGCTCACGGATGTGGCGGGCATCGCGTCCTTCGTGCGCGCGCGCACCACCGTAAACCCATTGAAGCCCGCAAACGCGTCATCACTGGTAACTTCGGGCATTTATAGAATTACACGCAACCCGATGTACTTCGGCATGTTGCTGATCCTGTTCGCATGGGCGACTTATCTCGCCAACGCGGTGGCCTTCGCGATCGTTCCGGCATTCATTCTCTATCTGAACCGGTTTCAAATCGAGCCTGAAGAACGAGCGCTCGCGGCATTGTTCGGCGACGCGTTTGTCGCTTACAAAACGCGCGTGCGCAGATGGTTATGATGCGCCGGCTGGAGCGGCACGATCGTTCTGGCACAATTCAGGGCAGGCATTTGCATCACGCAAAGGAACATAGCACATGGGCAGCAAGATAGCGGTACTAGGTGCTGGCGCGATCGGCAGCAGCGTCTCCGCCGATCTGACGAAGGCGGGTCTCGACGTGACGGTCATTGACCAGTGGCCGGCCCAGGTGGAAGCGCTGCAAGCAGGCGGCTTGTGCATCCAGATGCCTGACCGCGAGTTGCGCGTGCCGATAACCGCGCTGCACCTGTGCGATCTGGCATCGGCAAATCTCGAGTTCGATATCGTGTTCCTTGCGGTGAAATCGAACGACCATCGCTGGCTCACGGAATTCATCAAGCCATATCTCAAAAGCAATGGCGTGCTCGTTCCCGTGCAAAATGGTTTCAACGACGACTCGATCGCGTCCATTGTCGGCCGCCAGCGGGTTATCGGTTGTGCGCTCGAATTATCGGCGGAAATCTTCACCCCCGGGCTCGTCAAGCGTAATACGACGCCGCAGACGACGTGGTTCGGCATCGGCGAGCTCGACGGCACGGCGACGCCCCGGCTGCGCGAAATCGAAACGATCATGCGCCACGTCGGCCACGTCGAGCTGACAGGGAACATCTACAGCACGAAGTGGACCAAGCTCGTCGCCAATACCATGACGATGGGGCCGTTCGGCGTGCTCGGGCTCGGTAATTCAGAGGCGGCCAATCTGCCCGGCATGTTCGATATCTCCGTCGCTCTGGGCAAAGAGTCGGCCGCGGTCGGCGCGGCACTGGGCTACCGGCTGCAGCCGATATTCGGCCTGCGCGCGGACGAGTTCGCGGGCACGGTCGAGGAAAACCTGGTGAAAGCGATGAAGACGCTGCTCGGCCACATCACGCACGGCCGCACCGCCCCGATTCACGATCACATCAAGGGCCGTATCAGCGAGATGGAATACATCCCGGGCGTCGTCTCGCGTAAAGGCCGCGAGCTCGGCATCGCGACGCCGTTGAACGATGCAATCGTCGAAATCGACCGCCGGATCAACAAGCATGAGCTTAAAATGGACCGCGCCAACTTCGAGCTGCTCAAACCGGCCATGCAGCGGCCGGCTTGACGAAACCGCACGAACGTCGTGATCAAACCCAAGGAGGATGCACTTGATTTCGTCTAAACGCGGTTACAGCAATCGCGTCATTGCAGCGGCTTGCCTCGCATTTACCCTGTGCGGCAGCGCGCTCGCCGCGACCAAGCCCCTGCGGTCGGACGTCGGCGGCCCGCCGCCGAAATCCATGCTGTTCGTGGGCAACAGCTTTTTCTATTACAACAACAGTATGCACAACGTCGTGCTGAACCTCGCTAGAAATGCCGACGCCCCCAACAAAGACCTCTATCGCTACACGTCGGTAACGATCAGCGGCTCGGGATTCGACTGGCACGACATCGAGTCGTACTTCAAGCCGGATGCGATCGGCAAGTATTCGTTCGTTGGCGACAACGAGGTGCGGTTTAACAAGTTCGCCAAGCCCTTCGACGCCGTGATCCTGAACGACTGCAGCCAGTGTCCGGTTCATCCGCAACTGAAGAATGCGTTCCACGAATACGCCAAAAAGCATAGCGACACCGTGCTCAAACATGGCGCGCGGCCGGTATTTTTCATGACTTGGGCGTACAAGGACAAGCCGGAGATGACCGCGCAGCTCGCCGAGGAATACACGCTTGCCGGCAACCGGAATAACGTACTGGTGATCCCGGCCGGCCTTGCATTCGCCAAGGCGATTGCCAGGCGTCCCGATCTCGAGTTTTATCAGCCGGACAAAAGACATCCGGCCCTGATCGGCACCTATCTTGCGGCGTGCACCATCTATGCGTCGATCTACGGAAAATCGCCTGTCGGCAATGCGTTCAAAGGCGGCGTTGACGACCAGACCGCGGCTTTCCTGCAGGGGGTCGCGTGGGACACGGTTCAGGAATATTACGGCCGGTGAGTCGCGTTCACCGCCGTAAAATAAAGCCGGACAGCTGTCCGGCTTTTTTATTGCACCGCGACTTTGCTACGCGAGCGGACCGTAACGGTTTAACGCATCCATGACTGAACCTCCGTTCTCGATCAGACCTTCAGTATCACTTCACGCCTTTGAACACGAGCTTTTGCAGGCCGGCGGCGGTCTGCGCAATATAGAGGTTGCCTTTCGAATCGGTCGCGATGTGATGGCCGGAGCCAAGCTGGCCCGGGACCTGGACCATGCCCAGCACCTCGAGCGTGATGCGGTCGACGATGAAAATCCCCTTGCCGCCGCCCACGTACAGGAACTGCTGCGCCGGGTCGGGAGAAAACGCGAGATCGCGCGCAAACGTAACGTCGGTCCTGACCAGCTGCTTCACGAAGCTGCCGTCCGCCGTGAACATCTGCAAGCGCCGGTTCTCGCGATCCGCAACATACACGAAACCATCGTTTGCCACGCGGATCGCATGCACGACGTTGAAGTGCGGCGGCCCTTCTGGATCGGGAAAGTTTTTCGGCGCGGTCACTGCGCAGTGATCGATGCCGCCCGGCGCGGCGCCGAACGCGCCCCACACGCGCTTGAACGCGCCCGTATCCGAGTCAAACACGATGACGCGATGATTGCCGTAACCGTCGGCGACGAATATCTCATTAGTGCGCGAATAAACCCACGCATCCGCGGCGCGGTGCACATTGACCGTATCGGCATCGCCCTTGCTTTGGTTGCTGCGGCCGATCTGGAGCAAAAAATGGCCATCGAGCGTGAATTTGAGCAAAGCATCGTCGGCGACCGGCTTGAGGCCGGCGTTGCCCGACGTCGGGCAGTTATTGCCGCCGATCCACACGTGCTGATTGCGATCGATGTGGATGCCGTGCTCGCGTTCGGGCCATTCATACCCGCTGCCCGCCCCGCCCCGCCCCACGACTTGAGGTAGTTGCCCGCGCTGTCGAATGCGATGACGGGCGGCGCGGCGAGCGCTCCGTCGGCGGGCTTAAGCGTGCGCGGACGATGCAGAATCCAGACATTGTCCTGCGCATCGATCGCGATGCTCGACGCATCGCCAAGCTTCCATTTCGGCGGCACCTTCGGCCAGCCCGGTTCCACTTCGAAGGTCGGCAGCGCACGCGGTTGCAAGCGCGGGCCATCGGCCGCCGCCACGGGTCCGCCGGCCGCGACAATGGACGCAATTACCAAGACGAACTTCCAGTTATCGCGCATCGCGATTCCCCTCCAGACGTTCAGCCGCACCAACCTGCCGCGGTCCGTCATTTATTGATCATTACGTAATAGATGACAATGGCGCCGCTCGTCAAAGCTTTCCCTCACCCTCGGTCCCTCTCCCGGAGGGCGAGGGAAGAAAAGCCGTTCTCCCTCCGGGAGAACGGTGGGAAGAGCAAAGCGAGGCGGCCGAAGGCGAGAAAGTTTTTGTCATCAATAATGTAAAACTCAATAATTATTGGATGGACGTTACCTTACGCCGGCGCGGCGGCCCGCGCAATTCGCCGGGCGACTAAACAATAGGCGGCTGCCGGATTATTGAGAATGACATAACTTTGTGCCAATAAACCTTCCCTCTACCTCCGGGAGAGGGACCGAGGGTGAGGGAAGGTTTTGGCACACTACGCATTTGTCATACGGTTATGTAAAGCTCAATGAGCGACTCAGTGATCGTGGCGATGATGCGCGTCCGGGTAATGCGGATGTTTGTGCCTCATCCGTTCGTGCGTATGCGAATGGCTGTGACGGGCGTCACCTGGAACCGCCTGCGGATGAACGTGCTGGTGGTGTGCATCGTGCGTATGGTCGTGTTCATGCACGAGCGGCGCGTGCTCGTGCAAGTGCTCATGCTGTTCGGTCAGATGCAGCCAGACGCCCGCCGCCATCAGCAGGCCGGCGGCGACGAGCGCCGGTGTGACCGGCTCACCGAGCATCACCAGTGCCAGCAACGTGCCGGCGAACGGCGCCAGCGAGAAGTAGGCGCCGGTGCGCGCCGTGCCCAGTTCGCGCAATGCGAGTACAAACAGTACCAGGCTCAAGCCGTAACTGAACAAACCGAGCAGACCGGACGCCAGGACCACAGAGAGCGAAGGCAGCGCAGCGCCCGCGAGCAGCGCCAGCAACAAATTGGTCATTCCAGCGGCGAGACCTTTGGCGGCCGCGATGTACAGCGCATCATTGAGCGATACCTTACGCGTGAAATTATTGTCTATCCCCCACGCGAGACAGGCCCCGAGTACGGCGAGCGCGGGCAGGATGGCGCCGATTTCGGCAGCGCCCTGCCACGACAAAAGGACGGCGCCGGCTGCGATGAACGCCATGCCGGCCGCAATGCGCCGGTCGAAATTCTCGCGAAATACAAACCACGCCAGCAGCGCGGTGAACACGCCCTCCGCATTCAATAGCAACGATGCGCCCGCCGCGGGCATGCGCGAAAGGCCCCACATTAGCAGCGCGGGACCGATCATGCCGCCGCTGACGACTGCTGCAATCAGCCACTTGATCTCATTGCGCGGAATTGTGGCCGGCGGCCCGCGCCGGAATAAACGGATCAGTGCAAGTCCGAGGCCGGAGCCAAGATAAAGCAGGCCCGCGAGCAGCCACGGGCTGACGGACCCGAGCAGCAACTTCGCGACCGGCGTCCCTGCGCCAAACAGCAGCGCCGCGCCGAGCGCCGCGATGACCCCGCGGCTGCGCCACGCGATCATGGCGCGAGCTTCATGGGCCGAAACGGCGCAGCTTGCCCACAGCAGCCATCATTGGCGATTCTTCTTGAACGCAACAATCAAACTACACTTTGATCAGTGGATAAATCACCAAGCCGATGACTGCTGCCGCGGCAACGATCGCCGGCTCGGGTATCTTCTTGAACTTCCACAGCAATGCTACCGTCGTGAGCGCGAGCAGGATGGTCGGAATATCAGTGATCGACCGCTTGCCGAGCACGACTACCGCGCCGGTGATGGTCCCGATCGCCGCCGCGGTTACGCCGTCGACAAACGCGATGACGCCCGGATGCTTGCCGTGCTTCTTGAAATACGGCGCAGGCAGAATCGTTAAAAAATAGCACGGCAAAAAAGTGGCGAGCGCGGCCACCACCGCGCCGGGAAATCCGGCCACGAGATAGCCGATGAATCCGACGGTGATGACCACCGGCCCGGGCGTGATCATCGCAACCGCGACTGCGTCGACAAACTGCCGCTCGGTCAACCAGTGATGCTCGTTGACGACGCCGCCATAAAGAAAAGGCACGATCGCCAGTCCGCTGCCGAACACGAACGCGCCGGCTTCGGCAAAAAATACTCCGATTTGCCACAGGACATGCCAGTCGGTGGCTGCCGCAACCGGCGCCGCATTGGGCAGTTGCGCGGCGAACGCCATAAGTCCCGGCGTGCCTCCGCCGCCGAACCATTTCTTCGGCGGCGCCCGGGTCAGCCACACGAGCAACCCCGCGCCCAAAAAGAGCAGGACAAATTCGGATTCGCAAATAATGGTGGCGGCGGCACTCACGAGATAGATCGCCCACAGCAGCCGGTCCTTGCCGATGCTCTTGGTCGTGAGCTTGTAAGCACTGATCGCAATGATGCCGATAACGCACGCGCCGACGCCGTAGAACACGGCTTGCATCCACGTCAACCCGCCATACGCGACGTAGGCCATGCCGATCAGCACGACCATCACGAATGAAGGCACAACGAACGCGATCCCGGCCAGCGTCGCGCCGAGATTTCGGTAGTGCACGTAGCCCAGGTAAATCATCGTTTGGGCGGCGAGCGGCCCCGGCATCAACTGCGCGAGCGCGAGGCCTTCCTTGTAATCGGCCTCTGAAATCCACCGGCGGTCTTCGACCAGATCGCGATGCATGAAGCCGACGAGCGCAATCGGTCCGCCGAATCCGAGCGTGCCCAACCGCAACGCATACAGTACGAGTTGCCACAAAGTATAGCTCGGCGATCCCTGCCCACTCTCCCCCAATTTAGTTCTCCTAAATTATTTCTCGCCGTACGAAAAATCATCGAATACGGTGACGCTGTCCGCCTTGGTCCACACACCGACCGCGCCGGCGCCGCTGATATGACTGTCTTTATAGTCGATGTATTGCCTGCCGTCGAGGCTCACCTTGATCGACTGCCCGGAAAATTCCACGCGTAGCGTATGCCACACGTTTTTTGGTACCGGCGCATCGACGTACTTGAGCGTCTTGCGGCTGCCGTTCTCGGTGTAATACAGCGAAATATTGTTCTCCAGCGCATTGGCGCGCGCGACGTAATAGTTGTCCCCGTCTTTGAAGCGCCAGATCACGCCGCCGGCCTGATCTTCGCGTCCAGCGAGCGACTTGAACTTTACCTCCACAACGCCGTCGGCGAGTGAGCTTTTTTTCAGCACGCAATACGGAAACGTCCCACTGCCGGATTGCTTGAGCACGTTGGATTTGCTCGGCGCACTCGCGTCCGTCTCTACCGTCCACTTGGGGGTGCCGCGTCCGGTCACGCCTGTCGTCCAGCCACCAGGTGCGCCACCCGGCTTGTCGCTATCGAAATTGATAGTGTCTGCCATCGCGGCTCCCGTAATCAAGGTAAATACCGTCAAGACGGCGATGCGTTTCATATTTTGCTCCTGTCGTAAGATTCATACGTTTTGCTTCACTGGTGCGCCGATCGCCCGCCAGCCCGAGTGACCGCCTTTCATATAGCTGGCATCGAAGCCCTGATCGCGCAGCGCAATCGCCGTTTTGCAGCCGATGTGAAATCCATAAGCGCAAAACACGACGACCGGATCGGACTTCGACAGTTCGCCGGCCCACTCCTGCACCCGCTCCGGATCCTTCCACGTCGCGCCGTCGATTAGGTCCTGCGTGCGCGACACAAAATGCCGCGGGCGCGCGTCGATGAACTGCACTGATTTTCCGGCGTCGAGCATCGCTTTGACTTCCTCCGGCGCAACGCCGGGCAGATCACCGAACTCGGGCTGTTGGAGCGGGCGGGGCGGCGCAACCCTGGTCGCATCCTCGAAACGGCCTTCGATCGCTTTCCAGTCGAGGTTGCGCATAAACGTGTCGACATACGCCTTGGCATTGGCACCGTAGTCAATGTGGTAGGCATGCTCGTACATGTCAAGCGCAAGAATCGGAATGCCCCCAGCCACCGCCAGCGTGTGATCGGATCCGTACTGGTTGATGAGGCGTCCGTCGCGCGGAATGTACGTCAATAACACCCAGCCCGAGCCGCCCGAAAGCGCATTGCCCATCGCGCAAAATTCAGTTTTCCACTTGAGGTAGGAGCCGAAATCCCGCGTGAGCGCGTCACCGACCAGCGCCGGCGGCTTGCCGCCTTCGCCGCCCATGCTGGCGAAATACAGTTCATGCAAAAGAGTCGAATTGAGCACCACAAGCTCTTCGCGCTTCAGCCCGTTGATCTCATAACCCGGCGTCTTTTCCCAATCCAGCGCCTCGAGCTTTTCGGTAATCGCGTTAAGCTTGCGCAGTGCGCCGCCGTAGTGGTTTTCGTAATGACTTTCGATCAGCTTGAACGACAGCGCGTTGAGCAACCATGGCCGGCAGTGTATCGGGGTGAGTTGGTAGCGCATTTCAATCTCCTTGAGTGACTACGAATTAAACGAAAAAAAATGCAATGATTTGTTGCAGGACAGTCCTAGCGCTCCATTGAGTGCGTCCGAACCAACACGGGGAGAGATTGTGGCAAACGATCGTCAAACAACCTTGAAGGGCGCAATGAGCAAGCGCCACGCGAGAGCGGTAACGCGCTGAAGTCTGCGTATATCAGGTGTTTGGAATAGACGCATTTCGCCACGAAAACTCCGTACCCCAATGGGGACGATGCAGAACTTGGGCGAAATGCCTTGGATAGACCGGGCGCCTGCTTGAACCCGATGTGTGAGACTATATAACTTGAATGTGATAATGTCAACAAATATCCTGAATGCCCGCCTGCGCCTGTTGCCCGTGCGCGACCCGACCCGGTGGTGCAGTTCGGGATCGAATCGCTAAGTCTCTATATCTAAAATATTTTATGACCACATTTCTCGCGCTGTTAACCAGCCTGCCGACGGGCAACTCGACCATCCGCATGCGCGTATGGCGCACGCTCAAGAACACCGGGTGCGGGGTGTTGCGTGACGGCGTCTACCTGTTGCCGGACGAGGCCCGCCACGCTGCGGGCCTGGCCGAAGTCGAGTCGGAAGTCAGGGCGGCCGGCGGAATTGCGATGACGGTGGCACTGAAATTCAGAACCACCGCAGAACTGGAAAACGCCCGCACGCTGTTTGACCGCAGTAAGGATTACGGCGCGCTCGTCAAGCGGATCGGCGCGGCGAAGGTTTCTCTCCAGCGGCTCGGCAGGCGCAAGTCGGTCACGCTGGTCCAGCGCTTGCAGCGATCGTACGACGAACTGGCGGCGATCGACTTTTATCCCGGGCAGGCACATATGCAGGCCAAGGCGGCGATGGCGGCCTTTGAGCGCGAAGCACAAAGCCTGATTTCCGGAGGTGAACCGCATCCCTCAACGACGAAAGTGCGCCGGCTCGATCCGGCAAAATATCGTGGCCGCACGTGGGCGACGCGCAAGGATCTCTGGGTCGACCGCCTGGCCAGTGTCTGGCTCATAAAACGCTTTATCGACAGCAAGGCCAAATTCGTCTGGCTCGATCGCCCGCGCGACCGTCCTAAAGATTCCATCGGGTTTGATTTCGATGGCGCGAGGTTCACGCACGTCGAGAGCCGCGTGACGTTTGAAGTGCTCGTGACCACTTTTGGTCTTGATGATGACAAGGCACTTGCATCGATCGGTCAGGTTGTCCATGCGCTCGATATCGGCGGCATTCCGGTTGCCGACGCCCAGGGTCTCGAAACAATATTAAGAGGGATCCAGGCGAAGTCCCGGAACGATGATGAAATGGTTCTCGAAGCAAACAAGGTTTTCGACCTTTTTTACTCGGCCTACGCGCAAAAACCCCGCTAAGGCCAGTTGGTCCACCCTCGGCAGCATGCAAGCCTAGCACGCCCGGCGGTGGAGTTTTTTCGTGCGCGTGCCGCGCGAACGCGGCTTCGGCTGCGGCGATGCATGCGTCGAGCGTCAGCAGCTTTTCCACATCGCTGCGGCTGAAGATGAGAGTTTCGGTTTTGGCCATAACAACTCTCACCGGTACGCGGCCGGATTCCACGTGTGTGTTTCGTCCTGACCGTCCTTGCACCACGCGTAGAGCGCGTCGTACATCACCATGCCGTGCTTGAGCATCTCGTGGTCATCAGTGAAATTGCGCGACAAGCCCAGCGACACGGCGAGCAGTCCCGGCGACTGGGGCGCTAGTTCCATGCGTCCCGTATCGGCGCCGCGCACGATGAGCGCCAGCCGCTGCAGTGCAGGGTCGGTGAGATGGTAGGTTTTTAAAAAAGCATCGAAGCTGCAGAGATCCCCGTCATGCGTAAAAGCCACGTCCGGCACGTCGTAGGGAATCGCTGTTTGTTCCTCGGCCACGCTCAGCACATCGGGGGTCGGCACGTAAAGAAACTGTGCTGCGGGATCGACAAAGCGCACGATGAGCCACGGACATGCGATGCGGTCGATTTTAGGACGCTCGCGCGTGACCCAACGCGTGGACGCATTGACCGCTTTGCGCATCAGATCACCACCGGTTTGCTTCCAGCCCTCCTCCATGCCGTCGGCCAGGTAGCGCGCGGCTATTCCGGCGTCGCGCAATTTCTGCGCGACATTCTGGCTGACTTCATGCCCGTGCACGCAATACACGACTACCGTGCTCGCTTGAGGCAGCTCCTTAGACCACGCATCAACTTGGGCAGGGTCGCGCCGCAAGGCACCCGCAATCAATTCGGTTGCCGCGTTAAATGCGGGGGTCTTGCGAACGTCGATCACTAGCGGCGCGCGCGGGCCGGCCAGATCTGTTTGCAAAGTGCTGGATTTTATTGCTGCGTCCATGGCTTCTGACTCCGTTATATACGAGTAGAAGCAGAATTTGGACGCGAGGCGTCTTACCGACGGCGGGGAATCTGCATTGACCCCACGCGGCGAAGACTACACCCGCGTTTGCGCGTGCGTCAATATGACTGACGGACCATATGACTGACGGACCAAGCGGGGAAACCAATCTCACATTGATTACAAATAGGGCGCGCCCCGACGCCAGGTATTGCGCCCGCCTATCCGGCGCGCCCCGCTACTCCGCTTTCGCGCCGGATTTGCGCACGACGTCGCCCCACTTCGCGATTTCCGCCCGGATGACAGCGGCGAATTGCCCGGGCGATTCGCTGATCGGCTCCGCGCCCTGCGCCAGCATCAGTTGCCGCACATCCGGCAGCTTGAGCGCACCCACTATCCCGGCGTTAAGCCGCATGACGATTTCATGCGGCGTGCCGGCGGGCGCCAAAACGCCGTACCACGAAACCGCTTCGTAGCCCGGCAATCCCGCTTCGGCAACCGTCGGAAAATCCGGCGCCGCGGGCGTTCTTTTTGCGCTCGTCACCGCGAGCCCGCGCAGGCGGCCGCTCGTTACATGCGGCAACGCTGAGACGACGGTCGAAAACGACAGCGCAACTTCGCCGCTCAACTGCGCCGGCAACGCCTGACCGCCGCCCTTGTAAGGGACGTGAACCATTTCGACTTGCGCCATGCTCGTAAATAACGCGCCCGTCAGGTACTGCGCGCTGCCCGACGATGCGTACGTGAGCCGCCCGGGATTCTTCTTGGCAAGCGCAATCAGTTCGCGCACGTTCTTTGCCGGCACCGAAGGATGCACCACTATCATGCTTGGCAGCAGTGCAACGCGCGTAATCGGTGCAAAGTCTCGCTCCGGGTCGTAGACAAGTTTCGGATAAAGGCTCACGTTGATCGCATGCGTGCCGCTCGTACCCATTACGAGCGTGTAGCCGTCGGGCGCCGCCTTCGCGACCACTTCTACACCGACGATACCGCCCGCCCCGCCGCGATTGTCGGTAACGACCTGGCGCGCGAATTGCTCGCTCAGCTTCTGCGCGACGATGCGAGTCACGACATCGGTCGCGCCACCCGGCGTAAAAGGCACGACGATACGGATCGCCCTCGCCGGGTAATCCTGCGCGCCCGCCCCCACGGCGAGAACAAGGGCGCCCGCGCCTGCGAGCATTCGAGACGGCGTGACAGTATTCATGAGACAGTTCCCGCATAAGTCATGAAAATATTTACGATCTTAAGCGTATTCACCCTCGCCGCGTGCGTCGATGCGGCGCTTGCGCAGGCCTATCCGGTGAAACCTGTGCGTATTATTGTTCCTTACCCGCCCGGCGGCGGCACGGATCTCGCCGCCCGGCTCATCGCGCAAAAGCTCAGCGAAGCACTGGGCAAACCGGTGATCGTCGAAAACCGCGCCGGCGCCAACGGCAACATCGGCACCGACGCGGCGGCGAAAGCCGCGCCCGACGGCTATACGCTGGGCATGGCGACGCCGGGACCGGTTACCGCCGGCAAATCCTTATACCCGAGTCTGCAATACGATCCGGAGCGTGATTTCGCGCCCGTGATTCTGTTCAACGCGAGCCCGAACGTGCTGGCAGTTCACCCATCGATACCTGCACGCACGGTGAAAGAACTGGTCGCGCTCGCCAGCAAGCGCCCGTTGCACGTCGCGGCAAGTACGGTCGCATCCGTCCAGCACCTGCTCGCGGAAATGCTGAACCACGCGACGGGCGTGCGCATGGAAGTGATCACGTATAAAGGCGGCGCGCAAGCCGCGACGGACGTTGCCGGCGGACAGGTCGAAGCGCTGTGGAGCGTGCTGCCTGCCGCGCTGCCCTTTGTTCAAAGCGGACGGCTGCGCTCGCTCGCCGTCGCAAGCGATCAGCGTAGCGCGCTACTGCCGCACGTGCCGACGATGAGCGAAGCCGGCTGGCCCGCGGTCGTCGGCACCGCATGGAATGGCGTCGTCGCGCCCGTCGGGACGCCGCGGGCGATCATCGATACGCTCGCTGCTGAAATCGGCCGCAGCCTGCACGCGGCGGACGTCAAGGAGCGCTTAACCGCGTCGGGCATGGAAGCAATCGGCGGCTCACCGGAGCACTTCGGCGCGTTTTTAAAAGCAGAGACTGCGAAATGGGCGAAAGTCATCAAGGCCGCGAATATCAAAGTCGAGTAGGCGCGAGCGCGGTTCTTAGGCGATACCGGGAATCCATGATGGCAAGATTAAAGGCGCGGCGGCTTCGCGAGTCCTACAAGGAACCAGATCCTGCACGGTGATGGCAACTGTGCAGGATGTCATGGCGACGGCAATCCCTCCGGCTATATAATTTCGCGCGACTCTGTGAGTTCACTCGGCATTTCAGCGCTCTTGAGCCCACTGCCTCCCGCGCCGATCGCCCTCCGGCCTTCGGAAGCATGCATCAGCATCGACCGCATCCGGAACGTACGCCGGAATGCCTAAAAACAGGAATTGCCATGCTCAGGACTTTCGAGAAACACAAGAAGCCGCTCGCCGTCGCGGCAGTCATCGTTCTGCTCGCGGCGTGCCTCACGCTCACGTGGTTTTCGTTCAATGCGGCTGAGCAGGGCAGAAATCCGGTCGCCGCGGCGATGGAAAAGGAATCAGCGTCGTTTTTCGCAGCCGAGCGCGACCTGTCAGCGCTCGCGCGCGACGTGCAGACCGGCGCCGCCGGCAGCGTCGGCTTATCGCCGCAATTTGCGCTGGTCAGCCGCGTTGACGGCGAGCGCTATTACGTGCGCACCGACAACCAGCGCGCGCTGGTGGCGGAACTTCTCAAAGCCAATCTCGCGGGGACCGCCGTCGTCTTTTCGATTGCCGACGTCGAGCCGCCCGCGCCGCCGCTGACGCTGCTATCGCGCAACCTCACGTCGACCCTCATCATTTCTTTGCTGGGCCCGCTGCTCGTCGTCTTTATGCTGCTGCAGATGAACCCGGCGCGCGGCGCCGGGGGCGTGTTCAAGACCACCGCTAAACCGGACACGCGCTTCACCGATGTCATCGGCGTGGAAGAAGCCAAGGAGGCGCTGGAGGACATCGTCGCGTATCTGAGGAACCCGGCCAAATTTTCGGAACTCGGGGCGAATCCGCCCAAGGGCGTCGTCCTCGAAGGTCACTTTGGTGCGGGCAAAACGCTGCTCGCGCGCGCTGTCGCAGGCGAAGCCGGAGTGCCATTCGTGGCATTGGCAGGCGGAGATTTCAGCGACATGTTCCTCGGGATAGGCGTGCGCCGCGTCAGAAAGCTGTTCGCGCTCGCGCGTTCCCTCGCGCCGTGCGTCATTTTCATCGATGAAATCGACGGTCTCGGCCGCCGCGCCAGCGGAAATTCCGCCGGGGAAACCGAGAACAATCGCATCATCAACACTTTGCTGGTCGAACTCGACGGTTTCACATCTACTTCCGGCATCGTCGTGCTCGGCGCCACCAACAATCTCGCCAATCTCGATCCGGCGCTCGTGCGCCCGGGGCGCTTCGACCGCACCTGCAACCTGGGATTGCCCGACGTCGACGAGCGCGAAAAGCTGTTCGCCCTTTACGTGGCTAAATTGCGCACCGACGGCATCCACGACCACCGCCAGCTCGCGCGGCTGGCCTCGGGTCTATCCCCGGCGTCGATCGCCAATGCGGTCAATTCAGCGGCCCTGCTTGCCGCCAAGGAGGGCGCCAAAGCGGTCACCCACGAACACTTGCATCGTGTGCTGGAGCAGCACCTGATGGGCGGGCCGAGCACCGGCGGTCAGGCCGCATTGACGCTCGCCGAACGCGAGCGCATCGCCGTGCACGAGGCCGGGCATGCGTTGATCGCCAGGTTGCTCAATGTCGGCGTCGTGGAAAAAGTCAGCATATTAAAGCGCGGCAGAGCGCTGGGCGCCACGCTCGTGACTAACAATCAGAACGTGACGTTAATGAGCGAGCCGGAACTGCGGTCGACCATGACGATGCTGCTCGGCGGCCGCGGCGCGGAAGCCCTGATTCTCAAGACCGCGTCAACGGGCGCAGCCAATGATCTCGAACGCGTGTCGAGCATGGCTTACCGCATGGTGACCGAATTCGGTTTTAGCAAGAAAATCGGCCCGTTCAGTTACGCCGGCCTGCCGTATGGCGAGCGGCGCCGGGAATGCTATCCGGAAGCCGTTGAAGAGGCCCGCGAGATCATCAAGGATGTCGAAAGGCAGTGCGCGGAGATTCTGGTCAGGAACCGGCACGCACTCGAGCGCCTGACGGCGCAATTGCTCGAGCATGAAACCGTCAGCGGAGAAATTGTGGACGAGTGCCTGGGCACCGCCCGCACTTCCGGCGCGCTCGCGGCCTGACCCGGCCGCATTTGAGGCAAGCACGCCTGAACAATGCCGGTGTCATGGTCGCCGCTGTCAGGCGAGCTGCGTTGTACCCCCCGCTGGTCGTCAACGCGAACGATAAACGCCGGCATGGCGACCACGCAGTTAACCTCGCCCGGAAGTTGCCCGCGCGGCGTCTGCGGCCCGCCGCCGCCGCATAAAAATTGATCCCTATGTTTGCTACCGAACATATGTCAGTCATCGATCAAGGAGTAAACTACCCAAACTAAATTTGGTGGCTTAACCGTATCTCGGGTACGGAAAGGTAAAGCCCGCAATGTCCTCCCCGCACTCTCCGCAGCAAAACCACCTGCTCGCCGCGCTGCCGCCGGCCGATTACACGCGCCTGCTGCCCGACCTCGAACTCATCCCGATGCCGCTGGGATGGGCGATTTACGAGTCCGGCGGCCATATGGGATATCTGTACTTCCCCACCACGAGCATCGTGTCGCTGCTCTACGTGCTGGAAAGCGGCGCCTCCGCGGAAATCGCGATCACCGGCAACGAGGGGTTGGTCGGCATTTCGCTGTTCATGGGCGGCGAAAGCACACCGAGCCGCGCGGTGGTGCAAAGCCAGGGCAATGGTTACCGCCTGAAGGCAAGTATTCTCAAAAAAGAGTTCGCGCTGGGTGGCCCGCTGCAATATCTGGCGCTGCGCTATACGCAGGCGCTGATTACGCAAATGTCCCAAACCGCAGTGTGCAATCGTCACCATACGCTGGACCAGCAACTGTGCCGCTGGTTGCTGCTGAGTCTCGATCGCCTGCCCGGCAATGAGCTGCGGATGACGCAGGAACTCATCTCCAACATGCTGGGCGTACGCCGCGAGGGCGTGACCACCGCCGCCGGCAAACTGCAGGCGGATGGCCTGCTCCAGTACAGCCGCGGCCACATTGTGGTCCTGGACCGGCCCGGACTCGAAAGCCGCGTTTGCGAGTGCTATGCGGTCGTGAAAAAGGAGTTCGACCGCTTGCTGCCGTACGAAATTCCAACGGCTTGATCGCCACCACCCGACTCGCATTTATTGATCTTTACATAACCGTATTACAAATGCGTAGCGTGCCAAAAGCTTCCCTCACCCTCGGTCCCTCTCCCGGAGGGAGAGGGAAGCCCTTCTCCCTCCGGGAGAAGGGTGGGGATGAGGGAAGGGTGGGGAGAGCAAA
>JBKJMN010000317.1:0-7538 GCA_046596405.1 Burkholderiales bacterium
CCTATCTCGAAGTGTCGGCGTCGCGTTGGCATACCGACGCGCGCATTTTCGTGACGGCGATCCTGCGCGACGTCAACGACCGGCGCGCCATCGAGGCCGCGCTGCGCTTGAGCGAAGCTCAGGCCCGCGCCGCCGCCAATGCCCTGGCGAACCTGAATGCAACGCTCGAGGAGCGCGTGCAGGAGCGCAACGGACAACTGATGCAGGTTGAAGAAGCACTGCGCCAAAGCCACAAGATGGAGGCGATCGGCCAGCTTACCGGAGGCATCGCGCATGATTTCAACAATCTTCTGCAGGGCATCATGGGTGCATTGCACATGGTCCGGAAGCGGATCTCGGCTGGACGCATAGGTGATATCGACCGGTTCGTGAAAGGCGCGCTCAGCTCGGCGGAGCGCGCTTCGGCATTGACGCACCGCCTGCTGGCGTTCGCGCGCCGCCAGCCGGTCGATCCGCACCCCGTCGATGCCAACCGCCTGATCGGCGCCATCGAAGAATTGCTGCGCCGCTCGATAGGGGAAAAACTCAAGATGACGATCGCGGCGGCGCCCGATCTGTGGCTGATGCGATGTGACGCAAATCAACTCGAAAACGCGCTGATAAATCTCGCCATCAATGCGCGCGACGCGATGCCCGATGGCGGCACCCTGACAATTTCCACCCTCAACAAGTCACTCGACACCCGGCAGGCGTTGATCCGCGACGTCAAACCTGGCGATTATGTCTGCCTGAGAGTCAGCGATACGGGAGTCGGCATGCCGCCGGATGTCCAGTCCCGCGCCTTCGACCCCTTCTACACCACCAAGCCGATCGGCCAGGGCACGGGGCTCGGGCTCTCAATGATTTACGGCTTCGTGCGCCAATCGGAGGGTTCCGTGCGCATCGAAAGCGTCGTCGGCGCCGGTACTGCGGTCGAGATCTGTATGCCACGCCATACGGGCGATATCGATCCCGCTGCAATCAATGGGGATGTGACTGGCGACAGCCGGGTCGGCAACAACGAGGTCGTGCTGGTGGTGGAAGACGAGGATATCGTGCGCCTGCTGGTCGTCGAGGTACTCAACGATCTCGGTTATCGGGTGCTCGAGGCGGTTGACGGCAGCTCCGCCCTGCGTATCCTGCAGTCATCGCAACGCGTGGACCTGCTGGTCACCGACATCGGGCTGCCCGATCTCAACGGCAGACAGGTCGCGGACGCCGCGCGCGGCAATCGCCCCGATCTCAAAGTGCTGTTCATGACCGGCTATGCCGAAAATGCCGCCAGCAGCGCCTTCCTCGAAGGCGGCATGCAGATCATCAGCAAGCCGTTCTCCATGGATAACCTCGCGCTGAAAATCAACGAGATGATCGAGAGCAACCCGCGTGACGCGGGCGGCTGAGCCGCGCTTGCGCTACCGCGGACCGCGCAAGCATCGAAAAAAAACGAGTCCATGCGGGCCCGTTTTATTCTAACGAAGTGGGAGGATCCCTCCCGGCGGGTAGGGGACGACGATACGCACGGGACGTAGCGGAAAGGTCTGCGCACTACTCATAGCGGCACCAAACATCAACACCACTGCCGTGGCCAATCGCCAACTGCGACTTCCCATGATGTTGATGCGTCTTCCTGTCTGCCGAGCGACAGGACGATTTTCGAAATGTTCCCTTCCCCTCGACCTTTCAGGCTTACCGTTCTTGAATTGCCATTGTGAATCGTCTGGTACACAATGACCTCAAACCGTAATTTTTTCCCATCCGGACTGGATATTCCGCAACAACAGGAGGAGTCCGTGAAGCGAATGACGAAAATCATGGCGGCGGCGCTGATGTTATGCGGTGCGGCGCAGGCGATGGCGCAAGCGGACAAGGTTTATCCGGAAAAAACCGTGCGCCTCGTAGTGCCCTGGGCGGCCGGCGGCAATATTGACGTGCTGACCCGCGTTGTCGCGCAGCACTTGACCCACGTCTGGTCGCAACAGATGCTGGTGGACAATCGCGGCGGCGCCAATGGCATGATCGGCTCCGAGCAGGTAGTCCGCGCAGCGCCGGATGGCTACACGCTGCTGGTCGATGGCCTGCAGACGCATGCGATCAATCCATACGTTTTTACCAAGATGGCTTATGACACCCCGCGCGATCTGGTGATGGTTACGCTGCTGGGTGCCGTCCAGCACATTCTGGTTGCGCATCCATCGCTGCCGGTCAGGAACACCCGCGACCTTATTGCGCTTGCCAGGGCAAGGCCCCGGCAAATCGCTTATGCCACTTTCGGTACCGGCAGCATGCCGCACATGGCAGGTGAACTGTTTCAACAGATAACGGGCGTAACGTTTCTGAACGTACCGTACAAGGGCGGCGGTCCGGCGCTGACCGGGCTTTTATCCGGTGAAACCTCGCTCTATTGGCCCGGTATCGCCATTGCGACGCCGCACATCAAAGCGGGGAAACTTCGGGCGCTGGGCGTCGCCGGCAAAAACCGCGCCGAAGAACTGCCGGACCTGCCCACGCTCGCCGAGCAGTTGAATGCGCCGGAATACGATGTCACCAGCATTTTCGCCGTCATGGCGCCTGCCGCGACCCAACGATCTGTCATCGGCAAAATCAACGCCGGCGTCGCCCAGGTGCTCGCCCTGCAGGAAGTTCGCAAGGTGTATGCATCGCTGGGCGCCAACTTGCCGGAGCCGCTATCACCCGATCAAACAGCAGCGCTGTTCAAAAGGGAATCGGCGCGCTGGGGAAAAGTAGTGCGCGCCGCGAACATTCAGAGCAATACGCCCTGACACTACTTCATTTCACAGTAAAGACGGAGAACACCGAATGATGAAAAATACAAAACCAGACCCGCGTCTGGCGCCATTGCCGCAGGAGACTACGCCGGAGCTCGCCGGCGCGTTTCAGACCTATGTGAAAGTGCTGGGATTTGTTCCCAACAGCGTACTCATCATGCAGCGCAAGCCGAAGATCGTGCAGGCCCTGTCGCAACTGGCCGCGGCGATCTGGGATCCCGGCAGTGAAGTGCCGGTAGCGTTCAAGCGCCTGCTCGCGCATGTGGCGAGCCGCGCGCATGGGTGTCATTACTGAATGGCGCACACCGCCGGGGCGGCGCTCCAGCTGGGCATCGAAGACAAAAAACTTGAAGCAGTGTGGGAGTTTCGCACCCATCCGCTGTTCTCTGAAGCAGAACGTGCCGCGCTCGAAATCGCGATTGCCGGCGCGGCGCAACCGAACGCGGTCACCGACGAACTGTTTGCGGAACTGAAGAAATACTGGAACGAGGGCCAAATCGTTGAAATCATAGCGGTCATTTCGATGTTCGGCTTCATGAACCGCTGGAACGACACCATGGCCACACCACTGGAGGAAGAACCCATTCACGTAGGAGAAAAACACCTTGTTAAGAACGGCTGGAATGTCGGCAAACATGCCCGTTGAGCAAGGTTTCCTGCGAATCGATTGTTTTAGAACAGGAGACAGAAAATGACAAAGCCCATGGGTAATGATGATTTGTCCGACAAGCCAGGCGACAGGGTTATAGATAAGCCCGAATTACCTGCTGTCGGGATCACCAACGAAAACGATGTGTTGACCGAAACAGTCAGTGGTCAGCTACAGCTGAAGCGCAGCCAATCGGGCAAGTTTGAAGTGTGGTGCGATGAGCCTGCACGCATAGGCGGAACCGATACCTATCCATCGCCGATGACTTATCTGGCAATGTCCATAGGCTTCTGACTACTCACTCAGGTTGCGCGGTACGCGCACATGATGAAACTGAAAGTCAGCGATCCGAAATGCCGTGTCGTAATGCGTAAACATCTGGGTGGTTCGGTACTCAAGGGCACTGTATTCAATAAATGGGAGAGCATTACTACTTATCTGACGGTTACAAGCGACGAGGCAGAGGATAAGCTCGCGCACCTGATCAAAAACGCCAAGGCGGGATGCTTTGCCGAGGGGCTGATCACCCAGCAGGTTCCGCTGCATAGTCACATCGAGGTAAACGGCAAGCCGTTTCACATCGAAGGAATTACCGGGAAATAGCAAAGCTGCCCTCCATCGGCTTGCTGCGCGGTAACCTTATAACTGCGGTTTGATTCCGGCTGCCTCTTGATTCCGCTGAATCTCGCAATCCAAATTTAAGGGTTGCGAGCATGAATAAACCATTGTCATGCCGCCGCCTGCAGGCTGCGAGACGGCCCCACCAGGCGCCATCGCCTTAAAGACTTTGTTTTCTCTAGCGCGTCAAGAAACTCCGTTCTTGAAGAGCGCAGACTTGACCTCAATCACTCCATAAGGTCTATCAATAGAGATGCGGATTGCATATTAGAAGCTCAGGGGCGCCCACCAACTATCCGTCAAAAAATAGCCTTGACAGGTGTTGGTAATTCTGCCAACATTAAACGAGAGGGTACGAGAATGAGACCAACCCGCCCGGTATCCTAGATCACGCCTGCGCGTAAAGCTTTCGATGGATTTCCGGAAGGTGCCCGCGAAATCATGCTCGATGCGCTGAGCATTGCCGCCGAAGGCAGAAAAGCGGGTATTGCGAAGCCGATCAAGGGCCTCGGGTCTGGCGTGTTTGAAGTGGCATTGCCATTTCGGGGCAATGCTTTTCGGGTGGTCTATGCGGTGCAGCTCGGGAACGATCTATGGGTCGTCCATGCGTTTCAGAAAAAATCGACGCACGGCATCAAGACCCCGAAACATGAAATTGACTTGATTAAGGACCGGTTGAAACGGTTGAAGGAGATGCTCCAATGAAAAAAGAACCGCTTGAAACAATCCGCGGAAGCGGAAATATTTATCAGGACTTTAACGTGCCGAACTCCGACGTTCGCCAGTTAAAGGCGATCCTGGCAACGGAGATTATCAAGAAGCTCGACAAAGAGGGCTTGAGCGTGAGAAAAGCGCAGAACCTCACGGGCATTGATGCCGGGGATTTCTCGCGTGTTCGTAACGCGGATTTCCGGCGCATCAGCGTCGAACGTCTTATGGCGATGATCAACGGCCTTGGCTCCCGCGTCGAGGTTGCCGTGAAATTAAGGCGTGCGGAATCTGCGCATGCTGCACCAGCTAATTAACGCACCCTCGTCTTCGAGGTAGTCCAATACCAAATTGATGAACGCGATGCTGCCGCGTCTTCAAATGATGGCGGCCGTGTGCCGCGTGACTCGCTCCACCATCCCTACCGACAGCTAAATAAAATACAGAATAGTATCCAGAAAAAAACGCCCCGTAAGGCGCTTATTTTAAAACATACTTGGCGGAGAGAGAGGGATTCGAACCCTCGATAGGATTTTGTCCTATACGCCCTTAGCAGGGGCGCGCCTTCGACCGCTCGGCCATCTCTCCGTTTGTTCTGGATCACACAACAATCTGCAATTCTCTAACAGCACCTTAGCCGAGTGGTCGAAGGCGCTAGGCGCCGCATTTTACGACGGCTTACGCCGTGACCGCTCTACATTGTTTCTGTTAATTATTCTGGCGCTACAACAACCGCTCTTTGCTCACACTACTATGGCTATGTCGAAGGCGCGGGCGCCTGATTTTTACGACGGCTTGCGCCGTGACCACTCTACTTTGTCTCGCTAAATTATTTCGGTGATAAATAACTGATTTTGCAATGCACCGCCCGCAGTGCTTCCCACGCCGGCTTTCGTTGCAAGTACGACTCGCAATCGTGAGTGGCAAGGATATCACAACGACCTTCGTTCACTGCACCTGATCGAGCCCGAACGCCTTGTGCAGGACGCGTACCGCCAGCTCCATGTATTTCTCGTCGATCACGACGCTGATCTTGATCTCGGACGTGGAAATCATCTGGATGTTGATGCCCTCTTCCGCGAGCGTGCGAAACGCGGTGCTCGCGATGCCCGCGTGCGAGCGCATGCCGACGCCGACGATGGAGACCTTGGCGATCTTGTCGCCGCCCTGAACTTCGCGCGCCTTGATATGCGCCGCCACCGGCTTCAGAATTTCGAGCACCTTGTGATAATCGTTGCGATGCACCGTGAACGAAAAATCGGTGAGGCCGTCGTGGCCGACGTTCTGGACGATCATATCGACGTCGATATTGGCGTCGCCGACCGGCCCGAGAATCTGGTACGCGATGCCGGGACGGTCAGGCACGCCGAGAATGGTGATTTTGGCTTCGTCGCGGTTGAACGCGATGCCTGAGATAGTGGCCTGTTCCATCTTGTCGTCTTCCTCAAACGTAATCAGGGTGCCGGCGCCTTCTTCTTCGAACGACGACAGCACTCGCAATTTGACCCGGTATTTGCCCGCGAATTCAACTGAGCGGATCTGCAGCACTTTCGATCCGAGGCTTGCCATTTCGAGCATCTCTTCGAAAGTGATGGTGTCCAGGCGTCGCGCTTCGGGCACGATGCGTGGATCGGTTGTGTAAACGCCGTCGACATCAGTGTAAATTTGACATTCGTCGGCCTTGAGCGCCGCAGCGAGCGCGACGCCGGTGGTATCGGATCCGCCGCGTCCCAGGGTCGTGATATTGCCGCCTTCATCCTCGCCCTGGAAGCCGGCGACGACAATGACATAACCGTCGCTCAAGTCGCGCCGCAGCTTGTCTTCGTCGATTTTCAGGATTCGGGCCTTGGTGTAGGCACTGTCGGTCAAGATCCGGACCTGGCCGCCAGTGTAGCTGCGCGCCTTCATGCCTAAATCCACGAGCGCCATCGAAAGCAGCGCGATCGTGACCTGTTCTCCCGTCGACACCATGACATCGAGTTCGCGCGGGTCCGGTTGCGTCTGAATCTCGCGCGCCAGCGCGATCAGGCGGTTGGTCTCCCCGCTCATCGCGGAAACCACCACGACGATCTGGTGCCCCTGGCCCTGCCAGCGCGCGACGCGGCGGGCCACGTTTTTGATGCGATCGGGACTGCCGACCGAGGTACCGCCGTATTTTTGAACGATTAAAGCCATGGACTCGCGGTGAAATTTCGAAAGCCTTGAATTTTATCGCATTTCCCCCGAAAAAACGAGCCTCTCGGACAAATCGCCAGCAGATGTGCCCGCGCACAGAGAGATTTGCCGTGCTGCAACCTTTTCCGGTTTCTTATGTCAATTGAATACTCGGCAATCACCAAGGAACTGCAATGGCAAGAACATCCAAAACTTCGAAACCCCGCCACCTGCGCCAACGCCTGGGGCTCAACCAACAGCAATTTTGGTCCGCGGTCGGCGTTACGCAAAGCGGCGGTTCGCGCTATGAAAGCGGCCGCAACATGCCGCGCCCGGTCGTCGAACTGGTGCGGCTCGTGCATGTCGAAGGCATCGATTTGTCGCGAGTACGTGGCGAGCATTTTGCAATCGCCAGCCACCTGCGCACTACGAACCCTGCGCTGTATAGCCGCCTGAAAACTCAGGTCCGCGAGAAAGTCAGTCGCGACGCTCGCTAAAACCCGCAAGGGTCGGGGGTAGGCGAGCGAAAGCGCGGTGTATAATCCGCGCTCCTCGGCGGCCTCAGACCCCTCATGCGCATCACCCGCAGGCTGGAATTCGACGCCGGCCACCGTATTCCGCAGCATGACAGCCAGTGCCGCCAC
>JBKJMN010000374.1:0-4173 GCA_046596405.1 Burkholderiales bacterium
CGGGCTTGAGAATTCATGCAAGCCGATAGCGCCACCGTCTGCGTCTATAATTGCCGCGCGCAGTTCGCGCGCAGTTCACGCCTAACCACTCAACGTAATCCCCGCCGATGAACAACGTGATCACCCAGCCCTCTTCGCCGGCAGTGCCGCCCGCGAATCGCACGCCTGACTACACGGGCATTTTGCCGTGCCAGAAAATCGCCGAAATGCTCAAGGGCGGCGAAATCAATTCGCTGATGCGGCCGATCGACGACGACCAGATTCAACCTGCCAGCCTCGATTTGCGGCTGGGCGATTTTGCCTACCCCGTCGGCACCAGCTTTCTGCCGGGGAACGGCACGAAAGTGCTCGATAAAATGCGCCGGCTCGACGACCGGTACGACGATTTCAAAGTCGATCTGCGCCACGGCGCGGTGCTCGAAAAGGGCCGCATTTACGTGATCCCGCTGCTTGAATCGATCAACCTGCGCAGCGACGTCGCCGCGTTTTCCAATCCGAAAAGCTCGACTGGGCGGCTCGATATCCTGACCCGCCTGATCGCCGACAGCGCGAGTGTCTTCGACCAGTTGCGCGAAGGCTACAAAGGCGATCTCTACATCGAAGTCGCGCCGCGTAGCTTTAGCGTCGTGGCAAAAACCGGCACGCGCCTGAATCAGCTGCGGTTTCGCCGCACGCGCGGCGAGGCGCCGAACCCGATCACGTCCGCGGAATGGCAAAAGCTGCTCGATGAGGGCCAGATCGTGGATACCAGTAAGGCCGGTAAAAAAACGCGGTCGGGCGCGCGCGGCGTGCTGCCGTTTACCGTCGATCTCGAGGGATCCGGCAAAGACGGCGATCTCATCGGTTACCGCGCGAAGAAACACACGAAGCGGATCGATCTCGACAGCCGCGATTGCGATCCGCTGGATTTCTGGGAAGAAATCCGCTTTCACAAAACGTCGCCGCTGGTACTCGATCCCGACGAGTTCTACATCCTGATGACGAAAGAAGCGATCGCCGTGCCGCCGGAATACGCAGCCGAGATGCTTCCGTATGACACGCGCGCGGGCGAGTTTCGCGTTCACTATGCCGGCTTCTTCGATCCCGGATTCGGCTGGAACGCCGGGACGGGCAAGGCGGGCAGCAGCCGCGGCGTGCTCGAAGTGCGCTCGCACGAAGTGCCTTTTCTGCTCGAGCACGGCCAGACCGTCGGCTGGCTGCGCTACGAGCGCATGGCGGCCCCGCCGGAACTGCTCTACGGTCAAAGCGGCACCTCGAACTACCAAGGGCAAAGCCTCAAACTCGCGAAGCAGTTTTCGGCAGCCCGGCGCTGAAACCCGCGCGCCTGCCGGCTCGCGCGCTTAACTTCGCAGCGCCCTAACCCGCCTTCTTCATATCCCCCGATTTCAGCGCGTCCGCCATTTTCACCGGCGGCGCGACCGGCACGATGCCGGTCATCAGCGAGCCCGGCACGGTCTCGATCAATTCGTCGACCGTGAACATGCCGTCGTCGCCCTTGTGCAGGAATTTGTAGTCTTCGCCGAAATAATAGGTGTTAATGCGGCCGCGCTCGACGTGGAAGACCTGGCCGTTGATCTGGTCGGCGTGGTCGGTGCATAGATAAGCGACCATGGGCGCGATGTATTCCGGCCCGCGATGCACGAGCGTCAGCTCGTACTGCTCCTTGGTCATCAGGCCCGCTTCGAATTTGCGCCGGCGGTTTTCCTTGACGGTGTCGGTCAGCGTCATCCGCGTGTCGGCTGCGGGACAGATCGCGTTAGCGGTGATGCCGTTCTTGTACGTTTCTTTGGCGATCGAGCGCGTGAGCGCGATGATGCCGGCCTTCGAAGCACTGTAATTGCACTGGCCGACCGAGCCCTTGAAAGCGTCGGACGAAAAATTCACGATGCGACCGTGCCCGGCCTGGCGCATGTACTTGACCGCATGGTGACACAGGTTCCAATGGCCTTTGAGGTGCACCATCACCACCGAATCGAAATCGTCTTCCGACATGTTCCAGATCATGCGCTCGCGCAGATTGCCGGCGACGTTGACTACGATATCGATCTTGCCGTAGGTCTCGATGCACTGGTTGATCATCAGGCCCGCCTTCAGATAGTCGGCGACCGAGTCGTAGTTGGCGACGGCCTTACCGCCGGCCTTTTTAATTTCGGCAACGACATCATCGGCCGGACGCTCCTCGGTCTTCTCGCCGCCGCGGCCCACGCCGGGATCGTTGACGACTACGCTGGCACCCTGCTCGGCCAGCAACAAAGCGACTGCGCGCCCGATACCGCGGCCCGCCCCGGTGACGACTGCTGCTCTTCCCTTCAGATGCATGCTTGTTCTCCTGTGTGAAATTTACGCGCGCTTGAGTCTATTGCTTGAGTCTATTTTAAGGCCGATCGCGCGCGCTGCAACGCGGGCGATTCATAAATTGGCGGCTCCTCCCGCTGCAATTCTGTCACAGAATCACCTGCACGTTGCGCGCCGCGCCAGCCCGCGTTTGATTGTAGAATTCAGCGACCGGCTGGTTGGACGCGGGCCGGCGTGACACCAACACACGCAGCGGATACGGATGCGGCGACAATATCGCCGCCGCATGGGGGAGCATCAATGTCGCACGTAAGAATACTGGCCGGCCTGCTGCCCGGCACGCTGGCGCTGCTATTCGGTGTGTGCGCAGCGAGCGCGCAAAGCTTTCCGGAGAAGAACATCACGCTGCTGCATGCTTACTCGCCAGGAAGCAGCAGCAGCGTGACGTTGCGCGCGTTGGGCGAGGCGGCGAGCAAGACGCTGGGCCGGAAGATCGTCGTCGAGGACAAGCCCGGCGCTGGCGGCGCGCTCGCGCCTACGTATATGCTGAAGATGGGTAAGCCCGACGGCTACACGCTCTCGCAACTGCCGCAACCTATTCTGCGCATTCCGCATATCCAGAAAACCGAGTTCGACGTGCTCAACGACTTCACGTGGATCATCCGCATCGTCGACTACACCTATGGCCTGGTGGTCAGGAACGAGGCGCCGTGGAGAAATCTGCCGGAGCTTATCAGCCATGCGAAAGCAAATCCGGGCAAGCTCACTTACGCCACGTCCGGCGTCGGTGTGACGATGCACATGGTGATGGAAGAGCTGGCTCTGATAGGCGGGGTCAAATGGGTACACGCGCCGCACCGCACGACCTCGGAGATGATGAACGCAGTGATCGGCGGCCATATCGACATGGTCGCCGCGGCGGTCAGCTATGCGCCGCTGGTCGAGGCCGGCAAGATACGCGTGCTGGCAATCCTCGGCGCCAACCGCATCAAGCGCTGGCCTAACCTGTCGACGGCGAAAGAACAGGGCTACGATGTGAACGCGAGCTCCTCCTACGGCATCGGCGGGCCCAAAGGCATGGACCCGAAGATCGTAAAGATCTTGCACGACGCTTTCCGCAAAGGACTCGACGATCCCGATTTCATCAGAACCATGGAACAATACGATCAGGTCAGAAGTTATCTGAATACGGAAGACTACACACGCTGGGCGCGCGAGCAATACGCGGCCGAGAAGAATTTGGTCGAGCGCTTCGGCTTGAAACAGTAGAGGTTTTAAAAGACAGATTGAGCCGCAGATAAACGCAGATGAACGCAGATGATATCTAAGGATTCAACGTCGGCTGGACGGCGTCCGCGCCCTTTGTCTCCGCCTTATCCCGGTTAGCTACTTATTTGTATTTTTGAATTTTTTATCTGCGTGTATCTGCGTTTATCTGCGGCTCATTTTTTGTATTTCTAGAAATTTTCAAGGAAAAAGCATGGACAAGGCAATCGACACTCCGCAACAGGCCATCGCCGACATACCCGACGGCGCGACCATCGCGATCGCCGGCTTCAGCGTCGGCCATCGCTTCGCGACCAGCCTGATACTCGCGCTGCGCGACAAAGGGACCAAAAACCTTTGCCTCGTGTGCAATTCGCTCGGCGATCCGGGCGCGCAGCGCGGCCAGATTCTCGCCGAGAACAAGCAGGTCAAAAAACTCATTGCGGCGTTTTCGGTGCGGCCGGGCACGCCGACCGCGAGCGAAGACCAGATTGTCGCCGGCGAAATGGAAGTCGAGCTCGTGCCGCAGGGCATATTGGTCGAGCGCTGCCGCGCGGGCGGCGCCGGCATACCGGCGTTCTATTCGCCGACCAGTGTGGGCACCGACATTGC
>JBKJMN010000056.1:0-20085 GCA_046596405.1 Burkholderiales bacterium
TGCAGTATCTGCACGGTCAGCAATTCATCATGGGCGGGATCGCGGCCGAAGAACAGGGTTACGACGCCTACGCGATGATGACGATACCGGAACCGGCGTTGCGCGAAGTGCGCAGCATGGTTGATGTGCCGGTGGTGGGCTACGGCGAAAGTTCTTTCCTGACCGCGAGCATGCTCGGGCAGAAAGTCGGGGTGCTGCTGTTCATTACCGAAATGGCGCCGCTGATCCGGGAGAATGCCGAGCGCGTAATACCCGCGCAGCGCTTCGCGGGCGTGCGCCCGGTCGGCTTCACGTTCAACGACGTACTGCAGGCGTTCGACGAACCGGCGCCGCTGCTCGACAAATTCAGGGAGTCCGCGCGGGCGCTTATCCGCGACGGCGCGGACGTGATCATTCCGGGCGAAGCGCCGCTATGCGTGCTGCTCGCGCGCAACGGCGTCAACCGCGTCGACGACGTGCCGGTATTGGATGCGCTCGGCGCCACGATCAAGATGGCCGAGTCCATGGTCGATTTGCGCCGCAGTTCCGGCATCGCGCCCGCGCGGCGCGGCTATTACATGGATAAGCCGCCGCGCGAGCGCGTAAAGGAACTGCTCGAACTGTACGGCATTTCACGGCTCGCGCCGTCCGCGGTTAAACCGTAGCCCCCGATGACATTCGCGGGCAGAACGGCGCTGATCACGGGCGCGGGCGGCGGCATCGGTGCTGCAGTTGCGCACGCGTTCGCGGCGGCGGGCGCCGATCTCAATCTCGCTGATTTAAAACCGTCCCGGCGCCTGCCGATGAGTTGAAGTTCGTCGGCCGGCGCGTGCATAAACGGAGGCGTACTTGAAACCTAAAAAAGCGGGAACGCTATTGGGTATCGCGGTGCTCGTGTGCGGCGCGATTGCAGGCGCCGCCGCGCAAAATTATCCAGGCAAGCCAATCCGACTGATCGTTCCGTTCGGGCCCGGCGGCGGCACCGACTTGATCGCGCGCACGTTAAGTCAGCGTCTGACCGAAGTGTTCGGCCAGTCGGTCGTCGTCGATAATCGCGCGGGCGCCGGCGGTGTGATCGGCGCGGACCTCGTCGCAAAAGCGCCGGCGGACGGTTACACGCTCTTGATGGGGACGCCGGGGCCGCTCACGATCAATCCGGCCCTCGTGGTCAAAATGCCGTACACGCTCGCCGACTTCGCGCCGATCGCGCTGACCACCATCAGCCCGTTTATGCTGGTCGTGCATCCGGCGGTGCCCGCCAAATCGGTCAAGGAACTGATCGCGCTCGCGCAGGGCAAACCGAACGCGCTGAATTTCGGCTCGGCCGGCAACGGCTCGGTCGCGCATCTTGCCGGCGAGCAATTCAAGGCGCTGGCCAACGTGCAGATCACGCACATCCCGTATAAAGGCGGCGGGCAATCGCTGATCGACCTGCTCGGCGGCCAGTTGCAGATGGTGATCGACAATCTGCCAACGGTGCTGCCGCAGGTGCGGCTGGGAAAATTGCGCGGTCTCGCCGTCGGCACCAAAGCGCGTTCGGCGCTGGTGCCCGAATACCCGACCATGATAGAAGCCGGCGTGCCGGGTTACGAGGCGACCACCGCATCGGGCGTGCTTGCGCCGGCCGGGACGCCGCGCGCGATCGTGGCGCGGCTCAACCGCGAGCTTAACGCGATCGTCGCCAAAGCGGACGTCAAAGAGCGTTTTTTCGTGCAGGGGCTCGAAGTCGCCGGCGGCTCGCCGGAGCAGTATGCGCAGCATCTCGGCGAAGAGTTGAAGCTCAATGCGCGCATCGCCAGGATAGCGGGCATCAAGCTCGAATGAGCGGTGCGCCGCACGCGAACCTTTTAACCGGGCGGCGTCCGCACTACAATTGGCCACGCTGCTGCTTTGGGCGGATTTACACGATGACAGGGCGGACTATGTGGCGACTGTTGATGGCGGGCGTTAAGACGATCGTTGCGACGATCGTCGCGACGATCATTGCCCCGGGGGCCGCGGCCCAGGTATTCGAATGCACCAATGCTGCCGGCGTCAAGGAATATGCGGATTTTTGCGCGCCGGGCACGGTACAGCGGCGTCAGGTCGGCAAGGGCGAAAGCGGCGCCGCGGCGCCCGCAGCCGCTGCGCCTGCCGCGAAGTCGAGCGAGCTGCAGGAAGCCGAATTTCGCCAGCGCACACTCGAGCGCCAGGAAGCGCAGACCAAGGCAGAGGAGGAAAAAACGAAAACCGAGGAGTTCGAACGCAATTGCGTCGAAGCGCGTAGCCAATTGCAGGCGGTGCTGGATGGCCAGCGCCTGCAGCGCTTCGACCCTGTCACCAGCGAGCGCATTCAATACACGGATCGGGACCGGGCCGAAGCTGCCGAGCGTCTGCGCAAAGCGATCACGCAGTGGTGCCGTTGACCGATTTACCGCACCACGCGGGCGGCGAAGCCCCGCGCGTCAGCCGGTTGTTTTAAGGCGCAGGAAGGAAGCGCGTGATTCCGCCTGCTCGGCGGCGAGCGATTGCCGCAGTATTTCCCGGAACGATTCGACCACGCGCGGTTTGCCGAGCAAGGAACTGACGGCGGCAGGATAGCCAACGAGCAGCGTGGTGCCGAGCAGGCCCGGAGCGCGCGCGCGTTTCGCGGTATGCCGCTCGAAAATGAACTCGGTATAAGCGTCGCAACCCGGTGAAAAATACACTTCACAGCGGCCGGGCTTGGCGCGGCGGGTGAACACCGCCAGCGCGACGCCGGGATCGTGCAGCAGAAAGTAGCGTGCGAAATCGGCACGGATTTGTTCGAGCTCACCCGCCGCAATTTCGGCGGGGTCAAGCGCGATCATGCTCCAGTCGGCCGCCATGGAATATCTTCCCTGCGCTTGGTCGTTGTCGTCACCGCCGGCCCGCTGCGCGGACTCAATTTGCGGTTGCTGTTGCTACCTAGTATTAAATCAATATATAAGAGCGGTAACAGGAACTATGTCACGGTCGCGCGGGATGCGCGGCGGTGGCGCTCACCATTTGCCTCCCGAGGAATGCCCATGCGCGAACTGATCCCCTATGCCGAAAAAGTCGCCTCGCTGTTGAAAAAGCGCCAGGAGACGGTCGCCGTCGCGGAATCGTCGGCTGGCGGCCTCATCTCAGCGGCACTGCTCGCAGTCCCGGGCGCTTCAGCTTATTTCCTCGGCGGCGCCGTGCTGTATACGCGGGCGGGGTGGCACGCGCTCAAGGATTTCGAGGATGCCGAGTTCGCCGGCACGCGCCCGGCCACCGAAGCCAACGCGCAGATTCGCGCCCGCCTCATTCGCGGACGGTTTGCCGCCGACTGGGGCATAGGCGAAACGGGGGCCGCCGGTCCGACCGGTGGACGTTACGGCAACCCCGCGGGGATGGCGTGCGTCGCCGTGGCGGGTTCCATCGAGCGCGCGGTCACCGTGGAAACAGGCAGCGACGATCGCGTCGCGAACATGCACGCTTTTGCGGCCGGCGCGCTCGCGTTGCTCGTGCAAAGCCTCGAATGAAACGCGCGGATTGCCCGCTTGGTCATTGCCCGCCCGCGCATAGCGCGCGCGTGCTGATCGCGACGTTAGTCGCCGCGCTCATGCTCGCCGGCTCATCGCCCGCGGTTGCGCAACCGGCATGGAAGCCGGACAAAAATGTCGAAATCATCGTCGGCCTGACTGCCGGCAGCTCGCAGGACAGAAGTGCGCGCACCATCCAGAGCATCGCGCAGGCGAAAGCGCTGCCCGGCGTCAATATGATGGTGGTCAACCGGGTGGGCGGCGGCGGCAATGTCGCGTGGAATTATCTCGGGACGCACGCGGGCGATGCGCATTGGCTGCAAATCTCCTCGCCGACCATCCTGACCAACTACATCATAGGCACCGCGCAATTCACCTATAACGATTACACGCCACTTGCGCTGCTCGGCAATCAGTACATTGGTTTCGCGGTGCGCGCGGAGTCGCCGCTGAAGTCGCTGCGCGATCTCACCGAGCGGCTGCGCGCGGATCCCGCGAGCGTTTCGATCGGCACCAACAGTCTGGGCAGCTACCTGCATATCGTGTGCGCGCTGACCGCGCGCGCGACCGGCGCCGATCCGAAAAAGCTGAAGCTCGTGATCTTTCAGGGCGGCGAGCTGATGACGGCAGGGCTCGGCGGCCACGTCGATGTGATCGCGACCGTCTCGTCCAACCTGTTGCCGCACGTGCAGGGCGGCAAGCTGCGCATGCTCGGCATTTCGTCGCCGCGCCGGCTCGCGGGCGCGCTCGCGCAGGTGCCGACGCTCAGAGAGCAGGGCGTCGATGTGGCGCTCGCCAACTGGCAGGGCGTCTTCGGGCCGCCGAAACTCTCGCCGGCGCAGGGCGCATTCTGGGACGGCTTTTTCGGGCGCCTGGTCAAAACCGACGAGTGGCGCCGCGACCAGGAGCAGAACCTGTGGGAGTCGGAATATCTGAACGCCGCCGAGTATGCGCGGTTTCTCAAAACCGACTACGAGCAGGCGAAGGCGGTATTCATCGAGCTCGGCCTCGCGCGCAAGGATTTTTAACGCCCGCCGCGCTTCGCGGCGGTTCACGAAAGGCGATCCCCAGTGTTTTATGCGATTCCACCGGTAACGCGCGCGCTGATCATCGCCAACGTCGCGATGTTCCTGCTCGACATGGTCGTCGGCGATGCGCTCATCCTGAATCTCGCGTTGTGGCCGGTTGGCGCCATGACGATGGCGGGCGGCAGCCTCGGGTTTCAGCCGTGGCAGCTCATCACGTACAGCTTCCTGCACGGCAACTTCACGCATCTCTTTTTCAACATGTTCGCGCTTTACATGTTCGGCGGCGAGCTCGAGCGGCTGTTCGGACCAACGCGCTATTTGAATTTGTATTTCGTGAGCGTGATTTCAGCGGCGATCGTCCAGCTCCTCTTCTCAGCGCTCGCGGGCGGGGATCCCTATCCGACGGTCGGCGCGTCGGGCGGCGTATTCGGCCTGCTGCTCGCATACGGCATGTATTTTCCGCGCCGCATGCTGATCCTGCTGTTTCCGCCGATCCCGATGCCGGCGTGGCTTTTCGTCACGCTGTACGGCGCGCTCGAGCTATTTTTCGGCGTTACGGGCACCGTCGCCGGCGTCGCGCATTTCGCTCACCTGGGCGGCATGCTGGGCGCCTGGCTGCTGATCCGTAGCTGGCGCGGGGGCCGGCGCCCGCCGTATGGCGGACGCTGACCGCAGCGCTCGCGTTTAGCGCAGGAAATCGCGCTGCCATTTCTGGTAGTTTTCTCCTGCAGTGACTTTTTCCATTTCCTCGGCCGATGCGATGGTGGCCTTGAGGTCGGCGGGTGCGCCGCCGTTGAAAAGGTGCGAATAGCACGCGTGCAGCGCCTTCACCGCCGCGGCGACGGGCTGGTGACCCTGCAGCACGATGCGCGCGCCGCGCGCGGCGAGCTCTTCGCGTTTCAACGAGGCAGGTGCGGAGCCGATGATGATCGGCAGCTTCGTCGCGGCTTGGATCGCGTCGAGCTGGTCGAGCTTTTCGAGGCCGACGATAAAAATCGCATCGACGCCGGTTTCCGAATACGCTTTCACGCGCGCGAGCACGCTGTCGAGGCCTTCGATTTTGAGCGCCGAGGTGCGGCCCGCGATGATCAGCGACGGGTCGGTGCGCCCGGCGACCGCGGCGCGCAGTTTGCCCACGCCTTCAGCGATCGAAGTCATCGTTTCCTTCGTCTGCCCGAACGGCGTCGGCAACACGGTGTCTTCGATGCTCATCGCGGAGACGCCCGCATGTTCGAGCTCCTGGACCGAGCGCATCGCGTTCAGCGCGTTGCCGTAACCATGGTCGGCATCGACGATCAGGCTCAGATGGCAGGCGCGCATGATGCGGCGCACCTGGTCGGCGAATTCGGTCAGCGTCAGCACGATTAAATCGGGTGCGGCCAGCGTGGTGCTCGACGCCGTCGAGCCCGCGAGCATGCCGATCCGGTAGCCGACGGCCTGCGCAACGCGCGCCGACAGTGCGTCGTACACGCTGGCCGGCGACAGACATTGGGTTCCCGCGAGTATCGCGCGCAGGCGTTTACGTTGTTCGGTATGGTTCATGCAGGCTCCCTGGTTGAAAACGAAAGGCGAATGATGGGCCGCGCGGACGGCTGCCGGCCGCGATGGTCAGGAATAATTTCATGCAGGCCGGTGTTAGCGCGTGGAAGTGGCAGGCATAATAGCAAATCCCGCCGCGCCCGCTGCCGCCAGATGAGGAGAATCACGATGAATATCGCAACCCCGCCCGCCAGCAAGGCCGCCCTCGCCGCCATCGTCTTCATTGCAGGCTCGCTGATTGCAATCGTTGGCCCGGCGCATGCCGGTGCGGCGCCCGCGGCCGGCGACAACTGGTCCTACCGCGTGATCAACCGCTACAACGGCGAGGTGCGCGGCAACGTGCAATACCGCGTCGACAGGATCGACGCCGACCGTTTTGCCGTGGCGGTTACGAGCGAGCCCGCGTCGCTTGGCGTGCCGCGCACCGAGATTTACACCGCTGACGGCCAATGGCTGCGGCACTCGCTGATCAATCACGACCAGTCCGTCGAGTACGAATTCGTGCAGCCTTATCCTGCTTACGATTTTCCGCTGGCCGCCGGTAAAGCGTGGTCGTCGCGCGTGAATGCGACGAGCCCGGCCAGCGGCCGGCGCGCGAGCGTGCGTGTCGATGGCGAAGTACTGGGCAGCGAGCGCGTGACGGTACCCGCCGGCGCGTTCGACACCTTCAAGATCCGCCGCCGCATTTACGCCGGCGACTTCGAGGGCCCGCGCTCAGAGACCAACATCACCGAAACCGAGTGGTATGCGCCGGCGCTCGGGCGCGCGGTGCGCCTCGAGCGCACTTCCGGCTACATGGACCAGGGACGCTGCAGCGACGAGATGTCGTCCTGCGGGCCGGTGCGCGGCGACTGGTCTGTTTTCGAGCTGGTCCAATCAGCCAATAAGCCCTAAGACGTAGCGAAAATAGGCCGTCAGCCCGCTGGTGCGGGCCGCGCGCGCGGACTATTGTGATCTCCGGGACAAGAAGTCCGCAGTTGCTGCTGGAGGCACTTATGATCGAAATCTTTATCGTGCTGAGTATGTTTGCCGCGCTGGTGTGGGCGGTAGTCCACGCCATTTTGATATTCGTCCACCCCGATGCGCCTGACGAGATCTCCACTGCGCACAGCGACCCGATCTCGACGTACGTCGACGAGAACTACGGTTCGCATTTCGTCGACGATCCGGTCTCCGTCAATCACAGCATGCGCAGGCGCTAGGCGCGCGCCGCATTCGGACGCGTACTATGCGCGGATTTATTTTTCCGGCCGCGCGGGCGGCCGCACGCCGTTTTGATAAGATACCGCGCGCACTTGTCAAAGCGCGTCGCGAGTCCCGCGCGCGGACGGTGCCAGTCTGCAAGTCAAAACTACCGGAGGAGAGCAGCTTGAAGGAAAAACCGGCGCAAGTCGCCAAACGTCTGGCCAAGACCCGTGGGTACAGTTATCCGGAGTGGGAATATCTCGCCGAGAAGGATCCGGTTTTTCTCGACGCCTATAACCGTTTGTCGGGCCTGAGCCTGCTGCACGAAGGTTTCCCGACCGAGGGCAAGCAGCTGCCGGCCAAGTACCGCGAGCTCGTCGCGATCGCCGCGATGATCGGCCAGTCCCGGATGTGGGGCGTCAAGCCGCATATGGAACGCGCGCTGCGCCTGGGCTGCACCGAACAGGAGCTGCTCGAAGCGCTGGAGACCGCATTGACCCCCGTCGGCTCGCCGCCGTTCCGGCAGGCGATCAACATCCTGATGCAGGTTACCGACTGGAAGCCGGCCGGCGGCGGCAAAGCCAAAAAGAAAAAGCGCGGCTGAGGGTGACGGGCCACGCGCTGCGCTGGCTCGCGGGCGGGATCTTGTGCTCGGCGATCGCGCTCGCGGCGGCGCAGCCGTTTCCGGGCAAGGGCATCCGGGTCGTCGTGCCGTATCCACCGGGCGGCTTCAACGACGTCGTCGCGCGGGTGCTCGTGCAGGGTTTCAGCGAGGGCTTCGCGCCGGGCTCTTACGCGGACAACAAACCCGGTGCCGGCACGGTGATAGGCACCGAAATGGCCGCGAAGTCGGCCCCCGACGGCTCCACGATACTCGTGGTATCGTTTCCGTTCTCGGTCATGAATGCGCTATATCCGGCGTCGAAAGTCGATGTCGTCAGGGATTTCGCGGCGCTGAATTACATCGGCTACGCGCCGTCGCTGCTGGTAGCGAATGCGGCGACGCCGTACAAAACCGTCGGCGAGCTCGTCGACGCGGCGCGCGCGAAGCCCGCGGCGCTGCTTTATGCATCGACCAGCAACGGCTCCTCGGCGCATCTGTTCATGGAGCTCTTCAAGTCGCTGACCAAAACGTCGCTGGTGCACGTGCCGTATAAAGGCAATGGCCCGGCAATGATAGATTTGCTCGGCGGGCAGGTGCCGGTGATGTTCGCGAATCTGCCGAACGGCTTGCCGCATGTGCAGTCCGGCAGGCTGCGTGCGCTCGCGGTGACGGCGCCCAAGCGCCTGGAAATCCTGCCCGACGTGCCGACGATGGGCGAGGCCGGGGTGAACGGTTTCGAAGCGAATACCTGGTGGGGCGCGGTGGCGCCCGCGGCCACGCCGAAAGACGTGCTCGCGAAACTCAATGCCGAGATCAACCGCATGCTCGCGACCGCCGAAGTGCGCAAGCTGTTTCAAAGCCAGGACGTGCAGATCGCCGGCGGCACCATGGAGGCGTGCGCCGACTATATCCGCAGCCAGGTCGCGCTGTGGAGCAGGGTCGTGCGCGAATCCAGAATCAAAGCCGAGTAACGTCTATCCGGCGCACCGCCGGAGGAGGAAAGCATGCAGCACTGGATCATCGCCGCAGCGAGCGCGCTCGCGTTGGCAAATGCGCACTGCGCCTGGAGTCAGGCCTATCCCGACCGGCCGCTCCGGCTAGTCGTGCCGTTTCCACCCGGCGGCAACGTCGACTCGTTCGCGCGCGTACTCGCGCGCCAGGTCGAAGCACAGCTCGCGCAACCCATCGTGATCGACAATCGCGGCGGCGCCAATGGCATCGTCGGCGCCGACCTCGTCGCGAAAGCGGCGCCCAACGGCTACACGCTGCTCGGCACCTCGATCGCGTTCGTCGTCAATGCCGGCATGTACCGAAAACTGCCGTACGACAGCGAGCAGGATTTTCTGCCGATCACTAATTTCGCGTGGGGCCTGGGTTATCTGCTGACGGTCAATCCGTCGGTGGCCGCGCAATCCGTCAGGGATTTGATCGCGCTCGCCAAAGCCGGCGGCGAAGGTTTGCGGTACAGCACGCCGGGCATCGGCAATGGCCAGCATCTCGCGGCCGAACTGTTCGCGACCAAGGCCGGCATCCAGTTGCTGCACGTGCCATACAAAGGCGGCGGCCCCGCGCTCACCGCGGTGCTCGGCGGCGAAGTGCAAATCACGTTCCCCGCCGTCACGGTCGGCGCGCCGCATGTCAAGGCGGGCAAGCTGCGGGCGCTCGGTTTCACCGGGGCGACGCGCGTCGCGTCCATGCCGGAGGTACCCACGATTGCCGAAGCCGGCATACCCGGCTATCGCTTTGATTCCGGCTGGCATGCGTGGTTCGCGCCGGCGAAGACCCCGCCTGCCGTCGTGAACAGGCTGTACTCGGCGATTCGCGACGCGTTGAAGGACCCGAAGCTGCGCGAGTATTTCATCGCGGGCGGCTACGAGCCGCGCGGCGACCCGCCGGAAGAATTCCGCAAGATCTTCCATTCCGACATCAAGGCGTATGCGGAAATCGTGCGCGCGGCGAAGATCGAGCTGCAGTAAGCGGCGCCTCGCGATGGCCGGGGCGCCCGGCGCGGCAAGAGTGCAATCCGGTTGTGTTTATAGCAGAATCGGGTTGTCTCAACCGCCACTGTTTTTTCTCGCTGCATACACGGGAGACTTGAATGTCCGGGCATAACGCGCTGTCGTGTTTTTTGGCCGCCTTGAGTTTGTTCGTCGCGCCCGCGCTCGCGCGCGGCGCGGATGGTTTCCCGAACAAACCGATTCGCGTCATCGTCGCTTACCCGCCGGGCGGATCCACCGACATCATTGCGCGCATATTGAGCCAGAAGCTCACCGACCGCTTCGGCCAGACCATGCTGGTCGATAACCGCGCCGGCGCCGCCGGCATGATAGGCGCCGCGCTCGCAGCGCAAGCGAGCGCCGACGGCTATACGCTGCTGCTCAGCGATACGCCGTTCGTAGTCAATCCGAGCGTGTTCGCCAAGGTGCCGTACGATCCGGTCAGGGATTTCACGCCGGTCATCATGGTCGCGCAGTCGCCGCTGATGCTCGTGGTCAATGCGGCGGTGCCGGCGCAAACGCTGCAGGAATTGATCAAGCTCGCGAAAGCGCAGCCGGGTAAGTTCACGATCGCATCCGCCGGCACCGGCGCTTCGTCCCACGTCGTCGCCGAGCTCTTCAAGATGCGCGCCGGAATCAACATGACGCACGTGCCTTACAAGGGGTTGGGACCCGCGTTGGCTGAGGTCGCGGGCGGCCAGGTGAACTCGATTTTTTCCAGCATACCCGCCGCGATGCAACTGGTGAAGTCCGGGAAATTGCGCGTGCTCGGCGTGTGCTCACCGCGCCGCGTGGCGGTCGCGCCCGAAGTGCCGACGATGGACGAAGGCGGCGTGCGCGATTTCGAGGCCGCGATCTGGTACGGCTACCAGGGACCCGCCGGCCTCCCCAAACCGGTCGTCGCCACGTTGAGCAGCGAAATCGCGCGCGCGGCGCAACTGCCCGACGTGCGCGAGCGTTTCCTCGGTCTGGGGCTCGAGCCTTTGATCCTGATGCCGCGCGAATTTCAAGCGTACATCGCCGCCGACCTTAAGAAGTGGGCGGAAGTCGTCAAGGCCGCCAACATCAAAGCCGAATGAGCGGGAAGCGCCAGCCGCGCTTGCGCGCGCTGGTCGGGCAGGATGGCAGCAACAGCAGGAGATTGAAAATGCGGAGCAGAAAAGGTTTTCGGTGGTGGCTCGTCACGCTGTTGTGCTTCGGCGCGACAACGCTCGCACTCGGCGCGGACGATTTTCCGAGCAGACCAATTCGCATCGTCGTCGCGTACGCGCCGGGTGGCGGCAACGATTTGTTTGCGCGCGTGCTGGGTAAGCGTCTGACCGAGACCCTCGGCAAGACGGTGCTGGTCGACAACCGGCCGGGCGCGAACGGCATAATCGGAACCAAGCTGGTGGCCGCCGCAACGCCTGACGGCTACACGGTGATCCTCGCTGACATGGCGCATGCGACCAACCCGTTCGTCTACTCGTCCGCGCAATACGACCCGATCAAGGACTTCGCGCCGATCACCCTGCTCGGCAGCGCGCCGATTATCCTGATCGTGCATCCGTCGGTTCCCATGCAGACGCTCGCCGAGTTCATCGCCGCCGCCAAAAGCCAGCCGGGAAAAATCGTGATGGGTTCGGGCGGCACCGGCTCGACCAGCCATATAGCGGGCGAATTTTTTCAGCAGCGGACCGGCGTCAGGTTTACGCACGTACCGTATAAGGGCACCGGGCCCGCGCTCGCCGATCTGGTCGGTGCGCAGATTCAATGCATATTTTCGCCGGTGGCTGCGGCGATTCCACTCGTGACCGCGGGCAGAGTGCGCGCGCTCGCGATTTCGTCGGCAAAAAGAGCCGCCATCGTTCCCGACGTGCCGACGTTCGAAGAATCCGGCGTCGCCGACTTCCGCGTCGGCGGCTGGTACGGCATCCTCGCGCCCGCCGGCACGCCGCGGTCGGTGGTCACGAAGTTGAACAAGGAAATCGTCGCCGCGGTGCAGGCGCCCGAAGTCAAAACCCGTTTCGACGACGCGCTCGTGACACCGGGCACGGGTACTCCCGAAGACTTCACGGCTTTTCTCAAAGCCGAGGCGGCGCGCTGGTCTCAGCTCATCAAGACGGTGGGCATCAAAGTCGACTGAGCGCCCGAGGTTCAGGTTCGCGAGACGTCGTAAGGCTTGAACGAGTCGTACTGCAGGTCGATCCATTCCGCCGTAAAGTTGGGCTCGCGTTTTTCGAGGAAAGCGCGCGAGCCTTCGCGCGCGTCCTTGTGGAACATCAATTCGACGTTGCAGAGGATCTGGTGCTCGATGCCTTTGACCGGATCGCAGGCAAGTCCCTGGTTGCGCGCGTTCTTGATCGCGCCAATCGCCGCCGTCGGGCCCTTGGCCATGCGCGCGGCGAACTCGTAGGTCTTCGCTTCGAGTTCGGCATCCGAATAGACCTTGGTGACGAGGTTCAGGCGTTGCGCTTCGTCGATTTCGATGAAGTCGCCGAGCAGGAGAAGTTCCGTAGCCTTACCGAGGCCGACAAAACGCGGCAACAGGTAGGCGCAGCCGCCGCCCATGCCGCGCTTGACGTAAATCGACGCGAGCCGCGCTTTTTGCGACACCATGCGGAAATCGCACGCGAGCGCAATGTCGAATCCTGCGCCAACGGCGTAGCCTTCGACCATCGCGATCACCGGCTTGCGCAGGTTCATGATCTCGACGACGAGGCGCGGGTAGCCGGTCTTCATGCGCGTGTGCAGGTCGGGGTCGCCGTACTTGAAACGCTCCTCCGGGTGCAGATCGTCGCCCGCGCAAAAGTTGCCGCCGGCGCCCTTGAGCACGATGGCGCGTACGCCGTGGTCCTGGCGCGCCTTTTCCAACGCGTCGCACAAATCCAGGATCATCGTCGGGATCAGCGCGTTGTACTTCTTGGGCCGGTCCATCGTGATGGTCGCTATTTTTTTCTTGACTGCGTACTGAATCAGGCCGTCGGCCATGTCGGTCTCCTTGGGTGGTGGCGGTGATTGGCGGGAATAGCGTGTTGCGCCAGCGGCCTATTTTACGGCGGCCGGCGCGTCTGCTGGGCGAACGCAGTGACGGGAGCTACGCGAGGCCCAGGCGGTAGACCCGGTTCGCGGTGCCGAAAAACAGTATGGCTTTCTCGGCCGCGGTGTAATTCGCCGCGATGCGCTTGAACGCGTTCCATAGCGTCGCGTAATGGCACGACTGCTTGTCGACCGGGAAATTGCTTTCGAACATGCAGCGCTCCGGGCCGAATGCTTCGATACAGGTTTCGATATAGGGCCGCCACGCGCTTGCCAGTTCCGCGGACGGCGGCGGCACGTCGCGCCGCTCGAAGCCGAACCCGAAAAACAGCATGCCGAGACCGCCGAGCTTCACCACGACATTCGGACAGCGCGCCAGTTCTCTCAGCGAACTGCGCCACGTGGCGAATATTTCCTCACGGCGATTTGCATAAGGCCCGACGCCTAGCGGCGCGCCGATGTGGTTGAGGATGATGGTCGTCTCGGGAAAGCTGCGCGCGAGGTCGATGAGCAATGGGAGTTGCGGATGGAAAAGCCATGCATCGAAAGTCATGCCGAGCGGCGCAAGCTGCGCCAAACCTTCGCGGAAGCGCGGGTCCGTCATGCGGTCCGGCGGGGGCCGCCGCACGCCGTAGTTGATGTCGCTGCCATCCCACATCAACGGGTCGCGGATGCCACGGAAGCGGCCGTTGCCGGCGGCGATATGCGCTTCCAGCGCCTCACGCACGGCGGCGCCGAATGTAAGGTCGAGGTTGCCGACGATGGCGGCGCAGGGATTCCATCGTGCAATGCGCGGCGCTGAATGTTCGGCAAGCGTGCGGATGACGAATTCGGTCTCGCCCACTGGACGCAGCACGGCGGGCCCGCTGGCGCGATGCATGGTTTGCGAGTCGATGAATACCGTGGCGCGAACGTTGTGGCCGCCCGCCAGGTCCGCGGCTAGTTCCGGCAAATGGTAGCGGCCGGATTCGCCGTCGCGCAAATGGTGGTGCGGATCGATGATCGGCAGCGCGGGCTCCAGCGCCGCCTCCGCGGTGCGCGCCTGCCATGCGTTGAGCTCGCTCAACGAGCGCACGTTGTTCGTCTTGAAAGCGGTGGCCGCCGCGCTCACGGCGTTCTTATTCCGGCTTGAGGCCGGCGCGCAGCCCTACCGCAGTGAACTTGGCGTGGTCGGCGCGTATCAGTTGCGCGAACTGCGGCGCGGTCAGTCCGGCGGGATCGAGCCCGCGGCGTGCGAGCTCGTCGGCAAGCCCGCCGTTGAGTATTGCTATCACGTCGGACTGCACCCGTGCGACGACTGCGGCCGGTGTGTGCGCCGGCCCGAGAAAGCCGACCCACGAGCCGCCGACGAAATCTTTGAGACCCTGCTCGTCGAAGGTCGGGATTTCGGGCGCGGAAGGCGGGCGCTTCGCCATCGTCGCGCCGATCGCGCGCAGGATGCCGGAGTCGATGTGCGGCTTGGTCGTCGCGATAGTGTCGAAAGCCATGTCGACTTGTCCGCCGAGCAAATCGGTCATCATGAGACCGCTGCCTTTGTACGGGATATGCGTGGTCTGGATGCCCGCGGTGGCGTTGAAGAGCTCGGCCACCAAATGGGTAGTGGTGCCGGCGCCCGACGTCCCGTAATTGAGTTTGCCGGGTTGCCGCTTGGCGAGAGCGATCAATTCCGCCAGATTTTTCGCAGGCACTTTCGCGTTGATCACGAGGACGAACGGGGAGCGCGCGACCAGCACGATGGGCGTGAAATCGGTCAGCGCGTTGAACGGCATGTTCTTGATGATCGTCTGCGCGATGGTCAGTTCCGACGCCGCCGCGAGCAACAGTGTATAGCCGTCGGGTGAAGCTTTCGCCACCATGTTGGCGCCTATGGTGCCGGCAGCGCCGGCGCGGTTGTCGATCACGACGGGCTGTCCCCACGCCTGGGATAGCTTGCTCATCATCAGGCGCGCAGTGATGTCGATCGTGCCGCCGGGCGCGTAAGGAACGATGATGCGCACCGGCTTGGTCGGCCACGCCTGCGCGAGTGCTGCGCGCGAGGCGATACCGCACGCCGTCAGCAGCGCGCACCCCGTCACGATCAAGTACGGCAACCGGCGCAGCACAAAGTTCATGTTCGCGTGTCCTTCCCGTAGTGAGGCAAAAGGATAGCACGCTGCGTTGCTTTCCCAAGGTCGCGTTGCCGCACGCGAATTGCAAGCGATGGCTTTTGCTGATAGCGTTGCAGTCAAATCATCGCAAGTCATCTCGCGGTCGTGCATCCCGGCGCGGCCAGCCCAGGAGGGTTATTTGTACAAGTTCATCAAGACCGAGCTCGTCGGCGCCGTTCAGGTCATCACGCTCAACCGACCGGAAGTCATGAACGCGTGGCACATGCCGATGCGCAACGAAGTGCTGCATGCACTGACCGCAGCAAAAAAGTCCACGCGCGTGCGCGCGATCGTGCTGACCGGCACGGGCAAGGATGCATTCTGCGCCGGCCAGGACCTTGATGAAGCGCGCAAGTTCGACCCCGCGCGCGCCAAGCTGTGGGTCGAGGAGTGGCGCATCCTGTATGAAGGCGTGCGCCGCCTCGATATTCCGATCGTATGCGCGCTGAACGGGCTGGCCGCCGGGTCCGCGTTCCAGGTGGCGCTGCTGACGGATTACCGCATAGGCCACGACAAGATCACGATGGGCCAGCCGGAGATCAATTCCGGCATCGTCAGCGCGCTCGGTTTCTGGATTTTGCGCGAGATCGTGGGCCTCTCACACGCGATCGAATTCATCCTGACCGGACGCATGCTGAGCGCGATGGAGTGCGAGCGCTTCGGGCTTTTGCATCGCATCGTTCCGCAGGACGAAGTGCTGTCGTCCGCGATCGCGGTCGCGCAAAAGCTCGCGGCGAAACCGCCGGTGGCGATGCGTCTGAACAAGCAACTCATGCGCGAGGCGACGCAGGCGGGCTTCGATAAGGCGTTCGGCGTCGCGACCGAGCGCCATCACACGAGTTTTTCGAGCCGGGAGCCGCAGCACAAGATGGAAGAGTTCTACGAGGTGCGCGGCAAGAAAGTCGCCCGGCCGGGAAAACCGAAGGGCAAGCGCAGCAAATAACATCAGGACAGCCGAATATATTGAGCGTTTTATAATGGATGAGAGTCGGAACGCTCAATCCCTCACCCCGGCCCTCTCCCGAAGGGCGAGCGTGAGAATGGCACTAATTCGCTGTCGCGAATGAGTGAAAGATCAATAATCGGAGAGGCGCGGGTAAACATGTCATCAAAAAACGATTTGATTCTGTACGAAAAGAAGAACGGCATCGCGACCATCACGATGGACCGGCCGAAGAAGCGCAACGCGATGATCCCGTCGATGATCATCGACATGATCGACTATCTGGAGGAAGCGCGCCGCGATCACGAGGTGCGTGCCATAGTCGTCAGGGGCGGCGGCGGAAATTTCTGCGCGGGCGACGACCTGCATCACTCCAAGGAGGAACGCTTCGAATTCGGTCAGCCGGATTTGCATACGCGCCTGCGGACCGGATATCCGCGCATCATCATCGACATCATGACCATGCGCAAGCCGGTGGTCGCGATGGTCGAGGGCTATGCGTACGGCGGCGGTTTTGATATTGCACTGGCGTGCGATTTCCGCATGGTCGCGCAGGGTGCAAAATTCGCCGCGGCCTACATCAAGCGCGGCATGGGCGGCGGCTGCGTCTACCTGTTGCCGCGGTTTGTCGGCCTGGGCAAAGCGACGGAGTTGTTGTTGCTCGGCGAAACGATACTCGCGGACGAAGCCCACAAGCTCGGGCTGGTCACCAAAATATTTCCCGAGAAAGAACTCGCAGCGAAGACCTATGAATTCGCGGCAAGGCTGGCCAAAGGCCCGACCGCGGCCATGGGCGCGATCAAGAACGCGCGCAATCAGGGGCTCGCATTCGACCCGGTCAAGGGCGTCGAGCAGCAGATACTTTGCAATGTCGAACTGATGTTCCATCAGGATGCACGCGAAGGCCCGAAAGCGTTCCTCGAAAAACGCGAGCCGAAATTCACCGGCGACTGGATCGATCTCCAGTACGACCCGTTCGAGCCGTGGGACACGTCGAAGTAGCGGGATTGCCGGTGATACCTCGGCTAGTAGCGGGATTGCCGGTGATACCTCGGCCAGTAGCGGGATTGCCCGTGATACCTCGGCCAGTAGCGATCACCCGGTGATCCGCCTGCTCGAACACGAGGGCAAGAGCCTGCTCGCCCGCAACGGGATACGCGTGCCGCGTGGCGCGCTCTTTCCGGCGCTCCCGCAGTTCGGCGGGCAGCTCGTGATCAAGGCGCAGGTGCTCGCTGGCGGCCGCGGCAAGGCTGGGGGCATCAAGTTTGCCGACAATGCCGGAGATGCGCGGGCTGCGGCGGAAAGAATGCTCGGCACGACGATCGGTGCCGCGAAAGTCACGGCGGTATATAGCGAAGAGCGGCTCACGATCGTCCGGGAATATTATCTGTGCGCAATGGTCGACCGCGATCTCGGCATGCCGGTGATAATCGCCAGCCGCGAGGGCGGCGTTGAAATAGAGACCGTGGCGGCGGACAAAATATTGACGAGGCCGGTCGATCCGCTGCTCGGGCTGCGACCCTTCATGATCGACGAAATCGTGAGGTTTCTCGATCCGCCTGAAGCGGCGCGCGTGGGCTTGCGCGCGGCAATTGCCAGCCTGTACGCGGCGCTGGTGAAGGAGGATGCGGAGCTGCTCGAAATCAATCCGCTCGCTTTGCTGGCGGACCACACGATAGTCGCCGCCGACGCCAAGTGCGTGCTCGACGAGGACGCGGCGTACCGTCATGCGGCGCGTCCGCATGGTTTCGACGGCACGCCGTTTGAGATCGCCGCGCGCAACCTCGGCACCATCGGCATCGAGCTTGAAGGCAACATTGCTGCGATCATGAACGGCGCCGGCATGACGATGGCCACGCTCGACCAGATTATTTCCCTGGGCGGCAAAGTCGGCGCGTTGATCGAACTGCACGGTGCGATGGCGCACGGACCCGAACGTATCGCCGAAATCATCCGGTTGGCGGGCGGGCAGAAACCCGCCGTCATCCTGCTGAACGTTTACTTTCAGTTCCGGCCGCTCGACACCATCGCAAAGGGGCTGCTGGTGGCGCGCGACCGCGGCTGGCTGCCGCCGGGATGCAAAATCATCGTGCGGTTTCGCGGCGAAATGGAAGAGGAGGCGCGCACCATGCTCGCCGGCTTCGATTGCATGCTGACCGGCGTATTCGAAGAAGCGTGCGCGATGGCCGTGGAACATGCGGGCGTCGCGTCGCGGTCGCAGCGACGCCCGGCGATTGCGGGCTGAGGGCGACTCATGTCCATCCTCGTCGATAGAAATTCGCGCATATTGATCCAGGGCATTACCGGCGCGACCGGCCGTAGCTATGCGCAGAGAATGATCAAGCACGGCACGCCGCTGGTCGGCGGAGTATCGCCGGGCAAAGGCGGTGAAGTGGTCGGGGGCGTGCCTGTATTCAACACGATGCACGAGGCCGTCGCCAAAACGGGCGCCGATGCCGTACTGAGCGCGGTTCCCACCGAACGGGCGCTCGACGCCGTTTTCGAAGTCATAGAGGCAGGAATCGGATTGATGGTGCTGTATTCCGAAAACGTACCGCTGCACGATGCGGTGCGGATGCGTGCGTACGCATTGGCGCGAGGCATGCGATTGCTGGGACCCAATTCTGCGGGCGTCATCAGCCCAGGCAAAGCCAATCTAGCCGATATCAATGACGTGAACGTAGTGCCGGGACGCATCGGCATCGTGTCGAAAAGCGGCACGCTGTCGTACGAAGTGATCGACAATTTGCAAAGAAACGGCATGGGCGAGAGCTCCGTGGTGTGCCTGGGCGGGGACCGCGTACTCGGCACCGGCTACACCGACATCCTGCCGTTGTTTGAAAATGACCAAGAGACCGACGCGATCGTGTTGATCGGCGAGCCGGGCGGCGCGCTCGAGTACGCCGCCGCGGCAATGGCGCAGACCATGAAAAAGCCGGTAATCGCCTATATAACGGCCCAGCATGCGCCGCCGGAAAAAAGGCTGGGCCACGCCGGTGCGATCAGCTCGATAGCGGGCGCGCCGACCACCGCAAAAGAAAAGTTGCGCGCGTTTCGCGAGGCCGGCTTCGAAACGGCCGCTCTGTTGACGGAAATCGTGCCGGCGTTGCAACGGGCAATATCGACCGTGCAGTAGACTTAGATGTAATCTACGTGGAGCTCACATGATGATCATGAAAAAGCTGGCGGCTCTTATCGTGTTTGGTGCATTCGCGGTCGCGTCCGTGTGCGAGGCTGCGGATGACTTTCCGAGCCGGTCGATCCGTATCGTCGTCGCTTATTCTGCCGGTGGCGGCAACGATCTCGTGGCCCGCCTACTGGCCGCGCGCCTTTCCGAGCAGCTCGGCAAAACGGTATTTGTCGAAAACAAGCCCGGCGCATCGGGCATCGTCGGCACCGACATGGTCGCCAAGTCGCCGCCCGACGGCTACACACTCATCTTGTCGGACGCTCCGCACGTGATCAATCCGTACGTCTATCCGTCGGTGCAGTACGATCCCGTCAAGGACTTCGAGCCGGTGACGCTGGTGGCGACCGCCCCGGTCGTGCTCGCCATGTATCCGAAAGCCCCCTACCAGTCGCTCGGTGATTTCATCGCGGCCGCGAAAAAAGATCCGGGCAAGATCACGATGGGTTCCGGCGGAACCGGCACGGTCAGCCATGTGGCCGGCGAGCTTTTTCAACTGCGCGCGGGTATCAAGCTCATCCACGTGCCCTATAAAGGCAATGGGCCGGCGCTGACCGACGCGGTGGCGGGGCAGATTGTCTGCATCTTCACGCCGGTCGGCGCCGCGATTCCGCTCGTCAACACCGGCCGCCTGCGCGCGGTCGCCCTGTCCGCGGCGAAACGGTCGCCGCTGATCCCGGAGGTGCCTACCTTCGACGAAGCGGGGGTCGCCGACTACCGCGTCTCGAACTGGTATGGAATCCTGGCGCCGGCGGGAACGCCGAAGCCGGTGGTCATGCAATTGAACAAGGAAATAGCGGCGGCCGTTCTGGCGCCCAGCGTAAAAGACCGCTTCGAAAGCTCCATGATCGACGGCGGCACCAACACGCCGGAGCAGTTCGTCGCGTTCCTGAAATCGGAAGCGTCACGCTGGTCGCAGGTCGTGAAGACCGTCGGCATCAAGGCCGAATAG
>JBKJMN010000061.1:0-21952 GCA_046596405.1 Burkholderiales bacterium
CCGGTCGCGGCGTTGTAGCCGAAATTGCCTTTGCCTTCGACCACTTTGTTGATGACGACAGACGGCTCGTCACCCGCATTGTAGGCAATCATGCGTGCCGGCTCTTCGAGCGCGCGCAACACGATCTTGATGCCGGCGTCCTGGTCGCTGTTGTCGCCTTTCAACTTGGTCAGGCCCGAACGCGCACGGATCAGCGCTACACCGCCGCCCGCCACGATGCCTTCTTCGACTGCGGCACGGGTGGCATGCAGCGCGTCTTCGACACGTGCTTTCTTCTCTTTCATTTCGACTTCGGTGGCGGCACCGACTTTGATCAGCGCCACGCCGCCGGCGAGTTTCGCCACGCGTTCCTGGAGCTTCTCTTTGTCGTAGTCGCTGGTCGCTTCTTCGATCTGCTTGCGAATGTTCTTGACGCGACCTTCAATGCCTTTGGCATCGCCGGCGCCGTCGATGATCGTGGTTTCTTCTTTACCGATCTCGATGCGTTTGGCCTGGCCTAGATCGGTCAACATCGCTTTTTCGAGCGAGAGGCCGACTTCTTCGGCAATCACGGTGCCGCCGGTCAGAATGGCGATGTCTTCGAGCATCGCTTTGCGGCGATCGCCGAAGCCCGGGGCTTTGACGCCGCAGGTTTTGAGAATGCCGCGGATGTTGTTCACCACCAGGGTCGCCAGTGCTTCGCCGTCGATGTCTTCGGCGATGATCAGGAGCGGCTTGCCGGCTTTGGCAACCTGCTCGAGTACGGGCAGAAGGTCGCGAATGTTCGAGATCTTCTTGTCGTAGAGCAGGACGTAGGGGTTTTCGAGCAGCGACATTTGCTTGTCGGCGTTATTGATGAAGTACGGCGACAGGTAGCCGCGGTCGAACTGCATGCCCTCTACGACTTCGAGTTCATTCTGCAGGCCCGAACCGTCTTCAACGGTGATGACGCCTTCTTTGCCGACTTTTTCCATCGCTTCGGCAATGATGTCGCCGATGTTGGAATCGGCATTCGCCGAGATCGCGCCGACTTGCGCGATTTCCTTGCTGGTCGTGCAGGGCTTCGACAGCTTCTTCAGCTCTTCGACCACCGACGTGACCGCTTTGTCGATACCGCGCTTCAGATCCATCGGGTTCATGCCGGCGGCAACGAACTTCATGCCTTCCTGCACGATAGATTGCGCGAGCACGGTCGCCGTGGTGGTGCCGTCGCCGGCGATGTCGGAAGTTTTGCTGGCCACTTCCTTCACCATCTGCGCGCCCATGTTCTCGAATTTGTCTTTCAATTCGATTTCTTTCGCGACCGACACACCGTCTTTGGTGATGGTCGGGGCGCCGAACGAGCGCTCGAGCACAACGTTACGGCCCTTGGGGCCGAGGGTCACTTTGACCGCGTCGGCCAGAATGTTGACACCCGCAACGATCTTGGCGCGGGCTGAATCATGAAATTTGACGTCTTTTGAAGCCATGTTGATTTCTCCAGTTTGCTTAGCGGATTACTCGATGACGCCCATGATGTCTTCTTCGCGCATCACGAGCAGTTCTTCGCCTTCGACCTTGACGGTCTGGCCGGAATATTTGCCGAACAGAACGCGGTCGCCGACTTTCAGGTCCAGCGCGCGCACTTTGCCGTCTTCGAGCACTTTGCCTTTGCCGATGGCTTTCACTTCGCCTTGATCGGGTTTTTCAGCGGCGGTGTCGGGGATAACGATGCCGGACGCCGTCTTACGCTCTTCTTCCAGCCGCTTGACGATCAGGCGGTCATGTAAAGGACGAATCTTCATAAATGCACTCCTCTTTAAATCCGTGAAAATGAACTGCGGGGAATAATTAGCACTCGAGTTGAGTGAGTGCTAATAATAGGGCTTTGGCGGGGGGTTTTCAAGTGCCGGCGTTGAAACCGGCGCAGACGCGACGTGGCGCCACGGCCGCAGCGCCGCGGAAAGTAACTTCAGTTCAGTTAGTTACAGAAACAGCCGCGCGGTTAGTGAGAGTGCACCAAACCGTTCGTCGCCGGGACACCAAACCGGTAGACGGTCTTGCGGCGGCCTGCGCAGGTCGGGGGAATCGGGATCAGCGGGCAGGGTAATTTGCGGCGCCCATCGCCGACGAGTGTGGCGTCGTCTGCGTAATCGCCCCAGATGCCGCCGCACACGGGCCTGAACAACCACATCAGATAGCCCCGGCGCGCGGCGACCTCGACCAGTTCGTCCGCGTCGGGCGCATCGGCAACCACCGCGTTGCTGCCGTTCAAGCCGAACGGAAACGAACCAAACGCCTGCAGACATTCGAGCGCCTCGCTCGAGTCGGCGCCGGGTCGCATGCATCCGGGCCGCTCCGCGCGTTGCACGTCCCACGCGCCGAGTTCCCATGCCGCTTCCATTGCTGCGCGATCGATCGCGACGAGATCTCTCCACCGCTCGTTCAGTTGCAGTGCCGAACTCGGAACCGGCGTGTAGGAAATCACCTCGGCTTCTTCGAGGTCGGCGAGCTTTTCTTTGATGAAGCCGTGCCAGTGCAGAGTGAGGATGATCGGCGTGTCGGGACACGGCACTGCGGCAACCGTAATTGCAAATAACGGCAGGCCAGTCGAGGCGACCTGATCTTCGATGCGATCGAGTAATTCCATGGCGAGCTGACCTCCACAGGAATGCTACACTCACAACCGAGCAAATTTGATGCCACCACTCAATTACAACAACGTCTGCGCCGCTAGCGCGTTGACCGTTGCACGTGAGGGATGAATTTAAACTACGGCATCAGCGGATGAGCCTTGAATTTTGGCGTCACAGTCTCGTCGCAACGACGATGCGTCCTCCTTTTCGCGTCAGTTCAGTCGCCGTGTATTTTGCATGAGTTACACCGATTGTAAATACGCTTTGCAAGTTTCCGGCGAACTTCCACGCGCATGAGCGTTAGCACTCGCAACGATGCTTTGCTAACACGCAGCGCCGCTGCAGTGTGGCATCCGTGCACGCAGATGAAGCAGCACGAATCGCTGCCGCTGATACCGATCGCGCGCGGCGAGGGCGCGTGGCTTTACGATTTCGACGCGCGGCGCTACCTCGATGCGATCAGCTCCTGGTGGGTCAATCTGTTCGGGCATTCGAATCCGCACATCAACCAGGCGCTGATCGCGCAGCTCGGTCAACTCGAGCACGTGATGCTGGCGGGCTTCACCCACGCGCCGGTGGTGGAACTCTCTGAGCAGTTGAGCGCGTTGACCAACCATAAGTTAGGGCACTGCTTTTACGCCAGCGATGGTGCATCGGCGGTCGAAATTGCACTAAAAATGAGCTTTCACTACTGGCGCAATCGCGGGCGCCCGCAGAAAACCGGCTTCGTCAGCATCGCCAACAGTTATCACGGCGAAACGCTGGGCGCGTTGTCGGTCAGCGACATCGCCCTCTTTAAAGATACCTATGCGCCGCTGCTGCGGCCCAGCGCGCAGGTGCCCAATCCGGATTGGCGCCTGGCCGGGCCAGGCGAGTCGGCGCGCGCCTATGCTGAACGGTGCACCGGCGATCTCGCGCGTTACCTCGAACAGCATCACGCAACGACCGCTGCGCTGATCGTGGAACCGCTGGTGCAGGGCGCAACCGGCATGGCAATGCACGGCGCGGCGTATCTGCACCTGGCGCGCGCCGCGTGCGCCCGCTTCGACGTGCATTTCATCGCCGATGAGATCATGGTGGGCTGCGGCCGCAGCGGCACTTTTTTCGCGCACGAGCAGGCGGGCATCACGCCGGATTTCGTGTGCCTGTCGAAAGGCATCACCGGCGGCTACCTGCCGCTGTCGGTCGTCATGACCACCGACGACGTTTATGCCGCTTTCTACGATGACAATGTGACGCGCGGGTTTTTGCATTCCCACTCATACACCGGTAACGCACTCGCCTGCCGCGCTGCGCTGGCCAGCCTCCAAATATTCGAGCGCGACGGCATACTTGAAAGCAATCGCGCCAAAGCAGCCTACCTGACCGGGCAGGCAGAGTGCATCGCGCGGCATCCGCGCGTTCGCGATTTCCGCACCACCGGCATGATCTGGGCATTTGAGGTTACGAGCGAAGACGCCGCTTTCGCGCGCAACTTTTATCAAGCCGCGCTCGAGCGCGAGATCCTCTTGCGGCCGATCGGCAACACCGTTTACTTCATGCCGCCCTATATCATTAGCAACGACGAAATCGACCTGCTGATCACACGAACACTGGAAATCATCGATGCCCTGCCGGCCTGAAATCGCTTTTCGCGCGCTGCTCACTCTCTGGTTTTGCCTCACGGGACACGCTCTCGCGGCCGAGGCCGGCTCGCGCCTGCCCCCGGCGGTGGCAGAAGCGCTCGCCCAAGCCGGCATTCCCGAGAGCAGCGTGGGTATTTTCGTGCAGGAGATCCAGGGGCCGCGGCCGCTACTCGCGCACGGCGAAGAGCGAGCGCTCAATCCCGCATCGACGATCAAACTGCTTACTACCTTTTCCGCACTCGACCAGTTAGGGCCCGCGTACCAATGGACGACGGAAGTGTACGCGGACGGTCTGCTGCAGGGCGACGTGCTCAACGGCAATTTAATCCTTAAGGGCGCCGGCGATCCACGGCTGACGCTGGAGAATTTCTGGTTGATGCTGCGCAATTTGCGCGCGCGCGGCGTGCGCGAGATCCGCGGCGACCTCGTGCTTGACCGCAGCTATTTCGCGCGTGACGACATCGACCCGGCCGAGTTCGACAACGAGCCGACCCGGCCGTACAACACGCCGCCGGACGCACTGCTCGTCAATTTCAAGGCGCTGCGCCTGCAGTTCGTCCCGGATGCGGAGCGCCAGACGTTGCGCATCCTTAGTGAACCGGCATTGCCGCAGGTGCAGATACTCAACAACGTGACCGTCGATAACGAGCCTTGTGGCGACTGGGTGAGCCGGTTGAAATTGACCGCGCCAGGTGACCGTTCAAGCGCGCGGCTGTTGTTCAGCGGCAATTATTCGCTCGCGTGCGGCGAGAAGGAGCGCAATTACAGCGTGCTCGGGCACGCCCAATATCTGCACGGTTTGTTCACGCTGCTGTGGCGTGAACTCGGCGGTGCCTTTACAGGCGCGGTACGCGACGGCGTCGCCGCGCCCGGTGCGCGCCTGCTGCTCGCTCATCAAACGCAATCGCTCGCCGAAATCGCGCGCGACATTAACAAATACAGCAATAACGTGATGGCCCGCCAGTTGTATCTTGCGCTCGGCGCGATCACGCTCGGGGCGCCGGCGTCCAACGAAAAGAGCAGCCGCTCCATCAAGCAATGGCTGGCGGCGCGCCACTTGGCGATGCCCGAACTGATGCTGGAAAATGGTTCCGGACTATCGCGCGTGGAACGCATCAGCGCGAAAAGTCTCGGCCAGTTGCTGCTGACGGCGCAACGCAGTGCCGTGATGCCGGAGTTTATGGCATCCCTACCGCTGGTGGCGGTCGACGGCACCATGAAAAAGCGCCTGACCGGAGCCGACATCGCGGGACAGGCGCACATTAAAACCGGTTCGCTGACCGGCGTTCGCGCGATCGCGGGCTATGTGCTCGACGCGCGCGGCCGCACGATGATCGTGGTCTGCATCGTGAATCATCCACGCGCCCAGAGCGCGTCCGCCGTTCAGGATGCGCTTCTGAACTGGGTGTATCGGCGATAATGGGCCTCAATAAATTCATATAATTCATATAATTAAACTATATTGTTGCCAAAATACAACAGGTTTAAAGAATTTACTTATAAAATAAAGGGGCTTAGATCGACAAGTTAATGTTTTTTCTTTAAGCTGGTTTCAACGCGCTAACACATTGAGGGTTTTTGCAGCGGCATCTGCCGCCCAGCCCGACGCGAAAAGGATGAACCGCCATGCTTAAGAGATCACTGTTGTCGCTAGTAGCCCTGACCGCTGCGTGTAGCGCCGCGCCAGTAATCGCCGCCTCGGCGGATTTCTATGGCGTTGTCAGCGTTGGCCGCACGAAGCTCGACAACAATCCTGGCTCGATTGACACCTACAACCTTAGTCACGGTTTCACCACGTCATCGACCACCACCAACAGCGGTGCGACGGCTGGCAAACTCCAGCTCGGCTATAACCTGGGCAAAACCTTTGCGCTCGAGGGCGGCTACAACTACCTCGGCAAAGTCGATTTCACTTCGACCACCGACCTCGGAACGATAGTGGGCAGCAAAGAGGCTCGACTGGTCAATCTCGACTTGGTAGGCAAGATCCCGCTCAACGCACAATTCTCGCTGCTCGGCCGAGTCGGCGCTTATTACTGGAAGACCAAGAGCGAGATGCCGAGGGCCGCACCGGTCGGGACGACCAAAGTCAACGATAACGGGTTCGATTTCAAAGTGGGCGCCGGCTTACAGTACGATTTCAATCCGCGGTGGGGAATCCGCGGCGAGTACGAACGCTTCAACGGCATCGGCAAGAATACGTCGTCCGGCGATTCCAAGGTCAACCAGTTAACAGTTGGCGCGGTACTAAAGTTCTAACTAAAAAGCTGCGCCAAAATTCTATAGCCGGGTAGCTCCCGGCTATTTTTTTTCCAGTTCCAGATCGTTCCAGAGCGCGTCCACCCGGCGGCGCGTCGCCTCATCCATCGCTATCGGCGTACCCCACTGACGGCCGGTTTCGCCCGCCCACTTATTCGTCGCATCGATGCCCATCTTCGAACCGAGCCCGGCGACCGGACTCGCAAAATCGAGGTAATCGATCGGGGTATTGTCGGCGATCAAGGTATCCCGCTGCGGATCCACGCGCGTCGTCAGCGCCCAGATCACCTCTTTCCAGTCGCGCACGTTTACGTCGTCATCGGTGACGATGATGAACTTGGTGTACATGAACTGGCGCAAAAAAGACCAGATGCCGAACATCACGCGTTTGGCGTGCCCCGCATACTGCTTTTTCATGCTGACCACGGCCATCCGATACGAGCAGCCTTCGGGGGGCAGATAAAAATCGACAATTTCGGGGAATTGTTTCTGCAATAGCGGCACGAATATTTCGTTTAGCGCCATGCCGAGCACTGCTGGCTCGTCGGGCGGCTTGCCGGTGTAAGTGCTGTGATACAGCGGGTCGCGCCGCGTGGTAATGCGTTCGATCGTGAATACGGGAAACCGCTCGCGCTCATTGTAATAGCCCGTGTGGTCTCCGAACGGGCCTTCGAGCGCGGTCTCGCCCGGATAAATAAATCCTTCGAGCACGATTTCCGCCCGCGCTGGCACGTGGAGATCGTGGGTCAGGCATTTGACGATCTCCGTGCGCTCCCCGCGCAACAGGCCGGCGAACTGGTATTCGGACAGGCTGTCCGGCACCGGCGTCACCGCGCCCAGCATGGTGGCGGGGTCCGCGCCGAGCGCGACCGCAAGCGGAAAGGGCTCGCGCGGATGGGCAAGGCAATGATCGCGGTAATCGAGCGCACCACCGCGCGCGCTCAGCCAGCGCATGATCACCTTGTTTCTGGCGATGACCTGCTGGCGATAGATGCCGAGGTTCTGGCGCTGCTTCTGCGGACCGCGCGTCACGACCAGGCCCCACGTGATCAGCGGCGCGACATCACCGGGCCAGCACGTCTGGATCGGCAAGCCGCCCAGATCCACGTCGGCGCCTTCACGCAATTCTTCCTGGCACGGCGCGCGCGAGACCACCGTCGGCACCATGCTGAGCACCTGCTTCAGAAGCGGCAGTTTGTCCCATATTTCGCGCCAGCCGCGCGGCGGTTCGGGGTCTTTCAACAATGCCAGCAGGCGGCCGGTTTCGCGCAACGCACCGACGTTGTCTTCGCCCATCCCGAGCGCGACGCGCAATGGCGTGCCGAATAGGTTGGCAAGCACCGGAATCGCGAATCCCGTCGGCCGCTCGAACAGCAGCGCGGGCCCGCCCGTCTTCAGCACGCGGTCGCAGATTTCGGTCATCTCGAGCCGCGGGTCGACCTCGACCGCAATGCGCTTTAGTTCGCCCCGTTGCTCGAGTTGCGCCAAAAAATCGCGCAGGTCGCGATATTTCATCGCCGGCTCAACGCACGACCGGCGCGGTAAAAAGCGGGATGCGCCAAACGAATTCAGCGACGATTCCGGCCCATATCGCGGCGCCGACGAGATTATTTGATAAGAACGCGCTAAAGCAGCCTTCGCGCGTGCGTTCGCGTATCAGCAAATACTGATAGCCGACGAGGCAGGCAGCGACGACCAGGCCGGAGAAATAGCTCGCGCCGCACTGGGCGCGTACCCCGACGTAAACCATGCATAGCAAAAACAATGCGTGGCAGGTCAGCACGCCCGCCACATCGAAACGGCCGAACAGAATCGCCGAGGATTTGAGTCCGAGCTTGAGGTCGTCGTCGCGGTCGACCATCGCGTACTCGGTATCGTAAGCGATCGCCCACAAGACATTCGCGAGCAGCAGCACCCAGGCGAGCGGCACGATCTGATTCTGGTGCGCGGCGAATGCCATCGGAATGCCGAAGCCGAACGCGATCCCGAGCCACGCCTGCGGCAGCCAGAATACGCGCTTGAGAAACGGATAAATCGCCGCGAGGCCGAGCGCCACCGCAGACAACTTGACGGTCAGCCAATTCAGTTGCAGCACGAGCAGGAACGCGAGCAGCACCAGCACGCCGGCCACCAGCAGCGCCTCGCGCACGGAAATACGCCCAACGGCGAGCGGGCGGTCTTGCGTGCGCGCCACGTGACGATCGAACTCGCGGTCGGCGATATCGTTGATGACGCAACCGGCCGACCGCATGAGCACCACGCCCACCACGAACACCGCTGCGACCCACGGGTTCGGCGCGCCGAGCGACGACAGCCACAGTCCCCACAACGTCGGCCATAGCAACAACAAAATGCCGATCGGCTGGTCGAGCCGCATCAGCTTTTCGTAGAGGTCGAGCCGCTCTTTAAGGGTCATGGCGCGAGGGCAAGGATAGCCGGAAGGAACACTTCCGTCACGAGCAACGGCGAGCCGCGCAGCACAAACAGCGAACGCCGCGCCCATAGGTTGGCCGGCCGCGCGGCGAGCAACCGCGACGCGCGCTGATAAAGTGCATGGCGCGCGCTTAATTGGCGAAAGCGCAGCGCATAGCGCTGGATACACGGATCGGCGAATAATGCAGCGCCGAGCGGCCGCGCCCCCAGCCTGGACAACATGCGCCACGGCCTGTGCAACGCGCGGCGCGAGACCACCGAATGCGCGAAAACGAGCCGGTCCTGCCCGCAGTTCAGACTCACCTCGCGTTCGAAACATTGCGCGCCACGACGCAGACCGACTACCGCGCGCTCATCGGGCAGGGTTGCCGCCATGCGTTGCGAAAGCACGTCGAGCCGGAAGTTTTCGCAGCGCAGTTGTATGCGCCGCGTCAGCGACCCGCGATCGAGCAGCCACCGGCGCAAGCGCGCATCGTTACAGGCGGGCAAAGGATGCCAGGACGGATCGTTTATTTTCATGCAGTTCTTCTGCTGTGGCGCGGCTATTATCCCTTAATTCGCGCGGTTTTTTTTCGCCTGCCGCATAGCGCGGCTTGCGTCAGACGCGCAAATATTGCTGCTTGCCGCCTAGCCAGCGTTGCAAATGGCGTTCCGCTACGGCGGGCTCGTCGCGCAAAAGATCGTGCGCTAGGCTGCGTGCCGTCTCGAGCAGATCGACGTCAGCGTCGAGATCGGCAAACCGCAACATAGGGACCCCGCTTTGCCGCGCACCGAGCAGTTCGCCCGGACCGCGCACGCGCAAATCGTGCCGCGCGATTTCGAACCCGTCGCTGCACTCGTAAATAATCTTGAGGCGCTCGCGCGCCAACTGCGACAACGGCTGCTGATACAGCAGGATGCAAGTGCTCGCGCCGGCGCCGCGCCCGATGCGCCCACGCAGTTGATGCAATTGCGCGAGTCCCATGCGCTCGGCATTCTCGATGACCATCAGCGTCGCATTCGCAACATCGACCCCGACTTCAATCACGGTGGTCGCGACCAGCAGTTGAATCCCGCCGTCTTTAAACGCCTGCATGACCGCCAGCTTTTCCGCGCTCGCAAGGCGGCCGTGCACCAGGCCAACCCTGAGTTCGGGGAAGGTCGCCGCGAGCCGCGCGTGCGTGTCGAGCGCCGTTTGCAGCTGCAATACCTCCGACTCCTCGATCAGCGGGCACACCCAATAGGCCTGGCTGCCGGCGACGCACGCGTCGCGGATGCGCTGAATCACCTCATCGCGCCGCGTATCCGCGACGAGGCGGGTGGCAACCGGCGTGCGGCCCGGCGGCAGTTCGTCGATCACGGAAACGTCGAGATCCGCGTAGTAACTCATCGCCAGCGTGCGCGGGATCGGGGTCGCGCTCATCATCAGCTGATGGGGCTGCGCCGTGGACCCCGCGACCGCTCCCTTGAGGCGCAGCGCCAGCCGCTGACGCACGCCGAACCGGTGCTGCTCATCGACGATCGCGAGGCCCAGCCGGCTGAACTCGACCGCCTCCTGAAAAAGCGCGTGGGTGCCGATGGCGACGTGCGCTGCGCCGGAGGCGATTTGCTCGAGGCTGGCGCGCTTTTCCTTGCGCGCAAGATTGCCCGCCAGCCACACCACCCGGATGCCGAGCCCGCCGAGCCACGCGGAAAATTTTGCGTAATGCTGTTCGCCGAGAATTTCCGTCGGCGCCATTACCGCCACCTGATACCCGTTGTCGATCGCCTGCAGCGCGGCCAACGCGGCGACGACCGTTTTACCGCTGCCGACGTCGCCTTGCAGCAGGCGCTGCATCGGGTGCGGTTGCGCGAGATCGCGCCGGATCTCTCCCAGCGCTCTCGTTTGGGCCGCCGTCAATTTGAACGCCAAACGCGCGAGCAGCTCACGTTCGGTTTTGGCGTGCGCCGCCAGCGCCGGCGCGCCGACGGTTTTGCGCCGGTCATAGTGCACGCGCATCGACAACTGTTGCGCCAGCAATTCATCGAACTTGACGCGCCGCCACGCCGGGTGCGTGCGGTTTTGCAGCGCCGCCTGTTCGGCAGCGGGCGGCGGATGGTGCAGAAAGCGCACGCTGTCGCGAAACGCGGGCAATCTCAGCCGGCCGAGCATTTGCGGCGGCAGGGTGTCGTCGAGGTCGCTCGCCGCGAGCGCGTCGCGCGTCAGGCGCTGCAGGCTCGCCTGGCTCAAGCCTGCAGTCGTCGGATAGACCGGCGTGAGCGTTTGCGCGACCGGGGTATCCTCGCGCACGACCCGATAACGCGGATGAACCATTTCGGCGCCGAAAAATCCCTGCCGGATCTCGCCGAACAGGCGCACGCGCGTACCCGGCGCGAGTTGCTTGACCTGGCTCCCGTAGAAATTGAGAAACCGCATCACCACCACGCCCGAATCGTCTGCAACGGTACAAATCAACTGGCGCTTGGGTCGGTACTTGATTGAATTCTCGGTGACCACGCCTTCGATCAGCGCCGGCGCGCCCTCCGGCGCCTCGTTGATCGCATACAGCCGCGTTTCGTCGTCGTAGCGCATCGGCAGATGCAGCACGAGCTCGAACTCGCATTGGATGCCCAGCTTGGCGAGCGCCGCTAAGACGGGCTTGCCATATTTGGCGAGTGAGGAATGGGGGGCGACCGGCGCGGTTTCCTTGCGTTTCGGCTTCGCGCGCTTGACCGCCGTTCGCTTCACGCCGCCGGCCTCATGTCAGGTTCAGGATCGCATCGACCGCCTGCAGATGATTCTGAATTAGCCGCTGGGCCCCGGCGGCAACGCCGTCGACGCGCTGCGTGGGCGCCGGATCGAGTCCGCTCTGGCCGGGTAGACAAACGCAGTCGCCGCAATGATTCGCCAGCGGCGCCGCCGCGCTGTGCAATGCCTGTTTCATATTCTCACCGTTTGGTTCCGGACGCGGACTGCGCTATCATGAAGCCTGCACGGTTGGATTTCAATCGCCGCTGCCTCCTCCCGTCCATATCCCGCCACTGTGAAATCCGCCGTTATCGTCAGCCCCGAACGCCTGCACGCGGCGCCCGCGCTGCCCGTGTGACAGGCCAGCATGACTCCGCCTAAAACCCTGCGGCGACTGATTACCGGCGCGCCGCTCGATCCGCTCGACCCGGCGACGCGCCAGAACGTTGCGCTGATCGCGTTTTTTGCGTGGGTGGGCCTCGGCGCCGACGGCTTGTCATCGTCATGCTACGGACCCGAGGAAGCCTATCTCGCGCTCGGCACTCACACGCACTTCGGGCTGTATCTCGCGGCGGCGATCGCGATCACTGTCTTCATAATCTCGCTCGCATACAACCAGGTGATCGAGCTGTTTCCCAATGGCGGCGGCGGCTACAAGGTCGCCACCAACCTGCTCGGGCCGCATGCCGGCCTGGTTTCGGGCGCCGCGCTCATCGTCGACTACGTGCTGACCATCGCGATCTCGATCGCGAGCGGCGCCGACGCTCTGTTCAGCCTGCTGCCGCTTGGCATCCACGGCTACAAGATCGGGTTCGAATTCGTCGCCATTATCCTGCTGGTCGCGCTCAACCTGCGCGGCATGAAAGAGGCGATAAAATTCCTGCTGCCGATATTCGTTGGTTTTGTGGTCGTGCACGTGCTGCTCATCGGTTACGGCATCTACGCGCATGCCGAGCGCCTGCCCGGCCTTATTCCCGAAACGCTGAGCGAGACCTCGGGCCTCGCGCGCGAAACAAGCTGGATCTTCGTCGTGTCGACGATCCTGCTTGCTTATTCTCAGGGCGGCGGCACGTACACCGGCCTCGAAGCGGTGTCGAACAACGTCAATACGCTCGCCGAGCCCCGTATCGCAACGGGTAAATGGACGATGTTCTACATGGCGACGTCGCTCGCCTTCACCGCCGGCGGCATCATGCTTTTGTATCTGCTGTGGAACGTTACGCAGAGCCCCGGTCAAACCTTGAATGCGGTGGTATTCAAGTCGATTATCGACCACTTCGATCTCGGCAGCAAAGTCATCAACGACGGGGCGCTGATCGGTGTGCTGATTCTCGAAGGCGGCCTGCTGTTCGTCGCCGCCAACACCGGTTTTCTCGGCGGGCCCGCAGTACTGTCCAACATGGCTGCCGACTCGTGGGTGCCGCGGCAGTTCCGCCAGCTGTCGAGCCGGCTGGTCACGCAGAACGGTATCGTACTGATGGGTGGGGCCGCGCTCGCAGTCCTGATATGGAGCAATGGCAGCGTTGCGCTGCTGGTCGTGCTCTACAGCATCAACGTATTTCTGACGTTTTCGATTTCGCTGTTCGGCCTGTGCGTCTACTGGATAAAGAACCGCCGCACGGCGCGCAACTGGATATGGCGGACAGCATTGTCGGCAACGGGCCTGTTCGTGACGAGCGGCATCCTGGTGATACTGGTGTGGGAAAAATTCGGCACCGGCGGCTGGGTGACCATATTGATCACCGGCCTGGTGATCGCGGTATGCCTCGCGGTCCGCTGGCATTACGATGAAACCCGCGAGCAGCTGCGCCAGATTGACCGGCTCTTTGCGGGCCAGCCCGTGGTGCAGGACGCCGCCGATCCGCCCGCCCTCGATCCGCAAAAGTCAACCGCGGTGTTTTTCGTCGGCAAAAACCGCGGCGTCAGCATGCACGCGCTGCTATGGGTGCAGCGGCTCTTTCCCGAGCATTTCAGGAATTTTATTTTCCTGAGCGTCGGCGAAGTCGACGCTCAGAGTTACGACGGCCAGGGCGCGCTGCGCACGCTGCGCTACGAGATGGAGAATTCGCTGCGCTATTACGTTAACTTCTGCCACAACCACGGCCTCGCCGCCAAGTCCTATCTCGCGTTCGGCACGGATCCGGTTGAAGAACTGGTCAAGCTCTCGGACCAGGTTTACAAGGAGTTCCCCACCAGCGTGTGCTTCGCGAGCAAACTTATTTTCGCGAAAGAATCGTTTTTCACGCGCTGGCTGCACAATCAGACCGCGCTGGCGATCCAGCAGCGCCTGCATATCATGGGGCAGCAGATGGTTATTCTGCCGATGAAAGTCGCTTAAAGGCAGACTGCAAAGCAGCCGCTTTAAGTGCGCGCGTTGGAGCGGACAACAATGTGTTGTTGCCGCTCAACGCGCGCGGGCACGCGGGCCGGGAGCGTCAGGAAGGAAGCTTGAGCACGTACTTGGCGAGGATGTTGCGCTGGATTTCGCTCGAGCCGCCGTAAATCGTACCCGGCCGCGCATAATAAAACGGGTTCAGCACATCGACTGCCGCACCGTCCATCGAGTGCTCGCCGGGCATGCCGCCATATTCCTGCGCGGTCTCGATCAGCAGATCGGTCAGCCGCTGCCACGACTCCATTGCCCAGATCTTGAGCATGGAAACTTCCTGCCCGAGTTCCTCGCCGCGCTTCACGACCTCGACATAGCGCGCGTAGAGCGAGCCGAGGTCGGCGAGATCGAGCTCGAGCGCGGTAAATTTATCGACGAAGCCGGGATCGTCGAACAAACCTTTGGCGCGCGCGAGCTGCGCGAGCCGCTTCAATGCATATTGCGGCCGGCGCGGACTGCCGATGTTGATGCGCTCGAACGACAGCAGCGCCTTGGCGACGGTCCAGCCCTTGTTCAGCGCGCCGACCAGGTTGACCTGCGGCACGCGCACGTTTTCGAAGAACACTTCGCAAAATTCCTCGTGCCCCGCGATATTCCGGATCGGCCGGATGGTAATCCCCGGCGATTTCGCATCGATCAGCAAAAAGCTGATGCCTTCCTGCTTCTTGCCCTCCTTGCTCGTGCGCACCAGGGTATAAAGGTGCGTCGAGTCGTGCGCGAGCGTGGTCCAGATTTTCTGCCCGTTGACGATGAAGTCGGCGCCGTCGGGCACCGCTGAGGTCATGAGGCTCGCGAGATCGGAGCCCGCGTTGGGCTCCGAATAGCCCTGGCCCCAGATGTGCTCGCCGGACAAAATGTTCGGCAGATAGTATTTTTTTTGCGCGTCAGTGCCGTATTTCATGATGATGGGCCCGACCTGCACGATGCCGTGATCGGGCACGCGCGCCACGCCGTAGCGCTCCTGCTCCTCGAGCAGAATGAGCATCTTGCCGGTGTCCAGCCCCATGCCGCCGTACTCGCGCGGCCAGTTGGGCGCTATCCAGCCGTGCTTGGATAGCGTCAAATACCATTCCATCATGTCGGCAAGCCGCGCGCGCCGCAGCACAAAACGCAAATGCGCCGGATAGTGCTGCGCGAAAAATTCGCGCACTTTGACGCGGAAGTCTGCGTCGGGAAGCGCGTTGAAGTCGGGCGGCGTCATCAGGCTAAAATCGCGTGGCTATTCGCGGTCCACGGCAGCGAGGTCCGCGTAGCGCCGGCGATGCTGGGCGGCGTTGCCGAGCCAGGCCGACAGCGTCATCGCGCGTTTGAGATACAGGCCCGCATCGTATTCGTCGGTAAAGCCGATCGCACCGTGAATCTGGATCGCTTCGCGCGCAATGCGCAAGCCCGCCTCCGAGCAGCGCGCCTTGACCCGGCTCGCCATCGCAGCGCGCCGTGCGCCCGTCACGCCCGCATCGAACAACGCTACCGCATCGGCCAGCACCGCCGATGACAACTCGCGCTGGATGTGCAAATCGACCGCGCGGTGCGCCAGCGCCTGAAAACTGCCGATCGGCTTGCCGAACTGCACACGCGTTTTCATGTAATCGACGCTCATGTCGAGCACGCGGCCCATGACGCCGGACATTTCGGCGCTCGCGATCACGAGCGTCGTGTCGAGCGCCGCGTTGAGCGCGGCGGTCGCGCAGGCGGGCGAAGCGAGCGTGTGACTGGTGGGCACGACGACATCGTTCAAGCGCAGCATGCCGCTGCTACGGCCATCGGCGAGCGGCTGCAATTCAAGGTTGAGTCCGGCCGTTGTCGCCGGCACCCAGTAAAGTGCCAAGCCGTCGCGCGACTGCGCCGAGACGACAAAACCGTCGGCGCCCGCCGCGCCGGCGACGAAATTCTTGGCGCCGTTCAACTTGATCGCCGCTTCGAATGGCTCGGCGCGCACGGCAACCTGAGCGGGATCGAGAGCGCCGGCGCGCTCCTGCCACGCGAGCGCCGGTATGGTCTCGCCCGCAACCAGCGATTCGAGCAACTCGCGCTTGAGTGATTCGTTATCGCTGTTCGCGATCACGCCCGCCGCGAACACGGCCGCCTGCGTCAGTGGCTCGGGCGTCAGCGCGCCGGCGGTGCCGGCGGCGACAATCGCCATCTCGGTACAGCCAAGCCCGAGGCCGCCATACGCTTCCGGAACCAAAATCCCGAGCCAGCCAAATTCGGCCATTTGCCGCCATACCGTACGCTCGAATCCGGGCTGCGTGTCGCGCAGCCGGCGCACGCGCTTGAGATCGGTGCCGCGCTTGACGAAATCCGCGACGCTATCGCGCAACATGCGCGCGTGGTCGCTGCCCGAAGCTGACGTTTGCGAATCGGCGGTCAAGTCGATACTCCCCGCGCGCGGTGATGTTTTAATCGCCCGTTCGCGCCAAAAGTGTAAAAGCCTTGCTGCATGCGATGGGTGTATGGGGTGGTGGAGAAGAGGAGGATCGAACTCCCGACCTCCGCATTGCGAACGCGGCGCTCTCCCAGCTGAGCTACTTCCCCGGATAAGCGGTTATTTTAACAGGATTGGATAGGGGCGGGAAAGCCGTGCGCCACGGAGCTGCCCGCCGACAGCGCGCTATAATCCGTTTTTTTCAATCGGGAAAGCCACCATGCCGACCGTCGCCGCTCCCCAGATCACACCGCCGTACGGTTTTCAGGAAGTTGTCGCGTTGGCCAAAACGCATCGTGTGCTGCTGCCCAAAGGCCCGACCGTGCCGGTCGTGTTTCGCACCATGAACCCGGTGCCGGTCAGCTACACCGAGTTCTCGATTGCCAGCCGCGACTACCCGCTGGTCTTCATCAGCGGCGACGAAGGCAAGACGTATGCGCCCATGCTGGTGCTGGGCCTCGCGGGGCAGCAAAACCTGTTTGTGATGGCGGACGACAGTTGGGACCGCCGCGTTTATCTGCCGGCTTACGTGCGGCGCTTCCCGTTCTGCATGACGCGCGTGATGGTCGACGGCAAGGAAGCGCCGGAACGCGTCGCCTGCGTGGAAAAAATCGCGATCAACGACAAAGGCGAGCCGCTGTTCGACGACCAAGGCCAGACCCTGCCGGAATGGGAGCAGCGCGAAAAGCTGCTGTTCGAGTTCGAGGCCGACCTGGGGCGCACCGAAGAAATGTGTAAATTGCTCGCGCAATACCAGTTGCTCGAACCGTTCACAATGCAAGCGACGCCCACTGAAGGCGAGCCGTTGCAACTCACCGGCATGTTTCGCATATCGGAAGAAAAGCTCGCGCAACTCGACGGCGCGGTGCTCAAAGAGTTCGCCGCCAAGGGCGTGCTCGGCCGCGTTTACGCGCACTTGATGTCGCTCGACAATTTCCGGCGCCTGCTCGATCGCCGCGCCGCTCTCGCCAGCCGCGCGGCGCCCGGCAAAGGCCCGAAGAAATCGAGCTAGGCCCGGCGGTACGCCCACACGAAGAGGATCACGCCCGCCAGCACCATAGGCAGCGACAGCCACTGGCCCATCGACAGGCCGAGCGCAAGCAGACCCAGAAAGCTGTCGGGCTCGCGCGTGAATTCCACCGCAAAACGAAATACCCCGTAGCCGATCAGAAAGCCTGCGGACACCGCGCCGCGCGGCCGCGGCTTGGCCGCAAACCACCACAGCATGACGAACAAAACCACGCCTTCGAGCGCAAATTCGTAGAGCTGCGACGGATGGCGGGGCACGCGATCTACGTTCGGAAATACCATCGCCCACGGGCCCTCGGTCGCGCGTCCCCACAGTTCGGCATTGATGAAATTACCGAGCCGGCCGGCGCCCAACCCGAGCGGCACCAACGGCGCGATAAAGTCGGTGACAGTGAGCCATTTCAGGCCATGCGCGCGCGCGTACCACCACATCGCAATGATCACGCCGAGAAATCCACCGTGAAAAGACATGCCGCCTTCCCACACGTAGAAGATTTTCCACGGCTCGGCCAGGTAATCGCCGAATTTGTAGAAGAGCACGTAACCGAGGCGCCCGCCGAGTATCACGCCGAGAATGCCGTAGAACAGCAAGTCGTCGAACTGCTGCGCGGTGACTGCCGTATGCGGACGCGTTTTGATCGCGAATCGGCCGCCGATCCAGAGCAGCGCGAAGCCGACCAGATACATCAAGCCGTACCAGCGGATCGCCAGCGGGCCGAAGAGTTGGAGCGCGATCGGGTCGAACTGCGGATGGACCAGCATGGGAGAGACCCGCGGAGGTTTGGGTTAAAATTGCCTCATTATACGTAACGCACCCGAGGGACCCGCCATGGCATTGAATAAACGCAGCCGCCTCATCACGCACGGCGATGCACGCTCGCCCAACCGCGCGATGCTGCGCGCGGTCGGCTTCGGCGACACCGATTTCGAAAAGCCCATCGTCGGCGTTGCCAACGGTCATTCCAACATGAACCCGTGCAACGCCGGCATCCAGCCGCTCGTCGACCGCGCGATGGCCGCCTTGCGCGAGGCCGGCGCGATGCCGCAGGTCTTCGGGGTGCCGACCATCACCGACGGCATCGGCATGGGCACCGAGGCGATGAAGTATTCGCTGGTTTCGCGTGAAGTGATCGCCGACGCGATCGAGACCTCGGTCAACGGGCAGGCGATGGACGGCGTGCTGGTGTGCGGCGGCTGCGACAAGAACATGCCCGGCGGCATGATCGCAATGGCGCGCATGAACGTGCCCGGCATTTACGTCTATGCCGGCACCATCAAGCCCGGCAAATGGAAAGGCCAGGATCTGACGGTGGTGAGCGCGTTCGAAGCAGTCGGCGCATTCAGCGCGGGCAAGATGGCGCGCGAAGATTTCATCGGCATCGAAAAGAACGCGTGCCCGACCGTCGGCGCGTGCGGCGGCATGTTTACCGCCAACACGATGTCGTCGTCGTTCGAGGCCCTCGGCATGAGCCTGCTCGGTTCGTCGCAAATGGCTTCACCGGACGCCGAGAAAGCCGATTCGGCGGCCGCCTCCGCCACCGCGCTCGTCAACGCGATCCGGCTTAATTTGAAGCCGCGCGACATCATCACGCGCAAATCGATTGAGAACGCGGCCTGCCTGATCATGGCCACCGGGGGCTCGACCAACGCGGTGCTGCACTATCTGGCGATCGCCCACGCGGCTCAAGTCAAATGGACCATTGACGATTTCGAGCGCGTGCGCCGGCGCGTGCCCGTAATCTGCGATTTGAAGCCGTCCGGTCGTTACGTCGCGACCGATTTTCATCGCGCGGGCGGCGTCCCCCAGGTATTGAAGATGCTGCTCGCGCACGGCCTCATCCACGGCAACTGCATGACGATCACGGGCAGGACGCTTGCCGCCGAGCTCGCCAACATCGCGGCGGAGCCGCGCGCCGACCAGGACGTGATCCGGCCGTGGGCTAACCCGCTGTACGCGCACGGCCATCTGGCGATCCTCAAAGGCAACCTCGCGCCGGAAGGTTGTGTCGCCAAAATCACCGGTTTGAAGTCGCCGAAAATTACCGGCCCGGCGCGCGTGTTCGACTCCGAGCCCAAAGCGATGGAAGCTATCCTCGCCAAAAAGATTAAGGCCGGCGACGTCATCGTGATCCGCTATGAAGGTCCCAAGGGCGGCCCCGGCATGCAGGAAATGTTGGCGCCCACTTCGGCGTTAATCGGCCAGGGTCTTGGTGAGTCGGTAGGCTTGATCACGGACGGGCGGTTTTCCGGCGGCACCTGGGGCATGGTCGTCGGGCACGTCGCACCCGAAGCGTTCGAGGGCGGTCCGATCGCACTCGTGAAGCAAGGCGACTCGATCACGATCGACGCCCACAAGCTTCTGATCCAACTCAATATCAGCGCCAAGGAACTGGCCCAGCGCAAGAAAAAATGGCGCCAGCCCAAGCCGCGTTACACCCGGGGCCTGCTCGCCAAATACGTGAAGCTCGTATCCACCGCCAGTAAAGGTGCGGTCACCGACTGACTCGCGAGCGTCGCTCGCGCACAATATATTGCGTTGGTAAAGTCGTTGCTGACCTCACCCTGAAACCCGTCATGCCTTCATTGATCACCGCGTCTTGGGCCGCCTGGGGCGCCGCCAACCTGCCCGCGTCCGCTACCTTCCCGGCCGACGATCTCGCCGGTGCGATCGTCAAACTCGGCATCCGCGTCCCCGCCAGCGCGCGCACGGCCGACACCCTGGGCACCGAACGCGAAGGCACGGGTGCATTGATCGACGACGCCGGCCATATCCTGACGATCGGTTACTTGCTGCTGGAGGCGGAATCGATCCTGGTCGTCACCGCCGACGGTCGCGTGCTGCCGGCGACGGTCGCGGGCTTCGACCACGCAACCGGCTTCGGGCTCGTGCGCGCCGCCCAGTCCCTCGATCATCCGCCGCTGACGCTGGGCGACAGCGCGCGCGTGCGCGACATGAACACGGTCACCGTCGCCGCCCACGCCGGCGCCGGCGGCTGGTCGAATGCCTGCGTCGTCGGCCGGCGCGCGTTCACCGGCTGGTGGGAATACGCGCTCGCCGATGCCATTTTCACCGCGCCGGCGCGCGACCAGCACAGCGGCGCCGCACTGCTCGATGCGCGCGGCGAGCTCGTCGGCATCGGCTCGCTGTGGGTTGGTGACGCAACCGACGCAGGCGCGGCCTTTCCCGGCAATATGTTCGTGCCGACAGACCTGTTGCTGCCGGTGCTCGATGACCTGAAAACCCACGGCCGGCGCAGCGGCGCGGCGCGTCCGTGGCTGGGCATCTATTCCGAAGAAGCGCGGCAACACGTGATCGTGACCCAGGTGCTGCGCGATTCACCCGCTGAACGCGGCGGCCTCGCGCGCGGCGACGTCATCCTGGCGGTTGGTGGCCAGGCGATCAGCAGCCAGGCGGAGTTCTATCAGGCGCTGTGGGCAAGCGGTGCCGCGGGCAGCCACGTCACGCTGCAAATCTGGCGCGCCAAGGTCGTGCGGGAAATCAAGATGCAATCGATCGACCGCATGGCCTATCTGCGGCCGTCGCTGCAAAGCTGACCTCGAGCGGTCTTCCCGCCCCGCGTTCGCCCTTTTTACCGGACCCCATGGCGAATCGTCTCGCGCAGGAAACGAGCCCCTATCTGCAGCAGCACGCGGACAACCCAGTCGACTGGTATCCGTGGGGTGCGGCGGCGCTCGCAGCGGCGCGCGAGCAGGACAAACCGATCCTGCTCTCGATCGGCTATTCGGCCTGCCACTGGTGCCACGTGATGGCGCACGAATCGTTCGCCGACGACACGGTCGCCGCGCGCATGAACGAGCTCTTCATCAACGTCAAAGTCGACCGCGAGGAACGGCCCGATCTGGACCAGATTTATCAGACGGCGCATTCGCTGCTGACCCGGCGCAACGGCGGCTGGCCGCTGACGATGTTTTTGATGCCGGACCAGACGCCGTTTTTCGGCGGCACTTATTTTCCGAAAACCGCGCGCCATGGAATGCCCGGCTTCATCGACCTCTTGCCCCAGGTCGCCGCCGCCTATCACGACCAGCGCGGCGAAATCGAACAGCAGAGCCTCGCTTTGCGCGCGGCATTCGGGCAGACGCCGCCGCCGCCCCCGGGCGCCGGCGCATTGTCGGCAGTGGTGCTCGACGTGGCGCTGCGCGAACTGAAAAATCTCTTCGACGAAACCGATGGCGGCATCGGCACGGCGCCCAAGTTTCCGCATCCGGCCGAACTCGACTTCTGCCTGCACCGCGCCGCCGACGTGCGCGACGACTCCGCGCTGGGCATGGCGCGGCTGACGCTGACGAAGATGGCCGAAGGCGGCATATACGACCACTTGGGCGGCGGCTTCTGCCGCTATAGCGTCGATGCGCAGTGGACGATCCCGCACTTCGAAAAAATGCTCTACGACAACGGCCCGCTGCTGCGGCTTTACAGCGATTTGTGGCTGGTCGATCCGCAGCCGCTGTACGCGTCGGTCGTCAGCG